>JAITEZ010000205.1 GCA_031281735.1 Deltaproteobacteria bacterium | reverse complement strand
TAACATCCCTCGGTTTTTTTTCATGATTACCCCGGGGCCGCCACGGGCGGCCGCGACCGGGCGGGGAGGAGGGTGCGGGGAGGCGCGGAGCGGCCGCGGCCGGCGGGGCCGGCCGCCGGCGTTCCGGGGGAGGCCCGGCCCGCCCTTCCCGGAATCCGGCCGGCGCGCCCCCGCCGGGGGGCCGCGCCGAGAGGGAACTGTGCTACCATGAAGCCCTGGGAAGGGCTCGGCCTGTCGCGGGGGCGGCGCCCGGCGTACCCGTCAGGGGCCGCCCGGCCCGCGGCCCGCCCCGTCCTGGCCGGGGCATCCCCCGCGAGCCCGCCCCCCCGGATCCCCCCGCCCCTCCGGGACGCCCCGGAAGCGGGACGGCAGCAGACCCCGGCCGTCCCCGCCCGGCCGCCAGCCTGGATATGATAGAGAGGAACACACCATGCCCTCCCGACGCCGAGCGGGCCGCCGCCCCGCCGCCCTGGCCGCCTCCGCCGCCCTGGCGCTCCTTCTTCTCGCCCCCGCCCCGGCCCTCCTGGCCCAGGCGGCGGCCCCCGCCCCTGAGCCGGAAGGCCTCGCCGGGACCCTCCAGGGCATCCTGGACGCCAAGACCTCCTCTGGCGAGCTCGTGGGCGCCGTCTTCGTGGCCAGGCGGGGCGGGGAGACCGTCTTCGAGGGGGCGTCTGGCCTCATGGACCGCGAGGCCGGGATCCCCATGCGGATGGACGCGCTCTTCCGGCTCGCCTCGGTCTCCAAGGCCTTCACCTCCGCCGCGGCCGCGGCCATGTTCTCGCGGGGCGGCATCTCCCTGGACGACCCCGTGACCAGGCACCTCCCCGGCTTCGCCCCGACCATGCCCGACGGGTCCCCGGCCGTCATCACCCTGCGCCATCTCCTCACCCACACCTCCGGCCTCGGCTACGGCTTCGAGGAGACCGCTGGCGGCCCCCTCCACCGGGCCGGCGTGTCTGACGGCTGCTCCCGCGACGAGGGCCTCACCCTGGACGAGAACATGCGGCGGCTGGCCTCCGTCCCCCTGCTCTTCGCGCCGGGCACGTCCTGGCGCTACTCCCTCTCCGCCGACGTCATGGGGGCGGTCATGGCGGCGGCCGCCGGGAAGCCCCTTCCCACGGTCATGGGGGAGCTGGTGACGGGGCCCCTGGATCTCCCCGACACTGACTACTACGCCAGGGATCCCTCCCGGCTCGCGGTTCCGTACGCCGACAGCGGGGGCAGGATCCACCGGATGGCCGACCCCGAGAACTACCCCCTGGGAGGGGGCAGGACCTTCATCTACAGCCCGGGGCGGGCCCTGGATCCCGGGGCCTGGCCCTCGGGCGGCTGCGGCATGGTCTCCTCGGCCCGCGACGTGTCCATCCTCGTGGACGCGGTGGCCCGCTCGGGCGAGGGCTTCGCCGATCCCAAGGTCATGGAGTGGTTCCTGAGCGATGCCGCGGCTCCGCTGGATTCCGGCGCGGACGAGGGGTTCGGGGGCGGCTGGAGCTACCTTAAGGCCCCCGTCCATGGCCCCTGGTCCCCCGGCACCGTCACCTGGAGCGGGGTATACGGCAACCGCTGGTTCGCCGACCCCGCCAGCGGCATCTCGGCGGCCCTCCTCACCAACACCGCCCTGGCGGGGATGAGCGGCAACACGATGGATCTCCTGGCCGAGGCCCTGTACTCCGCCCGCTGAAGCGCGGCCGCCGCGCGCCCCGGCCGTCCCGGGGCTCCCGGGGGCGGCCGACGGCAAGCCCCGCCCTGAGGCCGCCTGGGGCCTCCCCGGGATGGTCTCCCGGGCCTCCCCGTGATGGCCCCCCCGGGCCCCCCCTGAGGGCCCCCGAGGCCTCCTTGCGGGGATGCCTGTGGTTGCCCCCGGGGGGATGGCCGGGGCATCTCCCCGGGGATAGAGAGGCCTCTCCGGGGGCATGGCCGGGGCCCCTCCCGGGCGACGCCTGAGGGCACTCCGGTGGGGGCGCCCCGGGGCCTCCCCCCGAGGGCGGGGTAGGGCGCTTCCCGCGCCCGCCACTGGCCCAGCCCGGGGGGGCGGTGCGGCGGGGCCGTTTGACAACCTCACTTCCAAGGTATATATAATATATGTCCGGAATGCGTCATTTCGTGGAGCCCGGCCCGTCCTGTGGCAGCTCCGGCCGGGACGCCGGAGGTCGACGGTTCCGCGCCGGCCCCGACCCCTAGGAGGTATCCGCTTCAGCCAGCCGTCCACACCGGGGGCTCCGCCCCCCCGCGAGTTCGGTCAGACGGGCCGCCCCTCAAAGACGCGCTTTCCGGGGTCGGCTCTTCTCTTTTCGCGCCGGGCGCCCCGCTCCCGGCAGGGGGGCCCGTCCGCCGGATCCCCACCGAGGTAGCGTTTGGAGGCAGAAAGCGACATAGGCTTCGGGCCGGGACAGGAGGCCATGGGGGGGGGGCTCGGTTTTTCCCCCCGCCGGGAGGGGGCTTTCGCGGTCGGCCGGGCCCGCGGGCGCGGGATCGGCGGCGGGCGCGCCCCGGGGCTTGCCGACCCGGACGAAGGCGATGATGACATCGAGCCCGATCCCGACCGCGACCGCGAGTTCCTCCCTGTGGCGGCCGACCCGCGGGCGAAGGCCCCGGCCCCCTGGCGGGGCGGCGGGGCGGCGGCCCCCCCCGGGACGGACTCGCTCAGGGCCTACCTGGCCGAGGTGCGGCAGTTCAAGATGCTCTCGCGGGAGGAGGAGGACAGGCTCCTGCGGGAGTACCGCCTGACGGGGAGCACCGAGGCCGCCCAGCGGGTGGTAACCGCGAACCTGAGGCTGGTGGTGAAGATCGCCCTGGAATTCCAGAGCAGCTGGCTCAACAACGTCCAGGATCTTATCCAGGAGGGCAACATAGGCCTCATGCAGGCCCTGAAGAAGTTCGACCCCGCCCGGGGCGTGAAGTTCAGCTACTACGCCACCTTCTGGATCCGCGCCTACGTCCTCAAGTACATCATGGACAACTGGCGGCTGGTCAAGGTGGGAACGACCCAGGTCCAGCGCAAGCTCTTCTTCAACCTCAAGAAGGAGCAGGAGAGGCTCCAGAAGGAGGGCCTGGAGCCCCTGCCCGAGCTCCTGGCGGAGAGGCTGGGCGTGCCGCGCGAGGACGTGGAGGAGATGGACGCCCGCCTGGGCTCCGGGAGGGAGGTATCCCTCGACTCCCGCCTGGGCGAGGACATGGAGGAGACCCAGGTTAGCCTGCTCCCCAGCCCCGGCGAGGGTGCCGACAGCCTGCTAGCCGACGCCCAGGTGCGGGAGCTCGTCTCGGGGAAGCTGGATCGTTTCCGGAAGACCCTGGACGACCGCGAGAGACGCATCATGGAGAAGCGTCTGCTCAGCGACGAGCCCGTGACCCTCCAGGAGATCGGCGAGGAGTTCGGGGTTAGCCGCGAGAGGGTGCGCCAGCTCGAGGAGCGGCTGAAGAAGAAGCTGTCCGACTACCTATTGAAGGAGCTCCCGGAGCTCTCCTTATCCGACTGACATCCCCGTCCGGGATAACGCATATGCCCTTCACCCACCCGTCCCTTTCCGCCCCGGCCCGCGGCCGCCCCCAGGCCGCGCCCTCCCGCGCCGCCGGCAGGATCCCCCGCGCGGGGCCGTCCCCCTCCGGACGTCCTCCCGCCGCGGCGGCGCTCGTCTGCGCCCTCGCCCTGAGCGCCTGCGCCCTGAGCGCCTGCGCGGCGGCCGGCGGGTCCGGCGGCGCCGCCGTGCGGAGCTATTATTATTTCCTGAGGGCCCAGTACGAGGAGATGGCCCGGCTCGACGACTCGGCCGTGAGATCCATGAAGAGGGCCGCGAGCGAGGCCGGGGGCCCCTACTACCTGGAGCTCGAGACCGCCAAGATGCTGGCCCGCAACGGGCGGCTGGACGAGGCCTCCATCTACGTGGACCGGGCCGCGGCCATGCGGCCCGAGGATCCGGAGCCCCGGCTCTTCGCGGGATACCTCGCCTCCGTCTCGGGCCAGTGGGCCCGGGCCGAGGAGAACTACCTGGAGGCCCTGCGGCTCGACCCCTCCAACGAGGAGGCGGTGAGCTTCCTGGGCGCCATGTACGCCGAGAGCGGGAGGCTGGACGAGGCCTCCGAGGCCTTCCAGCGCCTGGGGGCACTGACCCCGGGCTCGTACCTGCCGGACTATTTTCTGGGGCGCGTCGCCCTCAGGCGCGGGGACAGGACGGCGGCTACCAGGCACTTCGAGCTGGCGGTGGTCAAGAAGCCCGACTTCGTCGAGAGCCTCGTTGAGCTCGCCCTCCTCCACGAGAAGTCGGGCGATCTGCGGGCGGCCGAGCGGGACTACCGCCAGATAATCCGCCACCGGCCCGACATCTCCATGGCCAAGGCCCGCCTCTCGCGGATCCTCATCAAGACCGGCAAGCGGCGGGAGGCGGTGACCCTCATCGAGGAGGTCTCGGGCCTGCCCCAGGGGCCCGAGGACGCGGGCATCACCATCGGTCTCATGTTCCTCGAGGACGAGCTCTACGCCGAGGCGGCGCGGGAGTTCTCCGGCGTCCTGCGGCACAACCCCGGCAACACCCAGGCCCGGTACCTCCTCGCGGTGGCCCAGTCCGAGTCAGGCGCCGTCCCCCAGGCCCTGGTGAACCTCCGGGGCATCCCGTTGCGGAGCGAGGAGTCCGTGGACGCGACACTGTACCTCGCCTCGCTCCTGGCCAAGGAGGATCGCCGCGGGGAGGCCCTCGCGGCGCTGGCCGAGGCCAGGCGCGAGCATCCCGAGGCGCCCATGCTCCTGGTCGCCACCGGCCGCATCATGGAGGAGGAGTCCCGCGTGGAGGAGGCCCGCTCCCTCTACCTGGAGGGGGTGAGGAGCTTCCCTGATTCGGCGGATTTGCAGTTCGCCCTGGGGGCGGTCGAGGATCGCCTGGGCCGCCGCTCCGAATGCCTCGCGGCCATGAAGCGGGCGGTGGAGCTGGATCCCGAGTTCTCCGAGGCCATGAACTACCTCGCCTACACCTGGGCCGAGGAGAACCGCAACCTGGACCAGGCGCTTTCGCTCGCCCTCAGGGCCAACGCCCTCCGGCCCGACAACGGCTATTACCTGGACACCCTGGCCTGGATCTACTACCGCATGAGGGACTACGCCAAGGCCCTGCCGCTCCTGGAGCGGGCGGCCCAGCTCTCCGGCGAGGATCCCGTCGTCATGGAGCATCTGGGGGACGTGCTCCGGCGCCAGGGCCGCACCGGCGAGGCCAGGCGGGCCTACCAGAAGGCCGTCGAGAAGGGCCACGAGTCCCCGGAGAGAATCAATGAGAAGCTGCAGCAGATCCTCCGGTAGGGCGGGCGCGGGCCCGGCGGCCACCCTCCTCAGCGCCCTGGCGCTCGCCGCCATTCTCGCCCTGCCCGGCTGCGCCCGGACGGCCGGGGTGCCTCCGGACCGGGCCCCGGCCGAGAACCTCCGGGCCGAGGGGCTCGCCCGGGCCGTCTGGGCGGAGGGGGAGGATCTGCGGACATTCGCCGTCAGGGGGGACGCCAACTACCTCTCCGGCAACGGCCGCCGCTTCTTCCGCTTCGAGCTGGTCTGCGAGCGGCCGGGCTCGCTCCTCTTCACCGCCCGCGATCCCTTCGGCCAGCCCGCCTTCCGCCTCGCGGTCGCGGACGGCTATCTCCGCGCCGCGGACTACCTCGGCCGGGCCTACTACGCGGGCGAGGCCCGGGGCGGGGCCCTGGAGCTCCTGCTGCCGCTCCCCCTGGAGGCCGAGGGGCTCCTCGCCGCCCTCTCGGGCTCCCTCCCCTTCGAGCCGGGCCGCGCCGAGGCGCTCGCGCCGCTGCCCACCGGGGAGGGCGAGGCGCTCTTCCTGGCCTATCCGGCCGCCGGGGGGGGCGCCCCCCTGAGGGTCTCCGTGTCAGGCGCGGCCCCCTGGGACTCGGCTTCCTGGAAGACCCTGCGTTCCGTCTCCCGCGGTTCCGCCCGCGATCCCGACTTCCAGGCCCGCTACGGGCGCTGGGAACCCGCCCCGCGGGACGACCGGGGCGGGGCGCTGAGGCTCTTCCCGCGGACGGTGGCCGCCTCCTGGCGGCACGGCGGTGGCACGCACGGCCTGGAGCTCAGCTACCGGGAGGTGAGCCTGGGCTTCACGCCTCCCGAGTCGGTCTTCGTGCTGGAACGGCCCGAGGGGTTCTCTCTCCAGCCGATCTGAAGCCCCCCCGGGAAGGGCGAGGGGCTGAGCCGGCCGGATGACTCCACCGCGCCGCCGTCCGCGGGCCGCCCGGCGCGGCCGCGGGTGTCCGGGGGCCCGGCGGGGCGGCCATGTATCGTAAGGCCCCGTGAGGCCCCCGCCGCCCGTGGGGATGCCGCCGGGGATGCCCGGATCCCCGCCCGGGGAAAGGCGTGACATATGGCAGACGGACGCAGACGGCCCGGTAGCCCGGGTCCGCCGGATACCTATGAGGATATCCTGGAGGGCCTCCTGGAGGAGGCGGACGCCGGCGGGGACTACGGGGGCGTCCACGAGGGCGACGGCTGGGCGGGCGGCGGCGGGGAGGAGGACGCCCCGGAGTCGGGGGCGGGATTCGGCCCGGGCCGGGTGCCGGTCCTGGAGCCCATCCTCGACCCTTCACTGGACTCCTCGCTCGAGCCCGCCCTCGGCCCGGGCGGCGGATCCGCGACCCGCCGGGGCCCCGCCGGGCCTGAACCCGCGCTTCCGCCCCGCCCGGACGGCGACCGGCCGCTGGAGGCGCTCTTCCCCGACGACGTCGCGGGGGCCGAGCCCGTGCCGCGGTCCCTCTTCGACGACGCGGACGATGGCGGCCCCGGCGGGGGGTACGGGGACGACTCCGCGGGACCCGGCGATTTGGGGCTGGACGAGCCGTCCCCCCCTGACTACTGGGACTCCGCCTCCCCGGAACCCATGGTCATCTTCGGGGAGGAGAAGCCCGGCCCCCGTGGCGGGGGCGGCGAGGCCCCGGCCCGCGGCCCGTCCCCGCGCGCGGGGGCGCGGCCGCCCCTTTTCGGCGGGGTTTCGGCAGACGACATCCTGGACGACATGGAAAAGATCCTGGGGGATCTCGAGGGGCCGGTGGGTTCCGCCGACCCTCCAGAGGCCCCGGGGAGGCCGCCCCGCCGGGCGGGCTTCCCGGCCCCCTCTCCCCCTCCCTCTCCGGGACCCGGCCCTGGACGGCGTCCCCTGCGTGAAGTGGCGGGCGCCGGGCCTGCCCCGCCGGGCGCCTCCGGGGCCGCCCCTGCGGCGGGTTACGGGACGCCTCCCGCCCCCCCCACGCGCGGCGGGGGATCCTCGCCCCCTCCCGCGCAGCCGGGAGCGGCCGCCGCCGGGCACCGGCGCCCGGGCGGCGCCCCGCCCACGCTGGCCTACCGGCCGCCGGTCCCCGCGCGGGGGGGCGAGGTCGCGGACTCCAGGACCATACTCCTGACCGACCGCATAGACCGCGCCGGGACGGCGGACGCCCCTCCGCCGGCGGCCCCCTTGGCCGCGGGCGGGGCCTCCATCAGGAGCGCGGGCGGCTCGTCCGGGGGGGCGCAGGCCCGGCGGGCCGCCAGGGGCGCGGTTCCGGCGGCGGGTTTCCCGGGAGCCTTTTCCGGAGGCGGAGAGCCCCTTCCCGACCCCGTCGGCCCGGCGGGGGAGGCTGAGCCGGTGGACCTCACCGAGCCCGCCGATCCCCTCGAGTCCCCCGCCTATCCCGCCGACTTCAGCGTTCCGCCCATGTCCCCAGACCCCCCCCCCGTTCCGGGCACGCCCCCGCCAGATCCCCGGGTGGCCGCCCCGGGAAGGGAGGGCGCGTTCCTCGCGAAAGTGGCGGATCTCACCGGGGACGAGCTCAGCGAAATCATCGAGAGGGCGGTGGAGCGCGGGGTCGCCAGGGCCCTGGCCGCCGCCAGGGACGGAGGCCGGGGCTGAGGGGAGTGCCCGGGCGCGGATCCCCCGCGGGGCGGACGTTGCCCCGGGCCCTCCGGCCGCCCTGGAACCGGACTGGGCGGGTCTGCGGGTGGGGAGGCCCCCGGCGCGGCGGGCTTCCCGATCCCGCTGCGGGCCGGAAGCCTCCCCGGATCGGCCGCCCGTCCTTGTTGCATTTTATTGGGAGTTAAGCTATTTTTCGCAGGTGCACTTCCCCGGCCCAGCCCGGCACCGCGTTCCCCCGAACGGGAGCCCAGCGCGGCGCGGCCTCCCGCCCAGCCCCTGCCCCCTGCGGCGCCGACCCATACCCCTTCAAGGAACAACCGGTCAACCGATAAATGAGCGACAAGGTACGGATCAAGGACCTCCTCAGGGAGAAGGACGCTTTCCTCAGCACGTCCGAGCGGCTGTACAACTTCTACCTCACCCACACCAACAAGGTCCTCGTGACGGGACTCGTCCTGATCCTGGCGGTGGTGGGCGTGGCCGCGGGCGTCACCATCAACTCCGCCAGGGCCGAGAAGGCCTCGCGGGAGTACTACCTCGCCTACCGGGAGGGCGACCCCGCGGCCACGCTGCGGGGCATGGAGGAGGTCCGGGAGCGCTGGAAGAGCCGCGAGGCGGGCAGGCTCGCGGGCTTCGCGATGGTGGAGGCCTACACGAGCCTCGGCCGTTACGCCGAGGCCAGGACGCTCCTGGACGAGCTCGCCTCGAGGCTCCGGGGCCACGAGCTTGACCTCGCCGCGATCATCTACAACTTCCAGGGGGCGCTCGCCGAGGAGACGGGCGACATCGGGGCCGCCCTGGGCCACTACGGCCGCGCCTGGGAGGCCGCCGAGGCCCCGGTCGTGGGGCCGGACGGCAGGCCCGTCTCGGATCCCGTTTTCTCCGAGGCGACCGCCGGCTTCCGCGCGGACATCCTGAACTCCATGGCCCGGACGGCCGTGGCCCTGGGGCGTGAGGACGAGGCCCGCCAGCACTACGAGACACTCGAGGCCCGCTTCCCCGGCACCATGCGCGCCATGACTGCGGGATTCCGGATCGGCGCTGCGGGCGCTCCCAGCGCCCTGCCTTCTGCGGCGGGTTCGCCCCGGGAGGGCTCCGCGGCGACCCCTGCGGACGGCGGCACCTCCCCCTCAGGCGCGGCCGCGCCGTCCGTGGGCGCCGGTTCCGATGCCGGCCCCGGCTTGTCCGGCGGCGAGGCCGCGACGGAGGCCGAGGCCGCTCCGGGAGGAGCGACGGAGGCCGAGGCCTCTCCGGGAGGCGCGACGGAGGCCGGATCCGGGATCCTGGGCGACTAGCCTGGGCTGGGCGGGAGGGATCCCCACGAGAGTCCCGGCCCCGTGAGCCCGGTCGCAGGAAACCCGCGAGGTGCCGGGCCGCAGGGTTCCGCAGCCGGGAAGCCGGTTGCCTGGCAGGAGGCCTGACGGCCGGGGATCGGCCGGCCCCCCGGGGGGGGCCCGAGCCTGCAGTCCGTAGCCGAGCCTAGAGCCCCTCAGCCCTGTCTCGTGGGCCAGGGGCAGATGCCGAGGCCCGGAACGGGGATCGAACCCGAAACCCTTCCCATCGGCAGGTTCGCCGATGCCTTGTTCCAGCGAATTTTACGGGGGGCGCCGCGGTGCCATCCCCGGTCGCCCAGCCCGGGCCCCGGAGACCTTCCGCCTCCGGGGGCCTGCTGCGGCGCGCAAGGCCCCCGGGGCCTTAAGCCTTTCCGGAGGTCCGCCATGGCATGCGCTCCCGATGACCTGGATCCCCGCGACGCTCGCGAGCCCATCCTCGTGGATCGCGATGACGATGATGATGATGGTGACGACGGCTGGTACGATGAGGAGCTGGGGCCGGAGCCAGAGTACACCAGCGTCCAGAAGTCCGGCCCGGCGGTGAAGATAGTCGCGATCGCCCTGGCGGTGATCCTGGCCGTGGTCGTCCTATATCTCTATTTCAAGACCACGGACGCCCCCCCTCCCGGGGAGGCCGCGTCCCCGGCGGCCTCCCTCGACCGCAGGGAATCCCTGGTGGCGGCAGCCCCCGAGGTTGCCGCGGCCGGATCCGTCGCGGACGGTGGCGCTTCCGGCACCCCTGGTGAAGGAGCCGTCGTCGAGGCGCTTTCCCTGGAGGACGCCGCGGCCTCGGCGGGAGACCTGGCCGATGACGAAGCCGGCGCCGAGCCCGTCATGGGCGCGGGAGACGGGACGGTGGTCGCGGTTGCGACCGCCGGGGTCACGTCCGCCGCCGGAGCCGCCGGCAACATCCCCTCATCCCCCGAGCCCGACCTCTCATTCGCCCCGTCCCCGGATCAGGACGAGGCGGCCCTGCCGTCCGCCTTTCAGGCCGGACTGGAAGTGGAGGCGGGCGAAGCCGCCGTCTCCGGGGTCACGGGCTCCGTGCCGGCCGATGTCTCGCCCCCGGCGGGCACCCTGGTGGAATCTCCGCCGTCTCTTGAGGACGTTATCGCGATGCAGGCCGTGGATGGCGCCTCGGGCGGGGACGGCGGCGCTCCCGAGCCCGCCGCGCCGGGGACTCCCGAGCCCGCCGTGACAAGCGCTCCCGAACTGTCCGCCACTGAGAGCACCGTTCCCGCATCCCCTGAGGATCCGGCCCCCGTAGCCGCTTCCCCCAAAGAGGAACCGGGCGAACTCCCGCGGGGAAGCGCCCCTGGCATCGTGCCGGAGGCAATCGCCGATGAAGCTGCTCAGGCGGTTCCGGACGAGCCCGCCCCCCCCCGTGCGATACCCCTGCCGAGAAGGACTGACTACAACACCGTCCCGGTTGCCGAGACCCCTTCCCCAGGAGACACCGGGGATAGCGAGGGAGATACAGGTGCCGTTAGCGGTTCCGATGTCTCTGCTCCCCCCGCGTCTGCGGCGGACTCTTCTACTCCCCCCGCGTCTGCAGCGGACTCCTCTACTCCCCCCGCGTCTGCGGCGGACTCCTCTATTCCCCCCGCGTCTGCGGCGGGCTCCTCGCCTCCCCCCGCGTCTGCGGCGGGCTCCTTGCCTCCCTCCTCCGTCTCATCAGTTGCGGCCTCCGCCGCCCCGATGAGCGAGACACCCAGGGCCACCGCAACGACCCCGGCCGCATCGCCTCCGCCGTCCGCGCCACGTTCCGCAGATACCCGGAGGACGGTGCCACCCAAGCCCGCCGCCGCGCCTGCCGGGATCCCCAAGGCGGACGACCCCAAACCGGCCGAGTCATCCGGATCCCCTGCCGCAGCATCGGCCGAGCCCTCGGCGACCCCTGCGGCGGCTTCTGTCGCCGACAGCCCCCCCAAGACCGGCCAGGCGGATTCCTGGACGGTCACATTCATAGCGGTGCCGGGAAAAAGGGAGGAGGCGCAACGGGAGCTTGACAGGATCATGGCGCTAGGCCCCCCCGGCAACCTCTATCTCACCGAGTTCAAAAAGGACGGCACGACCTGGTACCGGGTGCGCCTGGGTTTCTTCAAGTCGAGCGCGGCGGCCGTTGCCGCAGGCAGGGAAATAGCCGGGAAGGCCGGGAGGTACTCCGACCTGTGGCCAGACCGCCCTAGCGAGGCGGAGTTCCGTGCCAACGGCGGGCAGACGGTGGATTGAAGCCTTTCGCCTGCGGCCCGGTGGCCTGGTTTCCCGGCATCCCTGCCCGCGTCCGGGGAACCCCGGCACCTTTTGGATCGTCGCCCTCTCTTTCACTCTGGCCTGTCGGCAGGGACGGTCGGCTTCCCACGTAAGCCTGCCCGGCGGGGGGAGGAGGGTTCCGGTCGCGCGAGAGGGCGTGCGGGCATCAGGGAATGAGGGCATCAGGACACCCGCCTCACTGTCGCCGGCGCGGTGCCGCGTTGCCCGGCTCCCCTTGACACGGGGTTCAGCATGGTGGTAAAAGACTTAACGCCCGGAGCCGCCGGGCTTTCGGCAAGAGCGGGCATAGCTCAGTTGGTAGAGTACGAGCTTCCCAAGCTTGGGGTCGCGGGTTCGAGCCCCGTTGCCCGCTCCAAAAACCTGTCTGGCCCTTTCAGCGACCAGCGGACACGGCAGACAATCGTAGGACTGGCTTCTTCCCGTCGTGATAGCAATCTGTTACGCCGGGTTTTTTTTCCCCGGCGGTATCAGGCGGCATCCGTCCCAGTGCCGCCGCCATCATGCGGGCTTCCCCTGGAGTCCGCAGTCGCCGGGCTCGTCCCCCGCTTCAGGGATTGCCGGGGGATGCCCTGCCGGCGGCCCCTTGCCCAGGCGGGCCCAGCCCTTCGCGGCGCGCCGCGCCAGGGATCTGAGGAGGCCGTGAACCGCGTTCCCGCCGCCCCGTTTCCGATTGACGGCATCTCCGGGCGTTACCTGCCCTTTCGGATCGGGAGTGGAGACTGCGGCGCGGCGTCCCCGCGAGCTCCGGCGGGAAGTGACAGCGATAATTCCAAGCCTTCGGGCGGCCCTGGCCGTGCCAGAGGGTGCAGTGCGTGGATTCGGCCCCGCCTGCAAGGATTCCGTTCCGGATCCGCGGTTCCTCCGGGACCAGGCGAGCGTTAGGCCGGCATCGCTTTTCACGGGCGGGTTCCCGCCCCGCCGTTTAACGGCGTCCCTGCCGGTGCTCTTCCGCCCTTGCGCGAGCGTGATTTCGGGACCGTCTTGACCGTCCCCCGCCCGCATGGTATGTTTCAACTCAAAAAAAATATCATGTAATGCCATAGTCCGGCCCGGGAAGGGCGAAATGCCTGCTCTCCTGCCCCGGCTCAGGATCCCCTCAGCCGGTGCCGCGCCCCCACCCGCCCGCGCCGTCTGATGGGGGTGCGGAAGTCGGGAGTGAAGGGAAGCGGGGGACAGGAAACGGCGATGGATACCCGTTCCGAGGATCGCGACCCCCCCGTCGGCGTCCCCGATCCGTACGTCCCGGCGGACAAAAGCCTTCCGGAGCTGACGCTGTTCTCCGTGGTGGCGGGGGTAGCCCTGGCCCTGGTGTTCGCCGCCGGCAACGCCTACCTGGGCCTCCGGGTCGGCATGACCGTGAGCGCGTCCATACCGTGCGCGGTCATCTCGATGACGATCATGCGCACGTTCCTGAGGCGTCAGTCCATCCTCGAGAACAACATGGTGCAGACCATCGGCTCGGCAGGCGAGTGCCTGGCCGCCGGGTCTATCTTCACGATCCCCGCCCTGTTCCTCTGGCAGGGTGAATGGGGGGGGCCCGACCCCGACCATGTCATGATAGCGATCGTCGCGGCTGCCGGGGGCCTGCTGGGAATCCTGTTCACCATACCCCTCCGGCGCTCGGTCGTCATCAGGGAGAGGGACACCCTGCCTTTCCCGGAGGGCACCGCCTGCGCCGGGATCCTCCTGGCCGGGGAGGCGGGCGGCAGCAGGGCCTTCCCGGCCATCCTGGGGTTCCTGGTGAGCATGGTTTACGCCTACCTGTCGGACGGGCTGAAACTGTACCCCTCGGAGCTGGACTGGTCGCTTCCGGGCTTCAGGGGCACCGGCTTCGGCATGAGCCTGATGCCCGCCCTCCTGGGCGTGGGGTACATCATAGGCCTCCGCATCTCCGTGTTCCTGTTTTCCGGGGCGGCGCTGGGCTGGTTCATCGTCATGCCGGCAATCTACATAGTGGGTTCGCAATTCCCCGGGCCATTGTACCCGGCCACGCTGCCCATGAAGGAGCTTGAGCACTGGGGGCTGTGGTCCAACTACATCCGCTTCATCGGTGCCGGCCTCATCGCCACCGGCGGGATCATCGGCGTCGTGCTCAGCATGCCAATGTTCTGGAGATCCCTCATGGGTCGCTTCCGCCGGGGCAAGGATCCCTCCGGGGCCGGCGGCGGGCCGTCCGAAGCGGTGGCCCCCGGCCCGGTCCCCAGGACCGACCGCGACATCCCCTTCAAGGTGATGCTGTCAGGGATCGTCCTCGTGACACTCGTCCTGGGGCTCGCCCCCCGCGTGCCGATGGGTCTCGTCGGCGCCGTAATCACGGCCGTCCTCGGGCTAGCCCTGGTGACCGTGATCGCGCGGATAGTCGGGCTGGTGGGCGCCTCCAACGCCCCCATCTCCGGCATGACCATCGCCGCGCTCTTCATCGTGGCGCTCCTGTACAAGTTCCAGGGCGGCGAGGCCGTCGGCAGGACCGGCATGATCGCGTCCATATGCTCCGGGGCCGTAGTCTGCGCCATGTGCGGCATCACGGGCGACATCACCCAGGACCTCAAGACGGGAAACATCCTGGGCGCCACGCCGTGGAAGCAGCAACTGGGGGAGATAATTGGCGTGCTGTGCGCCTCCGTGGCCATCGGGAGCGTCCTCGTCATCCTCCATACGGCATGGGGCTTCGGATCCCGCCAGCTTCCCGCCCCCCAGGCGACCCTCATGAAGCTCGTGGTCGAAGGCGTGATGGGCGAGTCCTTCCCGGCCGGGCTGGTCTTCTCCGGCACCGCCGCCTGCGTCCTCCTGACGGTCCTGCGCCTCCCCGCCCTGCCGATAGCCATCGGCTTCTACCTGCCCATACACATCTCCACACCGCTCTTGATAGGGGGGGGCCTCCGTCTCTGGGCGGCGCGGGTCGCGCAAGGCGGCGCGGGGGAGGGGGACTCCCTCGCGAGCCTCCGCAAGGAGCGGGGAATCCTGTTCGCGTCCGGTCTCATCGCCGGGGAGGGGCTGATCGGGATCCTGTTCGCCATCCTGGCCGTGACAGATACGAACATCGCGCTGGGCCCGGAGCCACTCCTCGCGGGGTGGGCCTCCACTCCGATAGCGTTCGCGCTCTTGACCGTCTGCATGGCCCGCGTCGTCTTCGGCAAGGGGCTGTTCAGACGTTCGGCGGGCGCGGGGGCGGTGACCTAGGGGCGGGGACGCCACGTCCCGGCGGGCTGTCAGGCGCATGGCTTCCGGCCCGGGCGGGACCCCTCCCGGAGGCGGGGATCCTCCCCGCGGCCCGTCTCCCGCGGCAAGCCATAGCCGCGCCGTCCCCGGATGGGTTTCCCCCGCCCGGGAGGCGCCTGGCGGAGGGGTGCCTCCCCCCCTGGGAAACCGGCCGCCGGCCACGCCTGGACGTGTTGCCACCCGGCCCGTAGCCAGCGAACGGGAGGCTGCGGGGTCATCCCCCGGACCCTCCGGGCCGGACGGGGTTCTCCCGTCACGTCCGGTCTACCGGCTCGCACCGGCACCCGCCCAACCCAGCCGCGGGCGGTAGGTGCGTGCCATCGCGCTTGAAGGCCGCCTGAACGCCCGAGTGCGCCCGCTGGCATGGTTCCCTTCCTCGTACCCATCTCCGGCTGGGCCCGCAGCAAGGGCCGCGTCCAGGGAGGCGCCGCCCTGACGGGGCCGGCCGGTTGCAGCCGGTTGCGTTCTCCCTCAACATTCCCCCGGGGGTATGCGGCATCCGGTGCCGGAAAACGCGTACCCGGCCGTCGCTTCGCCGCCCGCGCACCCAGGGCCAGGCGTTCCCACCTTTCTTTCCGGGCATCGCTGGCGGCGTCCTTCTTCCTTCCAGTGGCGGGTGCAGGCCTGCTGTTGTGGCGCTTTTCGCTCCTTCCGGCCATGCGAGAGTGTCTTGGTCCGCCGCCCCTCTTTACGGGACGGAATGGGCCCGCGGCATCAGGGCGGGGCAGGATTCCCCATCGCCTTTCGCGGTGCCACCTGACGAAGGGGCCAGCCTGAGAATCGCTTGTTATATTGTTTAGTATTAAATTTAAATAAAATATTTAATTTTAATATTAAAAATTTATTATATATAATAAATTAATTAAAAAAAAGTTGATTGCGACAATCGGGATTATCCAGACTCTCATGGCCATACGTCATGAATTCCTGGGGGAATGGGATTATACTGGTTCCCTGCTCCCCGCTTTTCCCGCCAGTGCCCGGGCCGTCTGCCATGACCCTGGAGTTCCCTCCGGCTCCGGCTCCGGCCCCTGCCCGGCCGGCGGGCCAGTGCGGCCTCTCCCGCCTGGCCAGGACCAGCCTTCCGGCGAACCGGCAGCGGGATACAGGGAGCCGGGGCTTCCGGGCGGGGAGGCCGGGCCGATGCCGAGACAGGGCGGCCCCGGCCGGCACGGGCGAGGCCGCTCCCATCCCGGGTCGACCCGTCTCCTCGGCCGCCGGGCGGCGATGACAGGTTCCCGCCGCGAGGGGCCGCCGGCCTCGCCGCGCGCCCGACAACCCCAAGCCAAAGGCCGTATAATTATGAGCAGCGAGACGATAGTACTCGGGTTGCTGGAGTTGCTGATACTGCCTGTCAAACTGGGGGCCAGTCCGGTCTTTGCCGCAGGGTGCAAGGCCGGGAAGGCCGGCGAGGCCGTGTTCCAGGGGCTCGATCGCCTTCTGGAGGACGCGGCCGGCGGCCTCGGGTCGGCGAAGCTCAGGCGGCAGGAGGAGAGGCGCCGCATCGACAGGAGGATAGACGCCTACCTGCGTGACATGGCCAGGCCTGCGGAGGCCGGGAAGGAGGAGGATATCTCCCTCTTCGGGGAGGCTGTCCTGAAATCGCTCACGCAGGACGCGTCCGGGATGGAGGAGGCCAGCGTGCCCTCCCCGCCGCCCGTGCGGCAGGCGCCAGCGGCAGGTTCGGCCCCGGCGGGGGATCCAGGCGGCGGTTTCAATCTCCGGGAGCTGCATGCCCGCCTTTCCCTCCTGGACAGGGAGGAGGGGGCCAGGCTCGCGCCTCTGGTGGACGAGGCCGCGTCCAGCAGCCCCGAGAGGGCCAGCGCCCTCTCTGTCCAGCTGAAGCTCGCGGCGGGGCGGGCGTCAGAAAGGCTCGCCGAGGAGATCCTGCGCCGGAAGGAGCTCCTGGAAGCCGCGGCAGAGCTGGGCGCCCTTTCCGGCGGGGAGGTGCTGGCCGCCGATATGCGAGCCGCCGCCGCCGGCCCGCCGGAGGGCCTGGAGGCTTTCGACGCGCTGATGGGCAGATACCGGGCCGCCAGCGGGCGCGAGGCGGTGCGTGCCGCGCTCGCCGCCGTGCCGGGCCTGGAGGAGGCCGCCGCCTCGGCGACCGGGGAGGAGTTGTCCCGGGCCTTCGGGGCCGCGACCCTGGCCGGGGAGCTGCGCCGCAAGGGCTTCACGTTGTACGGCGAGGACGGGAAGCGTCTTTTCGGCGAGGAGGGGGTGAGGGTCGTCACGGCGGGGGGGCGCCCTTTCCTGGACATCGGACTCGGCGGCGGGTATTACCTGATGGCCGACCGGGTACCGGACGGGAAGGCGCGCCTGCGCCTCATCAGGGCCGTTGCCGACGTCTCGGGGCTCGAGGACCGCTCCGAGGCTCAGCGGCTCCGGGACGGGGAGGCGTCGGCGAAATGGTGCGGAAGGCTGGAGGAGCTCTCGGCCGCCTTGCGCGCCGCGGGTCACCCGGCCGAGTACGAGATCAGGAAGGGCGCGGGCGAGGAACTGACGGCCCTGGTCATTCCGGCGCTGGCTTCCACGGGTTCCGGGGAGGCGCTTCCGGGCGCGGCGGACGCGGCGAGGCGCCGGGAGGCGGCCTCGCCGCAGCGGGCGAAGCCCCCCTCCGCCGCTCCCGCCAGGGACCGCGATGAAAGAGTCTCGCGGCAGCTGGCGAAGGGTGCGGGCGGCTCCCCCGCCGGAAGGGGAAAGGCATGACGGCGTTCCAGGAGCCGCGCTGGGCGCAGGAGATCCAGAAATACCTTTTCGTCAAGTCCCAGTTCGTGCTCTGGGGCAACATCCGGGACATATACGCCCTTGACGTCGACGGCGCGGCGGAGTTCCACAACCTGTCGGACTCGCTGGTGAGGATACTCGCGCGTTTCAGCTACGGGACCATCCTGGGCTTCTCCCCCCTTTCCGGCTTCCAGGCGCTGACGCGGCCGGGTGCCCCCGGCGCGGGGAGGGCCGCCGAGGATGCCGCGGCGGCCCCGCCCGCGTCCTCCCTAGCCGAGGCGGCCGAGGCCATCGAGGCCCTGTGTGCGCCCGGCAAGCCGCTTTCGGCGGTCACCATCAACTTCGGCTCGAGGCTCGCCGACGTCTTCCGGCAGGACGCGGACGAGTTCTATTTCCGCATGTTCCGCCTCTCGCAGGCCAGCGTACCGGCCCTGCCGCGGCCGCGGCCCGGCGCGCCTGCGGCACCCGGCTCCGGCTACGCCCGCTTCCATCTCCTCGTGTGGATACTTGACAAGGAGAACGATCTGCCCCCGTGGTACGCCCTTGACAACCCGAAGGTGCGCACGATCTCCATCCCGAAGCCCGATCACGAGAGCCGGAAGCTCCTGGTCGAACGCATCTCGCCGGGGGTGCCCGGCTACGCGAATCTCCCCCCGGCGGAGTCCGAGGCCGGCAAGGAGGTCTTCCTGGACCAGACCGGCGGCCTCTTCCTCGCGGAGATAAACGACATAGCGAAGCTGGCGCGGATCGAGGGGATGCCGTTCTCGGACATAGCCTCGGCCATACTGCGCTACAAGGTGGGCATCTCGGACAACCCCTGGGGCAAGCTCACGGCTTCCCGCGCCGTACTCGAGGCCGAGGAGACGATAGCGGGGAAGGTCATAGGACAGCCCGCCGCGGTGCGGCACGCCGCGGACGTGATCAAGCGCGCCGTTTTCGGCATGTCCGGGGCCCAGTTCTCCGAGCAGTCGCAAAGGCCGAAGGGCGTGCTCTTCCTGGCGGGGCCGACCGGGGTCGGCAAGACCGAGCTTGCCAAGACCCTCGCCGAGATGCTTTTCGGCTCTGCGGCCAGCTGCCTGCGCTTCGACATGAGCGAATACTCACAGGAACACGCGGACCAGCGCCTCCTGGGCTCACCCCCGGGGTACGTGGGATACGACGTGGGCGGCCAGCTGACCAACGCGGTCAAGCAGAACCCCTTCTCCCTCGTGCTGTTCGACGAGATCGAGAAGGGCCACCCGAAGATCTGGGACATATTCCTGCAGATACTTGACGACGGCCGCCTCACTTCCGGCCGCGGGGAGACGGTGTACTTCTCCGAGTCCATCCTGGTTTTCACGAGCAACCTCGGCGCCTCCGACGTGGCAGAGGGCGCGGACTACGAAGAGATGCGCCGCACCTTCGAGGACTCGATCGGCAGGTTCTTCAAGGACGTCCTGGCGCGCCCGGAGATCCTCAACAGGATCGGCGGCAACATCGTCGTGTTCGACCGCATCCGCCCGGACGGCGCGGCCCTGATTTTCGACAGGATGCTCGGCCGCACCCTCTCAAAGCTCAGGCGCGAGCGCGGGATAGCGCTGGAGCTCGCCCCGGAGGCGGAGGGGAGGCTGCGGGAGATGTGCTGCCGCGCGCTCGCCATGGGCGGACGCGGCATAGGGAACGCCGTCGAGACTTTTTTCATCAACCCGCTCACGCGGGCCCTGTTCGAGGCGAGGGCCCGCGAGGGCTCGGCTTTCCGCGCCGACGGCCTGGAAACGGGCGGCGGCGCGGCCGTGCTCAGGCTGTCGCCGCTGCCGGGTGACGCCTCCCCCGGCCGCCATCGGCCGGCAGAACGGGGAGAGTAGCGCTTCATCGCGCCTCCATACTTCCCTGCCGCGCCCTGACTGTCGTCAGGTGCCCTCCAACTGCGGACCGTCCCTCCCGTCGGCCCCCTTCCTGCTCGGACGCCGCCCGCGTCCGGTTGCGGGTCCCCGGCGTGTCCCCTCTCCTCTTGCCGCGAGGCAGCGGTTCCCGCACTTCCCGCCCCGGGCACGATGCGGATGCAGATGACGCGACTGTGCTGCCCTCCGGTTATCGGTAACTCCGTCCGGACGCACGTTCCCGGCTTCCGGGGCGGCTTTCGCCGGTCATCGCGGATATGGCCCGCCGGACATTGGCTTGTGAAACCTTTATTGCGTGCGCGGACACGTTCATGCGGGAACGCTGCGTGTCATGTGCGTTCGCAAGGGATCCCGCGCGGGAGGCATGAAACGCGCCCGCGCGATGGCTCAAGCGCTCGCGACGTGTCATACGCGTGCGTGACGGGCTGATTGACCGGCTATCCGGCAAACCTATATTCAATTCGGACAGCAGCCCTGGAAGCGACCTTCCCACATAGTTTCCGATGCCGGGGCCCATCCGCTCCCAAGCCGCGATCGTCAGAGACATGACTGGCCCGCCGCCTTTGCGGCCAGCCGTTGCTGTCGGAACGAGGCGGGGGAGAATGGAGAGCCGGATGCCAGGTTCCTTCCGTTGTCCCGTTCGGGGCTCCGCCGCGCGAGCCGGTTCATGTCCCTCGCTTGGCCTTTCCCCCGTGTCGCAAGCGGATCGCTTTCTTTCTGCCCAAGTCGGGCCGCAAGAACCGCTGGCGGCGAGGCGGCACAGAGAAGGGCTGGATGCCTTGTCTGCAGGTCGGGTGATGCGGTTGCGGGAAGGGGGTTGTACTGTCCTGGGGATGATCCGATCATTATTCCTGTCTGTCAATTTTTGCTATTGACCTCTGGCGGAAATCATGTTTTTTCGATTGTTTTTATTGTAATATTATTAAATTATTTATATTTTTATAAATATATTTTATTTTTTTAAAAAAAACGAGGATGTCATCG
>JAITEZ010000111.1 GCA_031281735.1 Deltaproteobacteria bacterium | reverse complement strand
TCTGGCGGCTTCCTGCAAGCCAGGCGGGGTCGGCCGCCGCAGAGGGCCCCCCGGCGCCGGCCGCCCCCGGAACCCTCCCGGCAGGACTTTCCGGGAGGAAGGGCCGCGTCCCCCCTGCTTGAAGCCCCCCTTCCCCTCCCGGTCGCGGGGCGCCCTCCCCTCCCGGAAGGTGAAGGGCATCTTTCCTGGCGAAGGCAAGCCCGCGCGCCGGCGCACGCTGGAATGCCCTCCCGCAAGGCCGTGCCATTTTGCGGACAACCTCAGGCATGTCTCACGAAAACGACGGCCTGAAGTCAAGATGATTATCATTATGCCGCCGCAAAGCTCTTGAGCAATGCCGGAGTTGTCAGCAAGAACGGCCTAACAATCAACCACTCGGCCATGCGGCAGGCGGCGTCCCGAGAGGCCGGGGAGAGCCGCGGCCAGCGGCTGGCGCCGGCGCGGGGCCAGGGGCATCCGGGACGGTCCCGCCTCGCAGCGTGGGACGCCCTGGCCCCCCGGCGGGCGCGCCCGGCACGGGTGACGACGGGCCGATGAAAGCCGGCGGCAGAGGCGGCGTCAAGGGCAGCGTCGGCTAGGCGGCCGGCGGCGGCACCGCGGAGGGCGTGAGGCCGGCCTTTGCCTGCCGGACCTGGCGGCGGGGGGGGCCGTGGCCCGGCACCGCGCGACGCGAGGGGCGCGCGGGCTGAGGGACGCATGGAAGGGTACGCGCGGGTGACCTGCGCCGGAGAGCGGTCGGTGCCTGCGGCCACGGCCCGCGGTGCCCCCGTCGGGCGCCGCGGGAGGGGACGGGTCGGGAGCCCCCGCACGGCGGAAGGGAGCCCCGTGTCCGCCGAGAAGCGCAACTGGCCCGGTGGCCGAGCCGGCGGGCCCGGCGAGCGGACAGTCGCTCGTGACATTTCCAACGCACGCCCCGCGCGCGGACTCCCCTCCCCCGACGCCGCTGCTCCCCGCGGAGCGCTCCCCGCGTGCCGGGAGACCGCGCGCCGCCGAGACAGCCACCGCAACCGCCGACGTGTCACTCATGCCTCGGGGCGGGACTCAGTGCAGGGGACAGGACGATCGATCGTACCATGTGACGTGAGTATGCAAAAATATTTTGGCATAACTCTCGCCGCCGTCCCCTCCGTCCTGCGGGATAGCGGCGCCGCGGCAGCCAGCGAAAGCGGCGCGGCATAGGCCTCCGGAAACGGCGTGGAGCCCCAAGGAACAGGCGGGAACGAAAAAATTATCAGAATTGCAAGGATTCCGCTGTCCTCTCGCACAAGCGCGGCGCCGCTGGGGTTTACGCGGGCGATCATTCCAGGATCGATTCCTTCTTGCGCGAATCGTTTCAGATCCGTATAATCCGTCACAGGAAACGGGCCGCGACCGACGCGCCACTGAGGAAGGCGCTAAAAGGGCCGTTATCCTGCAGGGCCGAGATTCCCGACCCGCCCCTGTCCGCGCCGGGGCGGGGCAGCTTCAGAGGGGGGGCCCATGCCCCCCGGCTTCAAGTCTTCCAGGTTTATGAACGTCAAGAAATCCACCCAGCCTTTCCCTCCCTCCTCGGCGATCCCCAAGAACCCCTTTCCGGTAAACGACATACTGAACAGCCTCCCGCTGGGCGTACTGATCCTGGACGAGGCCGGCAAGGTGGTCAACTGCAACCAGGAGGCCGCGAACCTCCTGGGGCCGGCCCCGCACCGCCTCATCGGCCTTCCGCTGGCGAAGATCTGGCCCAAGACCGCCGATGACATCGTCTCCGCCCTGAACGGCGGCAGGCAGGCCATAGGGCTGGTCCCCCCCGAGCTGGACAACTGCTACATCCAGGTCAAGCCCCTCCCGGCGGGCGCGGGGGGGGCCACCGTCACCGTCTTCGACCAGAGGCTCTGGCAGCCCTTCCTGCGCACTAGCCAGCCACTGGATCCCCTGACCCCATATTACAAGGAGATCTTCGAGAGCTCCGCCGACGGCATGGCGGTCGCGGACTCCAAGGGGAGGCTGGTGCTGGTCAACGAGGCCGCCGCCGGCAGGATCGGCGTCCCCCGCGAGGAGCTCCAGGGCCTCCCCGTAACCCAGCTCACAGAGAGGCGCTACGCCTCGGACGTCATCTCCCACGACGTGCTTGCGACTGGCAGGCCCGTCTCCCGCATGATCCACCACCTGAAGACCGGCCGGCACGTGCTCCTGACGGGTAACCCCATCTTCAGCGCGGACGGGGAGGTGCGCCTGGTCGTCATCAACCAGCGCGACCTGACGGAGCTCCTGGAACTCCAGACCTCGATCCAGCAGCACAAGCTGGCCATCGGCCACTTCAAGGACGCGCTCGCCGAGATTCAGATGGCCGAGCTGGCCGCCCGCGAGGTGGTAGCACGCAGCCCGTCCATGGCGCTCGCCCTGGAGACGGCC
The DNA here is from genome assembly GCA_031281735.1 of Deltaproteobacteria bacterium. Taxonomy (GTDB): domain Bacteria; phylum Desulfobacterota; class Desulfarculia; order Adiutricales; family Adiutricaceae; genus JAIRZX01. Next base: position 4,115 of record JAITEZ010000111.1, on the reverse strand, counting down.
GCCAAGCTCGCCCACTACGACCCGCCCCAGATCCTCGTCAAGGGGGAGCCGGGCGCAGGCAAGGGCCTGATCGCCAAGTTCATCCACTCCAAGTCCAGGCGCGCCGAGGAGCCCCTCATCCACATCAACTGCCGGGCGCTCCCCCTCCACCTGCTGGAGGCAGAGCTCTTCGGCTACGAGAAGGGCGCCTTCACCGGCGCCGCCCCCGAGGGCCGCGCCGGGCTCTTCGAGGTGGCGGGCAAGGGCACCGTGTTCATCGACGAGATAGGCGAGATGCCGCTCCCGCTCCAGTCCAAGCTCCTCACCTTCCTGGACACCCGCTCCTTCCGGCGCATGGCCGGCCGCAGCATCATCAGGAGCGAGGCCGCCGTCATCACCGCCTCCGGCAGGGATCTGCGCGACCTCATGGAAAGGAAGCTCTTCCGGAGCGATCTGTACTTCCGCCTGAGCTCCTTCTCCATCGCGCTCCCCCCCCTGCGGGAGCGCCGCGAGGACATCCCCGAGCTCGCGCGGCGCGAGCTCGGGCGCCTGAACGAGCGCTACGGCCTGGCCATGGAGCTCGACCCGGAGGCCATCGAGGCCCTCCTGTCTCATCCGTTCCACGGCAACGTGCGCGAGCTCATGGAGTGCCTGCATCAGGCGGCGCTCCTGAGCGACCGGCCCCAGATAGGCCCCTTCCTCAACCGGCTCCTCAGGGCCTCCCGGCAGATCCTACTGGCCCCGGAAGACCCGTTCGCCGCCCCAGGGGCGGGCGCCGCGGACGGCCTGACCGAGGCCCAGCTCGCGGAGAACCTCCACGAGACCGAGAGGATGATCCTCTTGAAGGCCCTCGCCACCTGCAACAACACGCGGGAGATGGCCGAGGCCATGGGCATCAGCCAGTCCGGCGTCTCTCGCAAGCTCAAGAAGCACGGGCTCCCGCTGCCCAAGCACCGCTCTCTCCTTTTCCAGAGGGCCGCCGGCGCCCCGTCCGCGGCCCAGACCCCGAGGGTGGCGGCGGAGCCGCGCGCGGGCACGGGCAAGGACTAGCGCCCGGGATCATCCGCGGGGGCCCCCGGGGCGCCGCGTGAGAGGCGCACCCGGGCGGGAGGCCCTGTCCCGCCCGGAACCCGCGCCCGGCGGCGCTCCGGCGGGTGGCCTGCGGCCGGACGCCTGCCGCCTCCCGGAGGCCGGCCGGATCCTCGCCGTGTCCGGCCGAAGCGCTTTCGCCGGCCCCCGCGTCCGCCGCCGCCCGGGCCGGGGGCGGCGCCGGGCAGGCGCCCGGCCCGCCCCGGAGGCCTTACGCCCTTTATGGAAAGGCGCCGGCCTCCGCCCCCCCGGGGCCGGGGACGCCGCACCGGTGGGGACGGATCATTTGACACCCGCCCCCGGTCCCCCTGCCCGCGCGGCCGCCTTTCCGGGAACCTGCCTTGGGGGCCGGATCCGGCCCCTTCGGCCGCCTCCGGCCGGCCCCTCCCCGGGCGGCCGCAGCGCCGCCCCCCCCGCCGTCCGCCCGTCCGTCCCGGGCCCGGGGTGGATCCCGTCCGCCCCTCCCCGCGCCGCATGCGCCCGCCTGCCCCTCTCCCTCCGCCCATCCGGCACATCCCGCCGCAGGCGGGCCGCCGCCGGGCACCCGGCCCTCCCCGAGGGTAGCGCCCCGGCTCCCGGGGCGCGACGGGCCGCGGTTCCGGGGGTTCGCCGTATTTGACTTGCACTGGCGTTTCTGGCAAGATCGCGATCAGCCTTCCGTTCGTCCAGGGTACCCCACCATCCCCGGCACCCCGCACCAGGCGGGCGCCGCCCGGCAGGGCCCTTTCCACGGCTACCCGGGGCCCCCGCCCCTCACGCCCCCCCACCACTAAGCTTAAGGTATAACGATGGCCGAGCTTGTAGCCTTCAGGGAGGACCGGCTGGGATTCCGCTTCACCCTCCATGACAAGGCGGTCCTGGGCCGTTCCTCGGACTGCGACCTCATCCTCTTCGATCGGAGCGCGTCCCGGCGGCACGCCGAGATCTCCAAGATAGGCGAAAGCTACTTCATAGCGGATCTCGAGAGCACCAACGGAACACTCCTGAACGACCTGCCGGTCTCCATCCAGACCAAGCTCAAGCCCTTCGACTGCGTGAAGATCGGCCAGGAGATCTTCATCTTCGACCCCCTCCTGGACGTGGTGACGGGCCCCGCCCCGGCGGCGCTGGTGCTCAACTCCGTCACGGAATCCCAGCAGAACACCGTGAGCCGCCCCGGCTCGGAATGCGCCTCCGCCATCTCGTCGGAGCAGGCGGCCCTCCTCTCCGCCCTGAACCACGTCCTGTGCACCGTACCGGAAGGCGAGGTGGTGCCCACCTTCGTGAGCTTCCTCTCCGATCACCTGGGCGCCACCTCCGTCTCCATCCTCTGGCCGGGGGGCTCGACTGGCCTGCGGCAGGTCTCCTACGTCTCCTACCCGGAAGGCAAGCGCCTCCTCATCAGCCAGGTCCCCTACCGCCGGGTGACCGAGCTGGGCGAGGCCCTCCTCTGGCCCCGGATAGTGACCGAGCTCGACTTCAACGCGGGCACCCGCCACGTCCTGCAGGTGGACCAGCCCTGCATCATGGCCCCCCTCTACTCCCGCAACGACACCCACATGGGGCTCATCTACGTGGAGAACCAGAACCGCGACGTGGACGAGCAGGACCTGTCCTTCCTCGCTGCCCTGGGCCAGCTGCTAAGCCCCTTCCTTGAGAACATCATCGCCTCGGCCGACCGGGAGAACGCCCGCCAGATCCAGGAAAGCTCCACCGATCCGGCCGCCGACATAGCCAGCCGGGACCTCAAGGTCCGCATCGTCTACTCCACCGCTTCCCACGTGGCCCAGAACCACGAGCCCATCTTCATCACGGGGGAGCCCGGCACCGACAAGACGAGCCTCGCCCGGCACATCCACCTCCAGAGCGCCCAGAAGAACGGCCGCTTCATCAAGGTTACCCTCTCCGATCTGCCCCCCGCCCAGATGGACCGCATCCTCTTCGGCCAGGAGTCCGGCACCGATGACAACCAGGTCGGCCTCATGAGCCTCGCCGACAACGGCTCCATCTTCCTGAGGCACATCGAGTACCTCTCCATGATCTCCCAGCGGAGCGTGCTCATGGCCCTGGAAGAGGGGCTCATCTACCCCATCGGCTCCCGCCACGCCAGGAACGTCGCCGTGCGTTTCATCAGCTCGTCCTCGGCCAACCTCCTCGAGCGCGTCGAGAACGGGCTCTTCCGCGAGGATCTCTACGCCCGGCTCACCAAGATCAACCTGGCCCTGCCCCCGCTGCGCGAGATGCGCTACGACATAGAGTACCTCGCCAACGAGTACGTGGCCAAGGCCGCCCGTCAGCTGGGCATCAGCTTCAAGGGCATCGACCCCTCCGCCATGGAGTGCCTGCGCGCCTACCCCTGGCCGGGCAACCTCTCCGAGCTCAAGGCGGAGGCGGCAATCCTCGCCCACTTCTCCCAGAGCGGCCACATAGTGATGGACATCCTCCCGGTGCACCTGCGGCTCGCCCCGGAGGTGTTCCGCCAGGGCGAGGTGCCGGAGGGGTCGCTCCTGGCCGAGGCCGAGAGCGTCTACCTCTCCAAGGCCCTCTCCTGCCACCTCGGAGACGTGGAGACGGCGAGCGCGGTGCTCGAGCTGTCCCCCGAGGAGTTCATCCTCAAGAGCCGGGCTTACGGCCTCGACCCCATGGACTACCAGGGCGAGCCGTTCGCCGCCAACCAGCGGGGCCCAGGCCAGACCTCCCTTCCGATCGAGGACGACCTGTAGGCCAGGCCGCCGCCGGGCGGGTAGGTTCCGGCGCCCGCCGCCCCGCAGGGCCCGGGCCAGCCCCCCCTCCGGCCGAGGACGGCCCGCAGGCCCGGCCGGCCCACCCGGCGCCCCTGCCCCCGCCCCCGGAGCCCCTCCCCCGACAGGCCCGCAGCGGGCCTCCGGGCTGGCCCCGCAGCACCGCCCCGCGTCCGACTGCGGATCCCTCACGGCTGTGGTACAATCGGCGGCACAGGGATCAGCTGGAAGCCCAGCGGAAAGGAACCCCTCCCCGGGACGGCGACAGCCCCGGGAAGGCGGCGCGTGCCGCGCGCCCCCGCGCCCCCCCCCGGGGGGGCGGGCCCC
>JAITEZ010000145.1 GCA_031281735.1 Deltaproteobacteria bacterium | reverse complement strand
TGCCCCGGCGCGGACGCGCCGGCCCCCGCCGTTCCCCCGCCCCCGCTGGACATCGTCCTCCGCCGCGGCGGCGCCGCCCTGATCCTCCACCCCTCCCCCGCCGCCCTCCGGGAGCTCGTGGCCGTCTCCCTGCGCTGGTCCGCCCCCCGCGCGGGCACGGTGTCCTGGGATCCCCTCCGGATCCCCGCCGAGCCGGGCTTCCGGGGCGGGCTCGTCTCCAACCGGGGGGTGGGGCTCGTCCACGGCGGCCTCTCCCTGATCCCCGGGCGCACGGTCCTGGAGCACCTGCTCCTCTTCTACGCCTACCATCTGACCGGATCCCGCCAGGAGCTCCTCCTCAGGGCGGCGAGGCTCCTGCGGAACCTCTGCCCCCCCGGGGAGTGGAGGGAGCTCTGCCGCCTCCAGAGCGAGCGTCTCACGGCGCGCCAGAGGCGGCTCGGTCTCTGCGCCCTCGCCATGGCCAAGGAGCCCTGGCTGTACGTGCTCGCGAGGCCCCTGCGCCTCCTGGGCCGCGAGTTCCACCGCCTCTGGGGCCTCCTGGAGCGGGAGAGGGCCGAGCGGGGCTGCGCGTGCCTGATCCTGGGCACCCCCTCGGAGGGCTACGCCCCGGTGCTCTTCGACTCCGTGGCGGAGCTGGGCCGGGGGATCCCGGAGGATCCCTGGGACGAGGCGGGATAGGGTTCCCGGAAGGCCGCCGGGCCGCGCGGCAGGCCGCCGCCCCGGAGCCAAAGGAGCGCCAGATGAGCCGAGAGTCACTGAAGCCGCTCATGACGAGGGCCCCCTACACCGCCCTCGAGAAGCTCGCGGGCCTGCTCCTCTTCGCCCTCTTCCTCCTGGTGGCGGGCGGGGCGGTGATCGTGGGCGCGGGCCGGGGCCTCTTCCGGGGCCACACGGACTACTTCGCGGTGTTCGGCGAGGGCTACGGGATAGCCGCCGGGGTGGAGGTGCGCTTCTTCGGCATCGACATCGGGAGGGTCACCGCGGTCGAGCTCATGGACAACAACAAGATCCGCATGCGCATGAGGATAGTCTCCGACTACTCCGACCGCGTGCTCGGCGACTGCCTGGCCACCGTGAAGAGCCCCACCATAATCGGCTCGGAGTTCATAGAGATCCAGCCCGGCACGGACGGGAGCCGCCCCATCCCGCCCGGGGGCCAGATCCCGGCCCAGGACACCGTCACCCTCGAGGCCATGGTGGAGTCGCTCGAGCTCCCCAAGAAGATAGCCCAGGCGGACAGGCTCATCTCGGACTTCCTGGCCATCTCCGGCCGGCTCCAGGACGCGCAGGGGCCCCTCTTCGCCACCCTGGAGAACTTCCGCCTGGTGTCGGCCCGGGTGGCCCAGGGCGAGGGCTCCCTGGGGGCCCTCCTCTCCAGGCCCGACACCCACGACGAGATCTTCGCGGCCGCCCGGGAGATCCACGCCGCGACCGTCTCGGTGCGCGAGGCGGCGGCCTCCGTCCGCGCGGCCGCCGCCGCCCTCGAGAAGGACGTCCCCGGCATCACGCGGAGGACGGAGCAGATCCTGCGCGAGGTGGAGCAGGGCGCGCGCTCCTTCCCGGAAGTGGCCAGGGGCGCGCGGGAGGGGATCCGGGACGTCCACCAGGTGCTGGACTCGGCCAAGCGGAACTTCCTCATCCGCGGGAACATCACCGCCGATCCGCCCCCGGAGAACCTCTCGCGGCCCCTGAGGGGGCGCTAGGGTGGCCGGCCGGGAAGGCCGGGGGACGGCGGGCCGCTGTCCCGAGGCACCCCCCGCGCCCTGCGGGGCGCGGGGGGGCGCGGTTCCGGGCGCCCCCCCGCGCGCGGCACCCCCCGCCCTCGCCCTCGCCCTCTCCCTCCTCCTCACGGCCGCCTCCGGCGGGTGCGGGGGGCCGCTCCCGCCGGAGGATCCCTTCTACCTCAGGCAGGCCAAGGACGATCTCTCCCGCGGCAACCACTGGTATCTCCTCGGGTGCCGGCGCGAGGCCGCGCGCTTCTACGGCGAGGCCCTGACCTCCGCCCGGCTCTCCGACTCCGTGCCCCACATGACGATGGCCCTCAACGCCCTGGGCGCGGTGCGCCTCGCGGAGGGCAGGCTCGGCGAGGCGGCGGCGCTCCTGGGGGAGGCGGCCGACCTGTCGCGGGCCGCCCCCGGCGAGCCCGGGCTCCCCGCCGTGCTGGGCAATCTCGGCACCCTCGCCTTCCGCTCCGGCCGCCGGGAGGACGCGCTCGCCTTCTGGGAGGACGCCGCGGCCCGGGCGGAGGCGGACGGGGAGAGCCCGGCCGTCCATCTCGCCAGCCTCGCCCGGGCGCTCCTCCCCGAGGGCGGCGCCCCCGGCCCAGCCTTCGCGGCGGCGCTCGCCCGGGCCGAGGCCAGCCTGTCCCACCCGGGGACGCCCCCCGCCGCTCGGGCGGACGTCCTGAACCTCCTGGCCAGGGACGCGCTCGCGCGCGGGGACGGGGCCGCCTCCCGCGCCTTCCTCGCGGAGGCCCTGGACATCGACCGCCATGAGGAGAGCCAGGAGGGCCTGGCGGAGGATCTGGAACTCCTGGCCGCCCTCTCCGCCTCGGCCGGGGACTGGGCCGCCGCGGCCTCCGGCCTCGAGAGGGCCTTCTACCTGCGCGCGGCCCTGAAGGATCGCGACGGCGTCCACAGGACCCTGGACGGCCTGCGGAGGCTCCACCGGGAGCGCGGCGTCCCCAGGGGCCTCGCGGCGGCCGAGGCGGTGGCCCGCGACCCCGGGCTCTTCAGCCCGCTGGAGGACCGCTGCCCCTGACGGGCCGCGGCCTCCCCCGCCCCGGGGATCCTGCCCCCCGGCCGGCGCCCGCCCGGTGGCGCGGCGGGGCCGGGACACCCCGCACGGAAAGGACGGCCAAGGACAGCATGGAAACCAAGAACGACGACGCCCCCGACGGGGCCCAGCCCAGCGTGGCGCCCTTCAAGACACCGGACGGCGACCCCGAGGGCCAGGGGCCCTGGTCCCGGGAGGCCTGGCGCCTCGCCGCGCCGGTCCTGGACAGGATCCTCGCCCACCCTTTCATCGCCGGGCTCCTGGACGGCACGCTCCCCCGGAAGACCTTCCTGTTCTACATAGGCCAGGACTCGCTGTACCTGGCCGATTACGGGAGGATGCTGGCGGGTGCCGCCGTCAAGGCCCCCGGCCCCGAGGAGGCCGCCTTCCTGGGGGAGGCGGCCCTGGCGGCGGCCAGGGTGGAGGGCGCCCTCCACGGGAGCTACCTCAAGGGGGAGGGGAGGGGCCTCGCCCAGACGCCCTCCTGCCTCCTGTACACCTCCTTCCTGCACCGCCACCTCTGCCGCTCCCCCTTCCCGATCCTCATGGCGGCGCTCCTGCCGTGCTTCTGGATCTACCTCGCGGTGGGCCGCCACCTGCTCTCGCTCGCCCAGGACTCACCCGGCAACCCCTACCGCGACTGGATCCTCACCTACGGCGGCGATGAGTTCGCGAGATCCGTCGAGAAGGCCATCCGCATCTGCGACCGCGCGGCGGTCTCCGAGAGCCCCGCCGTACGCTCGGAGATGCTGGAGGCCTTCCTCGCCTCCTCGCGGATGGAATGGATGTTCTGGGACAGCGCCTGGCGGACGGAGGCCTGGCCGGTCTAGGGCGGGGGCGCGGGCCTGCGGATAGCCGGAGAGGGAGGGCCGCTCGCCGCCGCTTTTCCTGGTCACCTGGACCGCCCGGTGACCCGGCGTCCCCGGCTACCCCGCCCCGCGCGGCGGGCCCCCCGGCAGCGCCCCGCATGGGTTCCGCGTTCCCGCCACCCACGATGGCGGTTCCCCTGCGGGCCGGCCCACCGCGGCCAGGATCCGCCGCATCGGGCGCGGGCCCGGGAGCCTGGCGCGGGGGCGGCGCCGCCGCAACGCCGGGCCGGGACATGCGCAGGCGGCCGCCTGGAGGGGCGGCGCCGGCGGGGCCGGGCTACGCCCCGCGCCCCCCCCGGGTGGTGCCGGAAAGCCGCGAGGCGGCGCGCGCCAGGTGCGGCCCCCAGACCATCACCATGAGCAGCCGCAGGGTCTGCATGGCGGTGATGAAGGGGAGCCAGGCCCCGGTGCCGGCGGCTATGGCGGTCACGGCATCGAGCCCCCCCGGGCTCGTCGCCAGATAGGAGGTCAGTGGGTCGAAGCGCCCCGAAAGCGTCATGACGACGGCGAAGGCCCCGGAGTTCGCGACCATGGCGAGGATGGCGGCCACGATCACGGGGGTGCGGGCGAGCAGCCGCACCAGCTCGCCCCGGGAGAAGCCGAGCCCTATCCGCCAGCCGATGACGGCGCAGACGAGCTGGACGAGCCACGGCGGGAGCGAGTAGTCCCAGGGGCTGAGGTTGCGCAGGAGCACCCCCAGGATCAGCGGGAAGAGCATGGCGCCCCCCGGGAAGCGCGCGAGCCGGGAGAGCCCCGCCCCCGCCAGGCAGACGGCGAGAGACCAGCCGAGCCCTGGGGGGTCAAGGGCCGGGAAGAACGGCTCCGCGGCCGCCGGGTCCGGCGGCCCCGCCCCGGCCAGCTTCCCTACGAGCACCGCCAGCAGGGAGACCAGCACCACCCTGGAGTACTGCATGTATGCCACGGTGCGCGGGTCGGCCCCGTAGTCGCTGGAGAGGGCCGTCATCACCCCGGCCCCGCCGGGGGAGAGGCCCCAGACGGCCTCGGCGCCGGGGAGGAGCCTCCGGCGGGCGAGGAATATCCCCAGCGCGGCAGCGCCCAGCATGGCCCAGAGCGCCCCACCCACCAGGAAGGGCCAGGAGGCGAGGAGTATCCCGGGGAAGTCCCCGCCCACCGCCGCGGCGGCCCTGAGGCCCAGAAAACCCTTGGAGAGGGCGAAGGCGGCCTCCGGGAGCCGCAGCTCCGCCCCGAAGGTCGCCATGATGACCCCCGCCGCCATGGGGCCCACGAGCCCCGCGCCGGGGAAGCCCCCGAGCCGCAGGAGCAGGTACAGCCCGAGGGAGACGGCAGCGAGCGCCGCCCAGCCCGCCGGCCCCTTGAGGAGCCGTGCGCACCCCCGGACCCCCTCCCCGTCTCCGCTGCCGGCGGGGGCCGGGAACTCCGGGGGGCCTTCTCCGGGATCCGCGGGGACCCCCGCGGAAGACGCGGCGGTCCCCGCGGGGGGCGCGGCCGGGCGGGGCCCGGCAGGGGCGGCGGGGACGCGACGGCCCGGGCCGGACGCGCCCCCCCCCGCGGCGCCCTCCCCCGCGCGGGCCCCTCTGCCGCGCCCTTCCGGGGGGGCGCTCAGCTGCGGCGCCCTTCCACGAAGTCCTGGTAAAGCCTGACGTCGTCGGGGGAGCCGATGATGAGGGGCGTCCGCTGGTGGATGTAGCGCGGCTCGATGTCCAGGATGCGCTCCTTGCCGGAGATGGCGAGGCCGCCAGCCTGCTCGATCAGGTAGGCGAGGGGGTTCGCCTCGCACATGAGCCTCAGCTTGCCCTGGGGCTTCTTGGGATCCTTGAAGTCGGCGGGGTACAGGAAGATCCCGCCGTAGAGGAGGTTGCGGTGGAAGTCGGCCACCAGGGAGCCTATGTAGCGGGAAGTGTAATGGATCTTGTGCTCGGAGAATCCGTTCTTCAGGTAGTCTACGTACTTCTTGGTGGGCTCGTCCCAGTAGCTGTAGTTCCCCTCGTTGATGGAGTAGATCTTGCCCTTGGAGGGCGTCTTGATGTTGGGATGCGACAGCAGGAACTCCCCGATGGAGGGGTCGAGGGTGAAGCCGTTCACGCCCTGGCCGGTCGAGAAGACCAGGATGCAGGACGAGCCGTAGATCACGTAGCCCGCCCCCACCTGCTGGTGGCCGGGCTGCAGGGCGTCCTGGAGATCCATGTCGTTGGTGGGAGGGGTGATGCGCCGGTAGATGGAGAAGATGGTCCCGATGGAGACGTTGGCGTCGATGTTGGAGCTCCCGTCCAGGGGGTCGAAGTGCACGATGTAGTTGCCCCGGGGGTACTGTCGGGGGATCTCTATGATGTCGGCCTCCTCCTCCGAGAGGAGCCCGCAGACCTCGCCGGACGCGGAGAGCCTGCGCTTGACCGTGGTGTTGGAGATCTCGTCCAGCTTCTGGACCTCCTCGCCCTGGACGTTGACGGAGCCGGCCCGGCCCAGGACGTCCACGAGGCCCGCCTTGGCGACGTCGCGCTGGATTATCTTGCAGGCGAGCACCAGGGCCTGGAGGAGCCTCGTGTAGGAGCCGGTGGCCCCCTGGGAGAGCTGCTGGTTCAGGAGCAGGTGGTTGGAGATAGTGATGCCTACGTTTTCCGCTACGGGTATTTCGGCCATGGGGATCCTCCGTAAGGACGGTTTTCCCGGCGCCCGGGCCGGCAGGTGGCAGGGCCGGGCGGGGATCCTAGGGCGGAGGCCTGGCGGGCCGCGGTAGGGCGCCCGGGGAGGCCTGCGGGGTCGGAGCGTCCCCTCCCGGAAGCCGGGGACGCTCGGCGGGGTGGGGAATGGCTCCCGCCCGGTCAAGGGACGGCCGGCGGGGCCGCGGGGGCCCGGCCCGGCGGGAGGCGGGCGCCGCTGGCGGGAAGGCGGAGGAGGCGGCCCAGGGCGTGCGGGAGCCCCGCCGGGGGAGGCGGGGCGTTCGCGGGTGCGCAGATTGCAAGAAAGGCGGCCCCCCGGAAGAGAGACCGCCTTCCCATGTCTTTCCCTCGCGCGAATGCCCCCTACCTGGGCGTGCGCCTGGCGCGGCGCGCCTGGGCCTTGCGGATGCGCCGCAGGGACTCGCGCTCCTTGCGCTTGCGCCGGTCGCTTGGCTTCTCGTAGGCCTTCTTGCTCTTCAGCTGCTTTATCAGGCCGTCTCTGGCCGCCTTGCGCTTCAGGGCCTTGATCGCCTGCTCGACGTCGTTGTCGCGCACCACGACCTCAATGCCCGTGTCGTTTCTGCTCAACGCGTATCACCTTCAATCCGGCTTACGATTAAGAGGGGCTCAAAGGCGTCCGGGAACGCGCCGATCCTTCTTCCAGCCATGGGGGGAATCTATCCCAACCGGGAAGCGATGTCAAGGGCAGGGGCCGGGCCGGCGGGGGGCGCCCTGGCCGCGGGGCTGCGGACGGGGGAGGCCGCGCCGCGGGAGGGAGGGGGCGGGCGCGCCGGGGATTCGGGCTTGCGAATCCCTCTCCTATCCGGTATGGTTGTTATCTTTCAAAACCCGATTTCGCCCTTGACAAGGCCGATATCACTCCGCGTTGTCCTTCAACTCTACGGGGATCTTCCGCCATGGCAACACTCTCTTCAATAGTCGCCGCCGCGAGCGGTTTCGTCTGGGGCCCGTGGATGCTCGTCTTACTGGTGGGGACGGGCGTCTTCCTCTCCTTCAGGCTGAGGTTCCTACAGTTCTTCCGCCTGGGTTACGCCCTGAGGCTCGTCATCACCTCCGACAAGAAGAAGTCCAAAGGGGACGTGAGCCACTTCGCCGCCCTGATGACCGCCCTGGCGGCCACCATTGGCACCGGCAACATCGTCGGCGTGGCCAGCGCCGTCATCCTGGGGGGGCCCGGCGCCGTCTTCTGGATGTGGATCACGGCCATCTTCGGGATGGCCACGAAATACGGCGAGGCGGTGCTCGCCATCAAGTACAGGGTCACCGACAGCAGCGGCTTCATGGCCGGCGGCCCGATGTACTTCCTGGAGAAGGGCCTCAACGCCAAATGGCTCGGGATACTCTTCGCCGTGTTCGGCGTGACCGCCTCCTTCGGCATCGGCAACATGAGCCAGAGCAACTCGGTGGCCAACGGCTTAGTGGACACCTTCGGGGTGCCGACCTGGATCTCCGGGCTGGTGCTCGCGGTACTCACGGGGCTCGTCATCATCGGCGGCATCAGGAAGATAGCGGCCGCCTCCAGCGTCATCGTGCCGTTCATGGCGGTCCTTTACGTGACGGTGGGGCTCGTCATAGTCATCGCCAACATCAAGCTGCTGCCGTCCGCCCTCGCCACCATCTTCACCTCCGCCTTCTCCCTGCAGGCTGGCTTCGGCGGCCTCATCGGGGCCACGATACGCTACGGCGTGGCCCGCGGGGTCTTCTCCAACGAGGCTGGCCTGGGCTCGGCGCCCATCGCGGCGGCGGCGGCCATCACGGATCACCCCTGCCGCCAGGCCCTGGTCTCGATGACGGGGACATTCCTCGACACGATAGTCGTCTGCTCGGTCAACGGCATCATCCTGGTCATGGCGGGCATGTACCCCGGCGCGCAGGTGAGTGCCGCCGCCGCCCTCACCTCCCAGTCCTTCTCGTCCTTCCTGCCGAGCTTCGGCGCGGTAACGGTCACCGTCAGCCTCATCCTTTTCGCCTACTCGACCATCCTCGGCTGGTCGTATTACGGGGAGAGATGCCTGTACTACCTCACGGAGAGCAAGACAGCCAGCCTGATCTACCGGGTCGTCTTCTCGCTCTTCATCTTCATCGGCGCCACCGTGAAGCTGGGCCTCGCCTGGGACGTCTCCGACCTGTTCAACGGGGCCATGGCCATCCCCAACCTCATCGGCCTGCTGGCCCTATCCGGCGTGATCGTGTCCCAGACCAAGGAGTTCCACGAGAACTTCTACGTCAAGGAGAAGCTGGCCGCCAAGCAGGCCAAGGCGGCCGCCGCCGGGAAGTGACCCCTCCAGCCCGGCGGCACGGGCTGGCCGGAGGGGACGCCGCCGCCCCGCCCGCGCCGGAAGCGCCCCCGCGGGCGCAACCCCCGCCCGGCAGACCCGGCCTGGCGGGGGACGCCTGCCCGGAACCGGATCCGCCCCCTGCCGCGCCACCGATCCCGTCCCGTGACACGCCTCCCCGGGCTCAGGCGTCGTCTGTCCCCCCTGAGGGGATCACGGGCGCTCGCCCCGCCTCTTCCGGGCCGCCTCCGGGCCCGTCCGGGCCGGCGGCGGGAGGCATGGCCTCCAGGATGAGCTCCTCGCGGCCCTCGCCGGTCAGGGAGGAGAAGGCGAGGAGCGGGACGCCCGGGGGGAGTTCCCGGCGCCACTCGGCGAGCCTCGCCTCCCTTCTCGACCTGGGGAGCTTGTCGCACTTGGTTGCAACCAGGACGGCGGGACTGCCCAGCTTCCCGAGGAGCTCGAGGAGCATATGCTCGTCCTCGCCCAGGCGCCTGCGGATGTCCACCAGGAGAAAGGACTTCTGGCCCCTGCCGCCCGCGAGGTAACTCCCGGCGAGCCTGCCCCAGCCGAGCACCTTGCCCCTGGGCGCCCTGGCGAAGCCGTAGCCGGGGAAGTCCGCGACGTAAAAGGGCTCCCCCCCCTTGCGCCAGACCACCCTGAAGAAATTGATCTCCCGGGTCCGGCCGGGCTCGGAACTCACCCTGGCCATGGACTTGCGGCCCAGCAGGCGGTTGAGCATGGAGGACTTGCCGGAGTTGGAGCGGCCCATGAAAGCCGCCTCCCAGCACAGGGGCTCCGGGAACTGGTCGGGCGAGGCCGCCCCCAGCACGAACTCCACGGATACCGCGGGCGGGCTCTGGGGCGCGGGGACGGCGGGCCGGGCGCCGCCTTTCCCGCCTGCAGTCCTCCCGGGCCTGGGGCCTCCCGCGGCGCCTGCCGCCTTGAAGGCGTTGAAGGCCATCCGCGTCTTGAAGACCCTGGCGGGGGGCTGGGCCCCCTTGGCGGGGCGGGCCGCCTTCGCGGCCCCTCCCTTCGCGGCCCCGCCCTTCCCCGAGGCCTGGGTGCCTCCGGACGTCCCGTCCGGCCCGGGCATCAGGACGGCAGCTTCCCGCGGCGGTCCAGGAAGCCCTCGAGGCGGAGCAGGGCCTCCTCGATGCCTCCGGAGCCCACGGCGTAGGAGAAACGCAGGAACCCCTCGGCGCCGGCCCCGAACTCGCGTCCGGGCACGCAGCCCACGCCCGCCTCCTCCAGGAGCTCGAAGACGAGGGCCTTGGAGTCCGGATTCACGTGATCGGCGCGGGCGAGGATGTAGAAGGCCCCGGCGGGGTCGGCCATGACCTTCAGCCCCAGTCGCCTCAGACCCTCCAGGAGGAGCTTCCGGCGGGAGTCGTAGATCTCCCGCATGCGCTCCACCTCCTGCCAGCCCTCCTCCAGGGCGGCGATGGCCGCCTTCTGGACCGCGGAGTTGACGGAGATGACGAAGTTCTGGGCCAGCGTCTGGAGGGGGCGCGCGAGTTCCTGCGGGAGGGCCAGGTGCCCCACCCGCCAGCCGGTCATGGCCCAGCTCTTGGAGAGCCCACCCACCACGGCGCACCGGTCCGTGTACTCGAGTATGGTGTGATCCCTCTCGTCCTGGTAGCTCAGGCCGTGGTAAATCTCGTCGGAGACGATGAAGACACCCGCCTCGGCTATGGCCTTGAGCCTGTCCGGGCCCAGCACCGCGCCGGTCGGGTTGGCGGGCGAGTTGATGACCAGGGCCTTCACGCCCCGCTCCTTCCTGAGGAGCCGCCTGAGCTCGTCGGGATCCAGGCGGAAGCCGTCCCTCTCGTGGACCCTCAGGAAGACGGGGACGCCGCCGTGGAAGCGGACGAAGTTGGGGTAGCAGGAGTAGCAGGGGTCGGAGAGGATCACCTTGTCGCCGGGCTCCAGTAACGCCCCGAAGAGGAGAGACATGCCGGCGGAGGTGCCCGGGCAAACCAGGAAGCGCTCTGGGCTGATCTCGATGCCGTAACGCCTGCGGAAGTGCCGGGCCAGGGCCTCGCGGAGCTCGGGGTCGCCCAGGGAGTGGGCGTAGCCGAAGGAGTCTCCCGCGCCCAGGGCCCGGCGCATGGCCTCCACCACGAAGCCGGGCGTCGGGAAGTCGGGCTCGCCCACCTCCATGTGGATGATGGAGCGGCCCCGGGCCTCGAGCTCACGGGCGCGTTCGAGCACCTCCATCACCATGAAGGGGGTGACACCCCTCGC
>JAITEZ010000018.1 GCA_031281735.1 Deltaproteobacteria bacterium | reverse complement strand
TGGCAATTGGTTTGCCACTTCCGAACGAAGGGCAACTCTAGGCTTAAGACAGATCATATTTTAGAAGGAAAGTCAAGTATTTTTTTTACATGTATGGGGGAAAACCCTCGGAATTCAGGCTGATCCCTCGGGGCTTGAGTGCGGGGGGCAAGGCGGGGCGGCTCCCGCCGCCCCCGGGTGAATCATGCGCCTGCGGCGCGGCGCCCGCGCAGGTACCCCCGACCTCCCAGGCGGGGGGGGGCGCGTGTCCGGTTCGGACGGGCCCTCGGCCAGTCGGCATCGCCTTCCGGATCCGGCGGGCCTCCCGGCCCCCCCGGCCTCGGGGGGCGGGCCGGGGGGAGCCTCCGGGCTGCCGGGGAAAGCCGGGCGGCCCGCCGCGCGGGCGAGGCGGGACGGGGACGCGGGAACCCGGGGCGCGCCCCCTCAGGATCCCTGCTTGGGCTGATCCTGTGCGACGGCCGCGGCGAGGCGCTTCAGGACCGCCTCCGGCAGGTCCGGGGCGTCGTCGCGGACGTTGTAGACGGCCCGGCACTTGGGGTTGGAGCAGGAGAAGAAGTCGTAGTCGGCGCCGGTGCGGGCGCTCCTGCCCTTGCGGCGGTAGAGGTCGGAGCTGCAGCGGACGCACTTGAACCCGCTGGGCTCGTTCCTGGGGGGCTGCTTGGGGCCGGGCCTGCCCCCGTCGTCCGAGAAGGTGGCCCGGCAGACGGGGAAGCCCGAGCAGCCCCAGAAGTCGTAGCCTCCCTCGCCCGCCTTCACGATGTGACGCAGGGGCTTCCCGCAGTCGGGGCAGACGTGCTCGGAAAGGGTCGCTGTGGACTTCGCCCTCTCGCGGCCCGGGGCGCCGCCGTCGTCATCGAAGGAGGCCCGGCAGGAGCCCTGCGGGCAGATCCAGTAGTTCCAGCCGGGGCCGGAGGGCCCGGCCGGCCTGATCCTGTGCTGGAGCCTGGCACCGCACTTCGGGCACTCGCGGTCGCTCTGTATCGTGCGCCTCAGCGACAAGGGGTCGGGCTCGCCGCCCCTGTCGTCGAAGAAGGCCCCGCACCCCTCGCCCGGGCACTTCCAGTAGTCGAAGCCCTCCCGGCCGGGGGAGGCCTCCCTCTGCATGTGGACGAGCTCGGCCCCGCACTCGGGGCAGTACCTGCCCGAGGGGGCGGGGGGGCGGCTCTGCCGCGCGTAGTCCGGCTCTCCGTCCAGATCCTCCAGGAAGGTCCGGCAGGAGCGTTCGGAGCAGGCCCAGAAGACGCGCCCGGGGCTGCCGCCCTCGGGAGCGCGCTCGATGCGCCTCAGGCGAGCCCCGCAGGCCGGGCATTCGCGGTCGGTCAGTACGGACACCTTGCGGGTGGCGGGATCCGGCGCCCCGTCCCGGTCGGCGTAGGACGAGCCGCAGCCCTCGTCCGGGCATTTCCAGTAGTTGTAGCCCTCGCCGGGAACCCCCTCCCGCTGGAGGTGCCTGAGCGGCGTCCCGCAGGCGGGGCAGGGGACGTCGGTCTGGCTCCCGCCGCCGGCGGGGGCCGAGAAGTCGGGCTCGCCCCCCCTGTCCGCGAAGCGGGCGCCGCAGGAGCGCTCGGCGCAGCGCCAGAAGTCCCAGCCCCCCCGACCCTCCAGATCCCCGGGCCTGACGTGGTGGCGCATGGCGCCCCCGCAGCGGGGGCAGACATGGGCGCTTTCGCGCATGATGCGGCGCGTGGCGGGGTCGGGGGCCCCGTCCAGGTCATCGAAGGACGAGCCGCATCCCGGGTCCGGGCAGCGCCAGTAGTTGTAGCCCTCGCCGGGACCCCCCTCCCGCTGGAGGTGCCTGAGCGGCGTCCCGCAGGCGGGGCAGGGGACGTCGGTCTGGCTCCCGCCGCCGGCGGGGGACGAGAAGTCCGGCTCGCCCCCCCTGTCCGCGAAGCGGGCGCCGCAGGAGCGCTCGGCGCAGCGCCAGAAGTCCCAGCCGCCCCGGCCCTCCGGATCCCCGGCCTTGACGTGGTGGCGCATGGCGCCCCCGCAGCGGGGGCAGAGGTGGTCGCTCTCGAGCGTGACGCGGCGGGTGGCGGGGTCGGGGGCGCCGTCCCGGTCGTCGTAGGAAGAGCCGCACCCCGGGGCGGGGCAGCGCCAGTAGTCGTAGGAGTCGGAGGGTCCCTCGCCCCGGCGCACCAGGTGGCGGAGGAGGGCTCCGCAGGCCGGGCAGGGGACGTCCGTCTGGCCGCCGGCGGGGCCCGTCTTGCCCTCGAGATCCGGGGCGCCCTCGAGGTCGTTGAAGCGCGTCCCGCAGGCGCGGTCCGGGCAGGCCCAGAAGTCGTAGCCGCCCGTGCCGTCCGGGCCCGGGGCCCTGGTGTGGTGCCTGAGGTTCTTCCCGCAGCGCGGGCAGGGGATCTCGGACTCCAGGGTCACCCGGCGCGTGGCCGGATCCGGGGCGCCGTCCCTGTCATCGTAGGCCGACCCGCAGCCGGGATCCGGGCATCTCCAGTAGTCGTAGCCCTCGCCGGGCCCCCCCTCCCGCTGGAGGTGGCGCAGGAGGCTCCCGCAGGCGGGGCAGGGCACGTCCGTCTGGCCGCCCGCCGTCAGCGTCCGATCGAAGGCCGGGGCGCCTCCGGCGTCCTCGTAGCGGATGCCGCACGACCGGTCCGGGCAGGCCCAGAAGTCGTAGCCGCCCCTGCCGTCCGGTCCCGGCTGCCTGAAGTGGTGCCGCAGGCGCCTGCCGCAGGCCGAGCACTCGTACTCTGACTCCAGCGTCACCCGCCGGGTGGCGGGGTCGGGTGTCCCGTCCCGGTCGTCGAAGGACGAGCCGCAGGAGGGGTCCGGGCAGCGCCAGTAGTTCCAGGAGCTGGCGGCGTCCGGGCCGTTCCGCTCCAGGTGCCTGAGCTGGGTCCCGCAGGCCGGGCAGGGCACGTCGGTCTGGATCCCCGAGCCGGTGTAGACCCCCTCGGTGTCAGGCGCGCCGTCCCTGTCGTTGAAGCGGGCCCCGCACGAGCGGTTGCCGCAGGACCAGAAGCTCCAGCCGCCCGAGCCGTCGGGGCCCGGCTCGCGGGTGTTGCGGCGCAGGAAGGCGCCGCACCTGGGGCAGGTCTCCAGCGTCTCCACCGAGACGCGCCTGGTCGCGGGATCCGGCGCCCCGTCCCGGTCGTCGAAGGACGACCCGCAGGCGGGGTCGGCGCAGCGCCAGTAGTTCCAGCCGTCCCCGGCGGCGCCCTCCCTCACGAGATGCCTGATCGGCCCCCCGCAGGCCGGGCAGGCGTGGTCGGGGTCGGCCGCGGCGCCGCCCGCGAAGCGGCCCTGGAGGTCGGGCGCGCCGTCCAGGTCGTTGAAGCGCTTCCCGCAGGAGCGGTCGGGGCAGGACCAGAAGTTCCAGCCCCCCGGGCCGTCCCTGAACTGGTGCCTCAGGAGCCTCCCGCACCCGGGGCAGGGGATCTGGGACTCCAGGGTCACCCGGCGCGTGGCGGGGTCCGGCACGCCGTCCCGGTCGTCGAAGGAGGAGCCGCAGGGGGGTTCCGAGCACTTCCAGTAGTTCCAGGACGAGGACGCGTCCGGGCCGACCTTCACGAGATGCCTGATCTGCCCCCCGCAGGACGGGCAGACGTGGTCGGGGTCGGCCGCCCCCCCGCCCCTGAAGGCCCCCTCGAGATCCGGGGCGCCGCCGGCGTCGTTGAAGCGCTTCCCGCAGGAGCGGTCGGGGCAGGACCAGAAGTCCCAGCCGCCCAGGCCGTCGGGGCCCGGGGCCTTGATGTTGTGCCTGAGGAAGCTCTGGCAGTCGGGGCATCGGTGCTCCCTGGATTCCAGGGACACCCGCCGGGTCGCCGGGTCCGGGGCGCCGTCCCTGTCCTCGAAGAAGGAGCCGCAGGAGGGCACGAGGCACTTCCAGTAGTTCCAGGAGGAGTCCGCGTCGGGGCCCACCCTGTTGAGGTGCCTGATCGGCCCCCGGCAGGCGGGGCAGACCTGGTCCGCGTCGGGCACGCCCTGGAAGGGGGCGGAGGGGTCGGGCGCCCCATCCCGGTCGCTGAAGCGCTTCCCGCACTCGGGGCTGGAGCATGTCCAGAAGTTCCAGCCGCCCCTGCCCTCGGCGTCTGGGCCCTTCACGCTGTGCCGGAGGATCCCCCCGCACTCGGGGCAGGGCACGGCGGTGAGCACGGAGATCCTGCGGGTGGCGGGGTCCGGGGCGCCGTCCCGGTCGTCGAAGGAGGAGCCGCAGGCGGGATCCTGGCACTTCCAGTAGTCGTAGGACTCGCCCGCCGGGCCGTCCTTCTTTAGGTGCCGGACGGGGGATCCGCAGGCCGGGCAGGCCCGGCCGGGCTCCCCGCCGCCCGCGAGGGCCCGGGACAGATCGGGCCGCCCCCCGTCGTCGGGGTAACGCGCCCCGCAGGAGCGGTCCGGGCAACCCCAGTAGTTCCAGCCGCCCTTGCCCTCCTCGTCCGGCTCCTTGACGTTGTGCCTGAGCCGCGTCTTCCCGCAGGCGGGGCACACGGCGTCCGAGGGCAGGGACACCCGGCGGGTGGCGGGGTCGGGCTTGCCCGCGCGGTCGTCGAAGGAGGAGCCGCACTCGGGGGAGGTGCAGCGCCAGTAGTCCCAGCGCTCGGAGGGGTTGGGGCCCTCCCTCACGATATGCGAGGCGGGGGCCCCGCAGGCGGGGCACCTGCCTTCCGGGGCCTTCCTCCCGCCCGACAGGATCCGGGCGAAGGCCGGCTCGCCGCCCTCGTCCGCGAACGACACCTTGCAGTCCTTGTTGGTGCAGGTCCAGTAGTTCCAGCCGCCCTTGCCGTCGGGGCCAGGATCCTTGGTGACGTGGCGCAGGAAGCCCTCCCCGCACTCGGGGCAGCGCCTGGAAGTGAGGATCGACGTGCGCCTCCGCAGGGGGTCGGGGCGGCCCCCCGCGTCGTCGAAGAAGGAGCCGCAGCTCGCTGAGGCGCACTTCCAGTAGTCGTACTTGCCCTCCTTGCGCAGGCGGGTGAGGCGGTCACCGCAGACCGGGCAGCGCGGGCCGTCCCCGCCTCCCGCGCCGCCCCCGCCTCCCGCGCCGCCCCCGCCTCCCGCGCCGCCCCCCTCGGGCGGGGCCCCGCCCGCCCGGCCGCGGGCGGCCGCGGCCGGAACTCCCGCGGCCCCGGCCGCGGGGCCCCCCGGGTCGGGCCGGCCGTCGCGATCCTCCCAGCGGCCGCCGCAGGAGGCGTTGGTGCAGGACCAGAAGTTCCAGCCTGGTCGGCCGTCTGGGCCGGCCTCCCGGATGTTGTTCCTGAGCGGGCTGCCGCAGACGGGGCAGGGCACCTCGGTGAGCCGGGAGACCCGGCGGGTGGCGGGGTCGGGCTCGCCGTCCCGGTCCTCGAAGGACGCCCCGCAGCCCTCGGCGACGCATTTCCAGTAGCTCAGGGCGGGCGAGCCGTCGCGGCCTTCCCTGACCACGCGCCTCAGTGGCTCCCCGCAGGCGGGGCACGTCCTCCCCGAGATCGGGGGGGTCCTGTAGCGGGTGGCGAGATCCGGCGCCCCGCCGGAGTCGGGGAAGAAGGTCCGGCAGGACCTGCCCGAGCAGGACCAGTAGTCCCAGGACTCCCGGCCGCCCGGGGAGGGATCCTTGCAGTGGTGGCGCAGCCTGCTCCCGCACAGCGGGCACTGGAGGTTTGTCAGGGCCGCCGAGCGGCGGGTGTCCCAGTCCGGGGAGCCTCCCGCGTCGCTCCAGGAGTCCCCGCAGGACTCGGACGAGCACTTCCAGTAGTCGTAGCCCCGGCCGTCGCGGCCCGGGGCCTTGACCATGTGCCGGACGGGGCTCCCGCAGTCCGGGCACAGGAGTTCGGTGGCCATGGCGCTGGCCTGGGAGGTGAGGTCGGGCGTTCCGCCCCCGTCGTCGAAGGTGGTCATGCAGTCGTCCTTGGAGCATCTCCAGAAGTTGTAGCCGCCGGCGGAGCGGGGGCCCTCGCGCAGGAGGTGGCGCAGGGGGCTCCCGCAGACGGGGCAGGCGAAGCCGGTGGCGAGGCTGGCCCGGCGGCTGGCGGGGTCGGGGAGGCCGTCCCGGTCGTCGAAGGAGGATCCGCAGGCCGGGTTGCGGCACCTCCAGTAGTCCCAGCCGGGCCCCTCCGGGCCCGGGGGGCGGAGCATGCGGGATAGCGCCTCGCCGCAGGCCGGGCAGGGGACGGCCGCCCCCGCCTCGGCGCGGCCCCGCCTGAAGGCGGAGAGCTCGCCCTCGAGCCGCCCGTGGGCCTCCCCCACGACCTGAAGGTAGCCGAGCCGCCCCCCGGCGATCCCGTCCAGGCGCTCCTCGAGCCCCCGCGTGAACCCGTACTCCAGGAACCCGAAGCCGCCCTCCAGGAGGCCCACCAGCTCCTCGCCCCCGGCCGTGGCCTCCAGCTGCCGGCGGGCGTTCTCGGCCACGTAGCCCCGGCCGGTGATGTTGTCCATGATGGAGGCGTAGGTGGACGGCCGCCCGATGCCCCGGCGCTCGAGCTCCCGGACCAGCGACGCCTGGGTGTAGCGGGCGGGGGCCTGGGTGCGGCGGGTGCGGAGCTCGGCCTGGTCCGGGACGAGGACGGCGCCCGGGGCGAGATCCGGGACGGGGTTGTCGAGCTCGGGATCCCGCCTCTCGCCCTGGGCCTGGTCGGAGGGGGTGAGGACGCGCCAGCCGGGGGAGACGGCCGCCCGGCCCCTGGCCTCGAAGAGGGCCACCGCCTCGCGGGGGGGGCCGTCCCCGCCCCCGGCGGGGGGGAGCGTCACCGGGGCCTCCAGGACCGCCCTGACGGTCGAGTAGACGGCGTCCGCGAGCTGGGAGGCGATGGCCCGCAGGCGGATGAGGCGGTAGAGGGCCCGCTCCTCCCTCGTCTCGCCCGCTTCCTCCGTCTCGGGGTGCACGGGGCGGACGGCCTCGTGGGCCTCCTGGGCCCCCTCCCGGCCCCGGAAGACCCTGGGCCGGGGGGGGAGGGGCCACCCCCGGGACTCCGCGAGCGTCCGGATGGCGGCCGCCGCCTCCTCCGAGAGGGCAGGGCTGTCGGTGCGCATGTAGGTGATGTGCCCGGTCTCGTAGAGCTTCTGCGCGATGGCCATGGCGGCGCCGGGATCCAGCTTCAGGGCGTTGAAGGCCGCCTGCTGGAGGGTGGAGGTGATGAACGGCGGCGGGGGCCCCTGGCGGGTCTCGTTTCGGGAGGCGGAGCGGACCGCGACCTCCCGGATCCCGGAGACGGCCCGGGCGGTCTCCCGGTCCCGGAGGTGCTCCTCGCCCGGCGCGAGGAGAGGCCTGACGTCCAGGGACGCCTTCCAGGCACCGGGGGCGCCCTTGCGGCCCCCGAACCAGAGGTCCACCCCGTAGTGGGTGACCGAGCGGAAGGACCGGATCTGGCGCTCCCGCTCTACCACGAGCCGCACCGCGGGGGACTGCACCCTCCCCGCGGAGAGCCGGCGGCCTGCCGCCTCGGAGACCGCCGGGGAGACCCCGTAGCCGTAGAGCCTGTCCAGCACCCTCCGGCCCTCCTGGGCGCGGACGAGATCCATGTCGATGGGGCGGGGGGATTCCAGGGCCCTCCTCACGGCGGCGGCCGTGATCTCCGTGAAGGTTATCCGCTTGGGATCCCTGAGGCCCAGGGCCTCGGCCAGGTGCCAGGCTATGGCCTCACCCTCCCGGTCGGGGTCGGTGGCGAGATAGACCTCGGAGGCGGAGGCGGCGCGGCCCGCGAGCTCCCTGATGACATGTGCGCCCCGCTCGGTCTCCTCGTAATCCGGCCTGAAGTCCGGGGGGCCCACGCCCATGGCATGCTCGGGCAGATCCCGCACGTGCCCGACGCTCGCCGCCACCTGCCAGCCGTCGGGGAGGATGGAGCTGATTTTCCTGATCTTTCCGGGGGATTCGACGATGAGAAGATTCATGAGGTGGACGG
>JAITEZ010000137.1 GCA_031281735.1 Deltaproteobacteria bacterium | reverse complement strand
CGGCCACCCGATCCCCCGGCACGGCTTCCTGGGGCCTGCGCCCTCCCGAGACAAAGGCCACAGAGCATGGACGACAAGCGTTTCGACGAGCTGGAGGCCAAGCTCGAGATTTACAAGAGCACGCTTACCGAGATCTACGAGCGCTACGACCAGAAGCTGGAGGAGCTGAGCCTGGTCCGGCGGCTGGGGGACGCCCTGCGCACGACTCTCTCGGTGGAGACCCTGGCCCAGTCGCTCATGCACGCCGTGGCCCACGAGATCATCGTGGACAGGCTGGCGCTCCTCCTGAAGGATCCCGCGGACGGGTCCGCCGGGGGGTGGAGCCCGCCCGCCCCGGGCGGGCTCCAGGGGGCGGCCGCCCCGGCCTTCCGGCCGGAGGCCACCGGCGCGGGCGGCCGCCACGAGGGGGCGCGTCCGGCCCTGCGGCTCCGGGCCGCCTACTGGACGGACACCGAGGAGTTCCGGTTCTTCGAGGGGGAGGACGCGCCCCCCTGGCACCTGGACGGGCCGGCAGGCCCCGAGGCGGGCCAGGGCGTGCCCCGCCTCCTGGTGATCCCCGAGGCCCCGGCCTCGGCCGATCCCCTGGGCCGCCCCGGGGAGGGCCCGCGGGCGCTGGTGCTCGCCCCCTTCCTCGTGCGGCACCGGTTCCTGGGGCTGATGGTGCTCTCCCGGCCGGCGGAGAGCCCCTTCACCCCCGAGCACGGGCACATGCTCTCCATCATGGCCGACCAGGCGAGCGCCGCGCTCAACAACGTGCAGCTCTTCGACGACCTCTCCTCCGCCAACGCCAAGCTCATCGAGAGCGAGCGACGGGCGCGGGAGAGCTCCAGCTATCTCGAGAGGCTCCTGGAGACCGCCAACGACGCCATCCTCACCATAGACGGGCGGGGCGCCATCACCTACGCCAACCGCAAGACCGGCCAGTGGGGCTGGACCAAGGCCGAGCTCCTGGGACGGGACTTCCGGGAGTTCCTGGAGGACGACCCCGCGCTCTCCGACTGGCGGCCGGGCGCCCCGCCCCCCGCCGACCGCACCTACGAGGCGGTCCTCCTGAACGCCGCGGGCGAGCGCCGCACGGTGCTCGTCTCCACCTCCAAGGCGGGGGATCCCGGGGACGGCGGGGGGGCCGAGAGCTGGATGCTCATGGCGTCGGATCTCACCGAGCGGCGGCAGCTGGAGCGCCAGCTCCTCCACTCCGAGAAGCTCGCCTCCATCGGGATCCTCGCGGCGGGCGTCGCCCACGAGGTGGGGAACCCCCTGAGCACCATCTCCGGCTACGCGCAGATCCTGGGCGCGGGGGCGGAGGACGAGGCCGAGCGCCGCGAGTACATCTCGGCCATCCTCACCCAGACCGAGCGCATCCGGAAGATCCTCAAGGAGCTGCTGGACTACTCCCGGCCCAGCCGCGGGATAGCCGAGACCCTGGACCTCGCTGAGCACGTGCCCCGGATCATGCGCATGCTCGAGGCCCAGCGGGTCTTCGCCCGCATCCGCACCGAGTACAGCCTGGACCCCGGCCGCGCGCCGCACCTGGTCACGATGGACCGCGACCACCTGGCCCAGGTGGTGGTGATAGTCGCCATGAACGCCGCCCAGGCCATGGCCGGCCAGGAGGACCCGGCGCCCCGGTTCACGGTGGCGCTCTCCCGCGAGCCCGGCCGGGTGATACTGGCCCTCTCCGACAACGGGCCGGGCATGCCCGAGGACGTGCGCCGCCGGGTCTACGACCCCTTCTTCACCACCAAGGGCCCGGGCCAGGGGACGGGCCTGGGGCTCGCCATCTGCCAGCGCATAGTCGACAGCTACCGCGGGAGCATCGAGCTCTCCACCGCCCCCGGCGAGGGGGCGTCCTTCTCCATCAGCTTTCCCGAGGCCGGAGGTTGAAAGTGAAGCAGCCCGCCCCGCACGTCCTTATCGTCGACGACGAGGAGCACATCCGCCGCATCATGAGCATCATGCTCACCAAGCGGGGCTACCGCTGCACCACCGCGGCGGGCGGCGAGGAGGCCCTGGCGGCGGTGGACCGCGAGGGCGCGGACGCGGTGCTTACCGACCTCATGATGCCGGGCATCGACGGCCTGGGGCTGCTCAGGCGCCTCAAGGAGACCGACCCGGACATCGTGGTCGTCGTGGTCACGGCCTTCGCCACCATGGAGACCGCCATCGAGGCCATGAAGGCGGGCGCCTACGACTACATCTCCAAGCCCTTCAACGAGGACGAGATGACCCTGGTCCTGGAGAAGGCCCTCGAGCGCAGGCGGCTCATCGACGAGAACCGCAGGCTGAAGAAGGAGATAGGCGAGCGCGAGGACAGCGGGAGCTTCCTGGGCGAGAGCCCGGCCATGAGGCGGGTCTTCGGCATGATAGCGAAGGCGGCCGAGAGCAAGGCCACCGTGCTCATCACCGGGGAGTCCGGGACCGGCAAGGAGCTGGCGGCCCGGAGCATCCACATGAACGGCCCGCGGCGCGAGAGGCCGTTCGTGGCCGTCAACTGCGGCGCCATCCCCCAGAACCTCATGGAGAGCGAGTTCTTCGGCCACGTGCGCGGCGCCTTCACGGGCGCCGACAAGGCCAAGCCGGGGCTGCTCACCGAGGCGGACGGCGGCACGCTGTTCCTGGACGAGATCTCGGAGCTGCCGCTCGAGATGCAGGTCAAGTTCCTGCGCGTCCTCCAGGAGGAGGAGTTCCGGAGGGTGGGCGAGAACGCCCCCAGGAAGGTCGACCTGCGGGTGCTCGCCGCCACCAACAAGTCGCTCCCCCAGGAGGTCAGGGAGGGCCGCTTCCGCGAGGATCTCTTCTACCGGCTGAACGTCGTGCGCATAGAGATGCCGCCCCTGCGGGACCGCCGCGAGGACATCCCGGCGCTCGCCCTGCATTTCCTGGCCGAGGCCGCGACCCGCAACGGCCTGGGCCCCAAGAGGTTCCTGCCCGCCGCCCTGAAGGTCCTGGCCGGGCAGAGCTACAGCGGCAACGTCCGGGCCCTCCGGAACATCATAGAGCAGGCCGCGGTCATGAGCGACGGCGAGATCATCGGCCCCGACGACCTCTTCTTCGCGGGCCCCCCCGCCCCCCAGCAGGATCCCGGGGAGACGCCCGGGGACGGCCCCCCCTCCCTGGTGAGGCTCCCGCCCGGCCTGATGGATCTCAAGGCGGCGCTCCGCCAGGTGACCGCCGAGACCGAGAGGGTGATCATCGGCCGGGCCCTGGCCTCCGTCGCCGCTAACCGCACCCAGGCCGCCCGGCTCCTGGGCCTCTCCAGGCGGGCCCTCATCACCAAGATCCAGACGTACGGCCTCTAGGGCCAGTCCCCGCGGCCCAGGGCCCCGCCGGCGGCGCCGGCGGGCTGCGCCTTTGCGCCCGGCTCGGGCGCGCGCCGCTCGCGGGTCCCGGGACCGCTCCTGCGGGCACTGGCGGTCCCGGGATTCATGACCGCCTGCGGTTCCCCCAAGACAGGCCCGCAGGCCGTGACCGTCAGCGGGGAGGCCGCGGACGGGCTCCGCCGGCCTTTCGCAGCTGGCCGGCAGGCCGCCAGGCGGGAGGGTTGCCCGCGGGACGACTGCGCCGGGCGGCGGGGGATCCCCCGTGCCCCTCCCCCGCTGACCCACGGGGCCCGCCTCAGCTGGCCGCCCGCCCCGTGGGCCGGGCCCGGGGGGGCGGGAGGCGGCCGGGCGTCCGGGATCCCGCCGCCGGCGCCGCGCGGCCCGCGCCTGAGCGGAAGGTTGCGGAAATCCCTTTCCCGCGGGGCGGGCTCCCGGTCCCCGAGCTATCTTTTCCGGGCAGTTCCGAAGTAGGATAGGTGCCGTGTCGCCCCGCGGGGGAGCGGCGTCAGGGCCGGGACGGCCCCCGGGTTCCTCGGGTGCCGGCGCCGCGGCGGCGCCCCTGCCTCCCGGGAGGCCCGGCCGGTGGCGGGGCTCCGCCGCCCTCATTTCACGCCGGCCCGGCCGGACGCCCCGGGGTGTCAGGACGGCCCGCCGGGGCCGCCCCCCGGGCCTGCCGGCGGGCTCCGGAGATCCCGTCCCGGTTTCCCGGGGATCCCGCGCCCCGGGGTTCCGCGGGATCCCCCGGGGCGCGGCGGCGCCCTTCCCGGCCCGCCGGGAAGGGCGGGGCGATCCGTGCCCCTCCCCCCGCGCCTGCCGGCCGGGATGCCGGCCGCGATCCGGCCTGTTCCTGCCGGGGCGGCCGCCTGATCAGCGGGGTTGGGGCAAGGGTCCCGGACG
>JAITEZ010000003.1 GCA_031281735.1 Deltaproteobacteria bacterium | reverse complement strand
ATGAGATAGTCCTTGAGGCCCTCCGGGGAGGGCGCCCGGACGAGGTCGAGGAGCTCGCCGGTGTTCACGGCGAACGATCTCAGCGTGTCGCGGTAGATGTCGAAGTCCCCCCCGAAGCGGGCTACGCCCGCCTCGATGTCCAGGCCGTCGACCCTCCCGAGCTCCGCCTCCGCGTCCGGGCCGGCTGCGGGGGCGAGCCCGCCCCCCTGCCCGGGGGCGGGCGCCCCCGCGCCCGCAGGGCCCGCAGCTCCCGCGCCCGGAGCGGTCCCGCCGCCGCCTTCCCTCCGGTGGTCCCGGCAGCGCCGGCCCCGCCGTTGCTCACGGCTCCGGCGGCCGGGCCCGCTTCCCGGCCGCCTGCCTCCCCCTCCCCCGCCGCCGCCTCGGTGGCGGCGAGCTCGGCCTCCTTGTCCTTGTTCCGCACCCACGTCTGGAGGACGCGGTCCATCGCGCCCATGTCGATGGGCTTGGCCAGGTAGGCCTGGAAGCCGCTCGCGAGGAACATCTCCTCGTTGCCGATGATGGCGTTGGCGGTTAGGGCGATTATCGGGACGTCCCTGGCGTAGTCCGTGCCTATCTCCTCGCGGATGACGCGCACGGCCTCGATGCCGTCCATCCCGGGCATCATGTGGTCCATGAAGACCGCGTCGTAGACCGGGGTTCCCTTCCGTATCTGGGCCACAGCCTTGCTCCCGCTCGTCACGCAGTCTATGTGCATGCCGTAGGGCTTGAGCATGCCGCGGGCGACGTCCAGGTTTGTCTGCACGTCGTCCACTATGAGCACCCGCGCGTAGGGGAGCGGCCGCACCGCCAGGCGGTTGCCCATCGCGCTGCGCTTGATGCCGAAGGTGAACTGCTCCAGCGCCTGGCGCTCGTCATCGCGCATGATGTCGTCGCTCACCCAGGCCTGCCTGACAGTAGCGGTGAAGGTGGAGCCCTTGCCGTACTCGCTCTCCACGTCGATGGTGCCGCCCATGAGCTGGGCCATCCTCTTGGCTATGGAGAGCCCCAGGCCCGTGCCCTCGATGAGCCGGTTGCTCTTGGTGTCCACCTGGTTGTAGGCGGAGAAGAGCTTGGGGAGATCCTCGCTGCGTATGCCGATGCCGGAGTCGGTCACGCTGATCATCAGCCAGACCTCGTCGCCGTTCACGGTGCTCGACACCTTTAGCTCGACCGTGCCCTCGCGGGTGTACTTGAAGGCGTTGGAGAGGAAGTTGTTGCAGATCTGCTTGATCCTCAGCTCGTCCCCCCTGAGCCGGGCGGGGATGAGGGGGTCGATCGACAGGAGGAACCGGATGTCCTTCTCCCCGATCCGGATCATGTTCACCGTAACGGTGTCGTTGATGAGGCTGGCGAGGTCGTACTCCACCGGCACCATCTCGAACTTCCCCGACTCGATCTTCGAGATGTCCAGGATGTCGTTGACTATCCCCAGGAGGGTCACGCCCGCCGTGTGGATCTTCCTGAGGTTGTCCTCGCGCTCCTCGGGCTCCGCCGTGCCGTTCAGCATGAGCTCGGAGAAGCCCACGATGGCGTTCAGCGGGGTGCGCATCTCGTGGCTCATGTTGGCGAGGAAGGTGGTCTTGGAGGCGGAGGCGGCCGAGGCCAGCTCGTTCATTTCGGCGAGGTGGGCGTTCTGGCGGTTGATGAGCTCGAACTGCCTGCCGATGAAGTACGAGACGAAGAAGGCCGCCCCCACCCCGAAGACGAGGAACATGAGGCCGATGAGGAGGATCCACCGGTAGAGGTGCCCGAGGGGGCTCTCCGACAGCGGGGCCGATACTCCCAGCACCCAGCCCCGGTCCGTCCCGCTCACGGGCTCCCACACCGCCAGGCGCCTCTCGCCATCCACGAAGTAGCTCCCGACGCCGGAGCCGCCCTTGATCATCTTGCGGAAGTGCTCGCCCGTGGTGACTGCCTCCCGCGTCCCGGAGGTGTCGGCGGTGGCGTTGTAGCGGGTGAGGGCCAGGCGGCTGCGGACGTTCGCGATGACGGTGCCCTCGCCGTCCAGGATGTAGAGGGAGCCCGTATTCCAGATGGGGAACTCCCTGAGGAGATCCGAGAAGTAGAGCCCGGGGATAGTGAGAGCCAGGGTAGTCCGGGTGTCCACGGGGGCGCAGTAGTAGAAGACCAGATCCCCCCCCGGCGTGAAGGTGCTGGAGGTGATGAAGTTCCTGCCGAGGTTCGTGGAGCGGACGCAGTCCTCGCGGGCGAGCGAGGCCGGCGGCGGCTCCTGGCCGGCCCGGGCCAGGATCACCCCCCGGTGGAAGACTGCGCCCCCCAGGAAGTGCGGGCGCGCGCGCAGCTCCGCGCCCAGCATGAAGGGCACGGCGGCGTTCTCCGCCGCGGCCAGGTGCTCGGACATGGCCCGCGACTGGGACGCGAAGTCGGCCAGCTTCGAGGAGACCAGCCTCTCGCCGAGCTTGGCGATGACTGATATCTGGCTCACCACCGTCTCCTCCACCCCCGAGCGGGCGAAGTAGACGCTGGTGGTGACGGTGAGCATGATGATGGCCGTCACTATGCTCACGAGTATCCCGAAAACCTTGAGGTGTATCTTCATGTGCGCCCAACTCCGTTCCGCCAGGCGTCGCCGCCAGGGCCTGCGGGCCCTGCGGCGCCGCCGCGCGGGCAAGTCAGAGGGCAGGTTCCGGCCGTGCCGGGAAGCCCCCGGCCGCTGGCCGATGGATCCTCTCCCGGCTTTCCGGAGTTCCGGCGCCGACGTGTACCCGGGCGCGGCCCCCGCGGGGCGGTCCGCGCCTCACTCGCATGTGCTCTGCCGCGCCGGTGAGCCGGGGCGCCCTGCGGGGGCACCAGGGCTCACCGGCGCGCTACTTCGGATCCCTTTCGCGGACGCGGGCGGGCCGTGCCTTCCGGCGCGGCGCCGCCAGCGGCCGCACGCCGCCCGCAGGC
>JAITEZ010000128.1 GCA_031281735.1 Deltaproteobacteria bacterium | reverse complement strand
GCACGGTCTCCAGGGCGTGGGGGTTCCTCTTGAGGGCGCTGAGCATCGCTCTCACCCCGGCCTCCACGCTCGCGAGCGGGGGGCCTACCATGGACTCGGAGACGTCAAGGAGCAGGTAGACGGGAAGGCGTCTGGTCACGGCGGGGTCTCCTCTGTTCAGAAGGTGCCGGAGTCAGAAGGTGCCGGAGCTCGCGGCGGACGGCCGCCGCGGGGGCGGAGGCGGGGGGCCGGCCGCCGGTCTGCGGGGAAACGCCGGCCCCGGATCCGCGGGGAAGGGCCTCCCTGGGATCTGCCAGGAAGGGGCCGCGCTGGATCGGCGATCGGCGATGACAGGCCTGCCGCAGGCGGATCCGGAGCGATGCGGTGACTGGCCTGCCGCAGGCGGTTCCGGAGAGTTGCGGTGACAGGCCTGCCGCAGGAGGATCCGGAGCGATGCGGTGACTGGCCTGCCGCAGGGGGCCCGGTTAAGACGGGGCGGCAGGCCGGCCGCGGACGGGACCGAAGTGACTTGGCAACATGGCAGCCGCAAGCCGCCCTGGAAGAGACGGCGGCTTGCCCGACGGAAGGCGGCCTGGAAGATGCGGCGGCTTGCCTGACGCAAGGCAACCTGGAAGAGAAGGGGGACGCCTCTGCCTCGCGGGGGATCCAGAGGGGCGGCGCCCGCGCTCTCGTTCACGCAGGCCCGGCGGCATCCGGGGCCGCGGCCCCCCGCCGCGGCCCGTTCCTGGCGGCGGGGCCCGCCGCGCCTCCCGCAGAGGAGATGCCCCCTCGCGCCGCGGCGGGGGCAGGCGCGGTGGCCGGGTGGCGCCGCACGGCGCCGCTACGACCGCGCCCTCAGGAAGCCACCTCGATCCCGAAGTTGTGACAGAGGGCGGCGAGCCCGCCCGTGTAGCCCTGCCCCACCGCCCGGAACTTCCACTGGCCGCCGCGGCGGTAGATCTCGCCGAAGATCATGGCCGTCTCGGTGGACATGTCCTCGGAGAGGTCGAAGCGCACTATCTCGGCCCCGTCCGCCTTGTTCACCACGCGGATGTACGCGTCGGTCACCTGCCCGAAGTTCTGGCGCCGGGCCTCGGCGTCGTGGATGGTCACGGTGATCGCGATGCGGGATATGTCGGGGGGGACGGCCGTGAGATCTATGCTGATCTCCTCCGCGTCGCCGCCGCCGCCGCCCGACTTGTTGTCCCCGGAGTGCACTACCGAGCCGTCGGAACTCCCCAGGTTGTTGTAGAAAATGAAGTCGCCGTCCCCGCGCACCTTGCCGTCGGCCCTGAGAAGGAAGGCCGAGGCGTCCAGATCGAAGTCGGCGCCCGCCGTCCCCCGCTCCTCCCAGCCAAGGCCGACGAGTATGGCCTTGAGGTCGGCCACGGCGCCGTCGAGGGATATGTTGGCGCCCTTGGAAAGTGAGACAACCATGCTTGATAAGCCTTTCGCGCGCGATCCGCGCGGGCCAGGGCCGCGCGGGGCGCTCCGCTACCCCCTCGCCGTGGCCGTTCCCCGCGCCGGGGGGCGGAACGCCCGGCGCGGGGGAGGCGCCGCCGCGGGGCGGCCGGTCAGATGTTCACGCCGAAGTTCCGGGCCAGGGGCCCGAGCCCGCCCGCGAAGCCCTGCCCCACGGCCTTGAACTTCCACTCGGCGCCGTGGCGGTACACCTCGCCGAAGATCATGGCCGTCTCCGTCGACATGTCCTCGGAGAGGTCGAAGCGGGCTATCTCCACGCCCCCGTCCTGGTTCACGACGCGGATGTAGGCGTTGGAGACCTGCCCGAAGTTCTGGCGGCGGGTGTCGGCCTCGTGGATGGTCACGGTGACGGCGATCCTCTCGACCGCCGCGGGGACCGCCGCGAGGTTGACCAGAATGACCTCGTCGTCGCCCTCCCCCGCCCCGGTGCGGTTGTCGCCCGCGTGTTGGACCGAGCCGTCGGGCGACTGCAGGTTGTTGTAGAAGATGAAGTCGCGGTCGGAGGAGACCCTGCCGTCCGCCTTGAGGAGGAAGGCCGAGGCGTCCAGGTCGAACTCCGCCCCGTCCGTGCTCCTCGCGTCCCAGCCCAGGCCGCAGAAGATGGCCTTGAGGCCGGGGGCCTCCTTGCTGAGTGAGACGTTGCCGCCTTTGGAAAGTGATACTGCCATTGGAACCTCCTAAGTCTCGTATGGTCAGTCGCCGCTCCCGGGCCGCACTCCGGCGGCCCGGGAGCCCGCGTTTGTCGCGTCTGCCGCGGGTAGGACGCCGCCACGGGCGCGGGCGCTCAGGCCGCCCGGGGGGCCGCCCTGCGCCGGGCGAACCGGATCAGCTCTCCCGCCCACAGGACGGGCGAGGTGAGGGTTATGATGAGGACCCACTCCCTGAGGCTTAAGGGGACGGTGCGGAACACCTCGCCCCCCAGCTGGGTCATGAGGATCTGGCCGATGCAGATGACGCCCGCCACCAGGAGGAACATCCGGCTCTCCCGGAGCCCCGCGAGGGCAGAGCGGCTGGAGCCCAGGGTCCGGGCGTTGAAGAGGTTCCAGAACTGGACGAAGACGAAGACCGTGAAGAAGACCGAGAGGTTGTGGCGGCCCTGGGCGGTCTCGAGGGTCATGGGGAAGGCGTCCTTGAGGAACAGGACCAGTATCAGGAAGAGGGCCAGGAAGAAGCCCCCCACCGAGAAGATGAAGCGCGCCATGGGGGGCGTGACTATGAAGGCCTCGGGGCTCCGGGGCGGCCTGCGCATGAGCCCCCAGTCCGGCGGCTCGGAGGCAAGGGCGAGCGCGGCGAAGGTGTCCATGATGAGGTTCACCCACAGCATCTGCGTCACGGTGAGCGGCAGCTGGATCCCCAGGAAGGGCCCCAGGAGCGCCACGCTGACGGCGACCACGTTGATGGTCAGCTGGAAGAGGATGAACTTCTGGATGTTGGCGTAGATGCTCCGGCCCCACATGATGGCCTTGACGATGCTCGCGAAGGAGTCGTCCAGGAGGATGATGTCCGCTGCCTCCTTGGCCACCGAGGTGCCGGTGATGCCCATGGCCAGGCCCACGTCGGCGTGGTTCAGGGCCGGGGCGTCGTTGGAGCCGTCGCCGGTCACTGCCACCACCTCCCCCCCCTTCTGGAGGAGGTTCACCAGCCGCTGCTTGGCGAGGGGCTTGGCGCGGCTCATGATCCTCATCTCGCGGGCCGCCCTGAAGGCCGCCTCGTCGTCCATGGCCATGAACTCGTCGCCGGGGACGATGAGCCGCGGGGCCGCCGGCACGACGGAGGCGGAGGCGGCCGGGGCGGCGGCGGGCGGCGCCTCCTCCCCCTCCCCCTTGCGCAGGATGCCTATCTCTAGGGCTATCTCGCGGGCCGTGGCCTGGTTGTCGCCCGTGACCATCTTGACCGCGACCCCCGCCAGCGCGCAGGCCTCGACGGCCGGCGGGACCTCGGGACGGACGGGGTCGGCGATGGAGAAGAAGCCCAGGAAGCACAGCGCCTCCTCCTCGGCGAGCGCCCGTATCTCGTCCGCGCCGTACTCGGCGGGGGCGGGCTCCCCGCCGGCGCCGTCCGTGACCGGGCGCATGGCGAGCCCGAGGGTCCGCATGCCCCTCGACTGCTCGGAGCGGAGCGACTCCTGGAGACGGGCCCGCTCCCCGTCCCCGAGATGATCCAGGGAGCCGTCCGGGCGCCGGATCCGGGAGCAGCGCCCGAGCACTATCTCGGGGGCGCCCTTGACGTGGAGGACGCGCGAGCCCTTCAGGACCCCCTCGCCGACGGTCGCCATGTACTTGCGCTCGGTGGAGAAGGTGAGCTGGCCGAGGATCCTGAAGCGGGCGCGCTCGGCCTTGTAGTCCCTGCCGTTCTCCTCCAGCCAGATGAGGAGCGCGCACTCGGTGGGGTTCCCCAGGGGCACGGTGAGCCTGCCCTCGGCGTCGGCGCCGAGGTTCGCGGTGGAGTTGGCGGCCACGGCCTCGGCGGCGAGATCCCACTCGAGGCCCTCCAGCCCGGCCTCGGGCCCGCCGCCCGGGGCGGCCCCCGACTCCTGCGAGATCGAGGCGAGGACGTGCGAGGAGACCTTCATGCGGTTCATGGTGAGGGTGCCGGTCTTGTCCGAGCAGATGACTGTGGCGGCCCCGATGGTCTCGCAGGCGTGCATGCGCCGCACGAGGTTGTTGGCGGCGGTCATCTTGCGCATGGAGTAGGCGAGGGAGAGGGTCACGCTCATGGGGAGCCCCTCGGGGACCGCCACCACGATGATGGTCACCGCCACCATGAAGTACCTCAGGAGCGACAGGCCGGTCTCCACGGGTATCCACTCGGAGGGCGTGGGGGGCACGATCCCCGCGCTGACGCCCACGATCGCGAGGATCCCGAAGAGGACAGCCCCCGCCGCCACCGCCTGGATCCAGGGCGTCAGCCCCTCCCGGTCGATCCAGGGGTGCGAGGGCCGCGGCCGGCCGAGGAGCTCCGCCGCGTCGAAGGCCACCGGGATCACCACGCGCACCAGGGCCACCATGAGGCACAGGAAGGCGGCTATGAGTATGTAGATCTGCCCGGCGGTCACGGGGAGCTTCAGGTAGTACGTGACCTTGTCGTCGTGCACCAGGGACCCCAGGCCGAGCTCGGCGCCCCCGAGCCCCGGGTCGGAGGCCCGGAGCTCGCCGCGGAGCTGCGTGGCCCTCGCCATGACGGCCGGGGAGGCCCCCGTCCCGGCCGACGCGTCCGACACCTCCGAGACCGGCGCCTCGTGGATGACCACGTGGGCTCCCAGGTCCCCCTGGATGCCCGAGCGCACCGAGAGGACGACGAAGATGGCGAAGGCTATGGCGAAGGCGCAGACCCCGATTAGCTGGCCGAGGCGGCCCAGCTGGCGGTTGAGGGGGGTCACGGTCTCGGTCTCCTCGGCCGCGGACCGCGCGGTCCTCCCGATCTCCGAGGCGTCCCCCACGGAGCCCACGCGCACGAGCGCGTGCCCGTCCGACACGAAGGTGCCGCGCAGGACCTGCCAGCGCGGGTAGGCGAGCGCCGTCTCGGAGGCCCCGGCCTCCTCGCGGGGGCGCTTGGTGACCGGGAGGGACTCGCCGGTCAGGCTCGCCTCGTTCACCTGGAAGGAGACCGAGGAGAGCACCTCCCCGTCGGCGGGGATCTCCTCGCCCTGCTCCAGGGCGCAGACGTCCCCCACCACCAGGTCCCGCTTGGGGACCGAGGTGTAGACGCCCGAGCGCACGACCTTGACCGCCTCGTCGTCCGAGACGCGGTTCAGGATGTCGAACTCCTGGCCCGCCTTGTACTCGTTGATGAAGCCCAGCGTGGTGGCGAGCAGCACCGCGATCACGATGCCGATGCCCTCGGCGAACTGGCCCTCTATGAACCCCGCGAGGATGGCCACCACCGCCGCCACCAGGAGGATCCTTATGATGGGGTCCTCGAACTTCTCCAGGTAGAGCCTCCACCAGGGGTCGCGGGGAGGCGGGGTGAGCACGTTCGCGCCGTGGAGGCGGCGGCTCTCCTCGACCTCGGCGGGGGTGAGGCCGAGGATCTCGGGGCGGCCCTCGCCCCCTGAAACGGGTAAGTCAGTCATAATCGTTTACGTCTCTCCTCGTGTGGACACCGGGGGGGATCCGCGGGACCGGGCCGGACGGGCCCGGAAGCGGGGCGGCGGGCGGGAACGCTCGCGGGAGGGCGCCTCTGCCCGGGGGGGACGGGCGGCGGGCGCTCCCGCGCGACTCGGACGGGCTGGAGTGTCCGGGACGGGGCATGAGCGGCCAACGGGAGCCGGGCGGCCGCGGACGGCACTGGGACAAGAGAAGATAACAGCCAGACGGTGAGACCGCAAGGGATGCCGTAGCCGGTACAGCCGGCGGCCCGGATCCCGGCCGCGGGAAGGCGTCAGGGGGCGGGGGCCGGGCCCGCGCCGGGGGGGGCGGGGCCGCCCGGGGAGGGGCCGCGGGGCTCCGGGCCGGCCGGAACCGCCCCGACGCCGGCTGAGGAGTCCTGAGCCGCGCCGCCGCAAGCGGCACCGCCTGCCGGCCCGGCGCCCCCGGGAGCGGCGCCTGCCGGGATCCCCGCGGCCCCCGCGGACGCGGCAGGTCCCGCGTCCGCCTTCCAGATCCGTACCACAGCCGCTAGTCCTCCGTGCCCGCGGGACAGCCTGAGCGTCTGCCCGTCCCGCAACCTCACGGCCTGGCCGGGCGGCGTCGTGCTGCCGGTTCCCAGATCCTGCAGATCGGGCAGGGACTGGTTGACGAGGAGCCACTCCCCGTTATGGAAGCTGAAATAACCCACCGGCTTCCTCATCTCGGGGGCCAGGTGGGGGCCGCCGGGGCTTACGCCCTGGAAGGCGTGCCACTGGTAGAGGTACTGGCCGTCGAAGACCGTGAGGGAGCGGCCCTGGGTCGCGGCGCCCCCGGCGCCGGCCTGCCCCGCCGGGCTCCCGGGGCCCGCAGGGCCCGTGGGGGCCCCGGCGCCGCCTGCCCCACACCCGTGAACAGGGACCAGGTTCAGGAGAGGCACGGACGGAAGCCCGCTGGGTGTCCCGCAGTACGGGCAACCGGTGGAACCGCTCCCGTCGAAGTAGTGCCAGCCGGCGGGACAGGAGGGGCTTTTGCAGCGGAGGAGGAGATCTACGGTGCTGGCCAGGGCGTCCTCCCACTCGGAGGCCGCAGGCCGACGGGACGGATCGCCCTGCCCCGCCGCGAAGGCCCTCTCGAAGAGGCCTGCGAGACGCGGCCCCAGGACGGCGGCGGGGATCCTCCCCGGGCCGGGGCGGGGCCCGTGCCGGTCTCCCGCGGGGCCGGGCGAGGCGCCCGCCGCGCCGGCGGCGCCCGGCGAGGGACTGCCCGGGCCGGCCCTCCCCCCGGCGGACGCCTCACCGCCCGCCGGGGGATCCCCCGCCCGGACGCCGGGAGGGGGGGTGAGGGGGACGGCGTCCCGGCCGCCTTCCGGGGGGCGCCGGCGG
This sequence comes from Deltaproteobacteria bacterium, assembly GCA_031281735.1. Taxonomy (GTDB): domain Bacteria; phylum Desulfobacterota; class Desulfarculia; order Adiutricales; family Adiutricaceae; genus JAIRZX01. The sequence continues at coordinate 5,983 of JAITEZ010000128.1, read as the reverse complement.
AAGAGGAGAAGGTAAAGGAGCACGGCCAGCGCATGCCGGTCGGACCCGGCCGAGGGGGTGAACCCGCCCGGCGTTCCGTAGGGGAGGCCCGGCCCCGCGGCTGGAGCCGCCCTGCGGGCCTCTGGGGGGAGGAAGTCCGGTGCCGGGGGGACGGCGGGCGGCGCGTGTCCGGGGACGAAGAGGCGATCCAGCCCGACCAGGCAGGCGCTGCCCGAGACGGGATCCACGAGACAGCTCCGAGAGGATAGCCCGGGGATGAGCAGGCCGTCCCGGTGGAGCCTGTCCACGGCGCGGGCCAGATCCAGGCAGGACCTGAGGGTGCCCAGGAGCGTCCCCCGGGCGGAAGGGGTGAGGCGGCGGATGTTCCGGGCGGAGGAGAACCAGTAGCCCTCCTTGACGAAACCCCCGAAGGCTCCCTCCCGCGGGAAGAAGTATCTCGGGTCGTAGGCGGGGGAGGCGAAGCCGGCCCTGCCGCCGTACTCGACCAGGGACGCCGGCCAGCGGAAGCGCTCGGCCCAGTAGGCGCCGCCACCGCCCGAGAGGATCCCCGCGCGGCGGGGCCCCGCGATCTCCCTGAGCCGCGCGAGGGCGGCGGCGTCCGGACGACGGCGGTAGAAGGCCAGCGCCCACTTCCCGTCGGTGGTGAAGAACACGTCCCGGTCGGCCCCGAACACCGGCTCGTTGAAGAAAGGCACTTCCTGTCCTCCTGGGGAGCGGGCGCTCATGATGCTTCCAGGCATGGGGCTCCTTTCCCGGGCAGGGACGCGCGCCGGGGGGGCGCGGGAGGAAAGCGAGTTCGCGGCTGGCCGGGGGTTCCCGCGCCCGTCCCCGAGGGCGGGGCGGGGGGGGCCGCCGGGAAGGCCCGGCGGGGGTATCCGGGGAAGCCGCGGCAGGCGGCGCCCGTCCACCAGCCTGGGGGAAGGGGGCCCGCGGCGGCCCCAGCCGGGGGCGTCACGGCGCGCAGGCGGCCGCCCCGGAGGCGCGGGCGGCCTCCCTGGCGGTGCCTTCAGCTCCTCACCAGGGTCACGTGGGCGAGCCGCCCCCCGGCCCCCGGGGACAGCACGAGCCTCTGGCGATCCGAGAGCTTGACGGCCTGGCCGACGGGGACCGGCACCTCGCCGTCCCTGAGCCCGGGTAGATCCTGGTTGACCAGGAGCCATTCCCCCCTGTGGAAGGCGAAGTAGCCCAGGGGCCGGCGCTGCTCCGGGGCGAGGAGCCCGTTGGGGAAGACGTTGCGGTACGCGTGCCAGGGATAGAGGTACTGGTTGTTGAAGACCATCAGGCGCCGGTTGTCTGGCTGGTACAGCGAGCCGTCCCGGGTGGAGTAGAGATCCAGGACCGGGACCGAGGGCTCGCCGTAGGCCTTCCCGCAGTAGGGGCATACCGGGCGCCTGGTGTTGTCGAAGACGAACCAGGACTTGGGGCACGACGGGCCCGAGCAGGGCAGGATGAGATCGAGGGTCTTGACGAGGGCCTCCTCCCAGTCGTCGGCGGTGGGGCGCCGCACAGGGTCGTGGAGGTGGTCCACGAAGGCCGCGCGGAACAGCCTGGACAGGTAGGGGCCCGTTATGGTGTAGGGGAGCCGCCCGGTGTCTATCCAGGGGAGGAAGGGGCCGTCGGTCTTCGGGTCGACTGTCCTGCGGTTCGTGGGATCGGTGGGGTGCTCGATGAAGAGGGCCTTCTCCCCCATCTCCAGCGACTCCTGCTCCTCGTCCTCGAGGCTCCAGACCTTGCTCCCGCGCAGTGGGTGGCGGTGCAGCAGGTAGAGGTAGACGAGCACCGCTAGTGCGTGGCGGTCGGTGTCCACGCAGGGGAGCTTCTTGGCGGGATCGCCCAGCGGGAGCTTGATGGTCCCCATCACCTCCGGGGCGATGAAGTCCGGGGTGCCGGCGACCTCCGGCGGGAAGAGGCCGGGCACCACGAGGCCGTCTATGTCGATGATGCAGGCGGAGCCGCTGGAGGGATCCACCAGGCAGTTCTTGAAGCTCAGATCCGAGTGGGCGAGCCCCGCGGCGTGGAGGCGCTTGACCGCCCGGCTCAGGGTCACGCAGATCCGGAGGTAGGAGATGAGGTTCCCCCGCTCCCCCGGCGGCAGGTTACGGTTGAAGTTCTTGGCCGAGGTGAACCAGTTGCCCTGCTTCTCGACGCCGTCCAGGCCGGTCCCCGCCGGGAAATAGAAACGCCTGTCGTAGACGGGCACGACTATCCCCGTCCTGCCGTTGTGCTCCACCAGGCACTCCGGCCAGCGGAAGAGATCCTTGTAGTAGGAGCCACCCTCCTTCTCCAGGAGGTTCCTGCGGTAGGTCGTGACGAGGCGCTCGAGCCTCTCGCGCCCGGCGGCGTCCGGGTCCTTGCGGTAGAAGGCCACCACGTAGCTCCGGTCGGGGGCGAAGTACACGTCCTTGACGCCGCCCACCGCCGGATCCTTCTCCACGAACTGCACCTGCCGGCCGCCCCTCGCGACAAGCGTGACCGTCTGCGCTGCCATGCTCCCCCGTTTCCTGCCCCGACTCGCGGGTCCCGAGGCGCGTCCCGCCATGCTTCAAGCCTCCTGCCCCGCCCCGCGGGTCACGAGGCGCGTCCGTCCGTGCCGCCTGGGCCTTCCGGCGCCCGTCCCGACAGCCTGCCCCGACACCGGCCGGCCCGCAGACGCCACAGGCAGGCCGGCCCCGGAAGCCCGCTAAACACTCCCCGCCCGCCTTCTGGCGCCGCGCGAGGCTCCCGCCGAGGGACAAGGCTCCTCACGCCGGCGGCGGCCGGACCGCCTCGCGGCGTGACGAGGCTCCCGCCGAAGGCCACCGTGGCCGCGCGCGGGACGCGATTACTCCGCGGAGAACCAGAGCCCGGACCCCCGTGCGTGCCCATAGGGACGGCAGGTGACACGGCGCCCGCAAGAGTAAACGCGGCCTACGGCTACGCTTCCCGGCATAATCCGCTGGCGGGGCCATTCTACACGCTGATCAAACATTTTACACGCCGATCAATCATCCGGTCATCCCAAACCATCATCCAACCGTCCCGATACCGCATCAGCCCGTACCGCATACAATCAGCCCGATCCCGCCATCGCCCCTGGGCAGCCCCTGCCCCTCCCGCAGCCCCGCCCGGCACGCCCGCCGCCGCCCCCCCGCAGGGGATGTCCCGCGCGGCTACATGATGACCGTAGCGGCCCGCCCGGGGGCCGGGCGGGAGAGTGACCTGGCGAGCGAAGCCGACCGCGCCGAGAGCCCGGAGGCGGGTTCGAACAGCTCCGGGGCCGCAACCCGGAAGGGGCCTGTCCACCAGGATCCCCACGACGCGGGGGAGGGGCGGCCGCGGGCGGCCTCGGGGAGCCAGGACGCGAGGGCCCCCTCGGTCGCCAGCACTATCCCGCCGAAGGCCACGGGCAGGCTTATCCGGGCGAGGGAGGCGATCCTGGCCGGGGACGGGTCCGCGAAAGGCGCGGCGGCGCCCTGCCCCCCGTCCCGCCCGCCCGGGGAGAGGAGCGGGGGGAAGACCCGGCCGCCCGGGACGCCGGCCTCGAGGAGCGCGGCCTCGCCGGGGCCCGCGCGCAGGGTGATCGCCACCCAGCAGAGAGGGATCCTGCGGACGGCCGCGAAGAGGATCCCCGCGCAGCCGGGTCCCGCCTTCCCGAATAGCTCGCCGAAGGTGGAGGACAGCACGCCGTCCAGGCGGCTCCCCTTGCGGTAGAGGGGCTCGCGAACCGGCCCCCCGCAACCTTCAGGATCCTCGGCGAAGCAGCGCCTCCACTCCTTGAGAAGATCCCTGTTGGCCTCGAAGGCCCTGACGGCCTCCGGCTCCCCGGCCCGCCGCAGGAAGAGGGACACGGCGAGGCCGGCCGCCTCCAGGGCGTGGGCGTGCCCGGCGGCACCCGCGCGGGCGGCTGCCAGGGCGCAGGCGCACCAGCCGGTCTCCGCGTCCAGTCGTCCAGCGAAAGCGGCGGCGGGCCTGCCCGCCCCCGCCGGGCCGGGATCGGGCAGGGCGGCCGTGGCCAGGCACATGCCGGTGCCTGGGAGGGAGACCGCGAAGGTCTCTGCCCCCTGGGGGGCGGCCGCCGGAAGGGGCGGCGCGGGCCGGGCGGGAGGCGTGTGTGCCGGGCGCGGGGAGCCGGCGGGAGGTGCCGGGGCGGTCGGCGGAGGGGGCGGCGCGGGCCGGGCGGGTGGCGGCGCCGGCCCCTGCCCCGGCGCCTGAGCCTGCCTGTCGCCGGTCTCCGAGGGCGCGGCGTCTTGGACGAGGGCCGCCAGGTGCGGCGGTATGCCCGGCGGGAGCGGCGGCCCGCCGCAGGGATCCGGGTGGGGCAGGCCCGCCTCGGTCAGCCAGATCCAGGCCGGCCCCGGCGCGGCCTGGCCCGATGCGAGCGGGGGGGGCGCCGCCTCCATGAATCGCCTGTAGTAGCCTCGAAAGGACGAGTCAAGGAAGCCGAGGATCCTCCGGTAGCCCTCGTGGGGATCGGCAACGCCGGCGATCCCAGCGGGATCGCCCCCTCCGGGGGGGGCACCTGCCCGGCAGATCCGGGCGATGCCTGCCGCCGCCTCCCCGTTGAGCGCGGACAGGGACACCGGCGTCCCGCAGGCGGCGAGGTGCTTCCTCCGGCGCACGTACTCCGCGGCCAGCCCCGCCAGCCCGGTGAAGCAGGGATCGATGGCCACCGCGCCCTTCGGCTTCAGGAGGGCGTAAAGATCGTAGGCGGCCTCCCTGAGTCCCCCGCAGCTCGCGGACAGCTCGTCCTGATGCTCGGTCATGAGACTCACGAGGGCCCTGCAGGCTGGCGTGATGGTTCCGGCTGAAGGCATGGGTTCCAGGAAGGAGGAAGGCGGACGGGCGGCGGCGGGTCCGGGGCCGCGGCGCGCCCCGTGAAAAAAGGCCGGGGGGCAGGCCGGGAGAGCGGCGAGGCGGGGATCCCCAGGCGTCGGGGATCCAGGGATGCTTGGGCAGTATCGCCTTTGATGGTAAGACGTCAAGACCCTCCTGTCAACTTCACCCCCGTCCCGCGCCGGGACGCGCTCCTGGACAATTCCCCGGGGGGCGGCTATAGTCGATGGGGCCTCGCGCCCCCGTCCGCGGCAGGGACGGCACGGAGCGGGGACGCGCGCTGGAGGACGCCACGGAGAATGACGCAAGCCGCCGGCCGCTCGGGGCTCCCCGTCCGCCTGCTCTATACCTGGTTCGGCCTGGGCCTATCGCCCAGGGCGCCCGGGACCTGCGGCACCGCGGGCGCCATACCGCTGTATTTCCTGGTCGCCTGGCTGTCCGAGAGGATTGCCGGGCATCCCGTCTGGTGGACGCTGGGCGGCTGGAGGTTCTACGCCCTCGCCACCCTCACGGTCTTCCTCATCGGCTGGTGGGCCTGCGACCGGGGCGAGGCCGACCTCGGCGGGCACGATGACAAGCGGATGGTGATAGACGAGGTGCTGGGCTATCTCGTGACCATGTTCCCCCTCCTGGGGCCGGGCCCGCTCCCCCTCTCCTGGCTGTGGGGCTTCGCCCTCTTCCGGCTGTTCGACATCTGGAAGCCGGGCCTCGTGGGCTGGGCGGACGAGAGGATCCCCGGAGGGCTTGGCGTGATGCTGGACGATGCCGCGGCCGGGTCCATGGCCTGGGCCTCGATGCAGATCCTGGGGCTGGGCTACGTCTATTTCCTGGGGTGATCCCCCGCCGGGCCGTCCCGCCCGCGCCCCCGCACCCGCCGCAACGGCATGCCGCGGCCCCTCATGGCAGGCCCCGCCGGCGGCGGCTGCCGCAGTAGCGATGCCGCCAGTGCCAGCCCTCCCCCCTGCCGCCGGGGGGAGGGCTCTTTCATATCCGGGGCCGGAAGGGAACGGCAGGCGGACGGACGTCGTCTGCCAGCGGAGCCGTCTTGTCATGCTTCATTCGGGATGCGTTGGCATTGTCATGCCGCATATTTGGGTGCCTGGCTCATCCCCTGCGTTCTGCGCCAGGCCGCTGTCAGGAAATTCCGGCTTGCCAAACCCAGTTATGGCCT
>JAITEZ010000337.1 GCA_031281735.1 Deltaproteobacteria bacterium | reverse complement strand
CGGCGGCCGCCGCCGCCCTGGCGGGCTGCGTGGCCGCCATGCCCGCGGGCCCCGCGCCGCCCCTGGCGGCGGAGTTCCCGGAGAGGCGCGTGATCCTCGTATTCGAGGGCGAGCGGGACTTCCGGCCCCTCGCCGGGAGAAGGGTGAAGATCATCCTCTCCAGCCCCGCCGTCCTCGTCTCCCCCGCCGGCGGCGCGGCCACGGTCGGCCCCGGGGGCGAGGTGGAGGTGGTGTACCGCCCCGCCGCGGTCTACAGCGAGTCGGCCCTGGCCGCGGGCGACGTGCTGGCGGACTTCCCGGCCGTGCTCTTCGTGAGCATGGACCTGGGGAGCGAGATCTTCGAGTGGCAGGTGGACGACACCCTGACCTACGCGAGGTACCGCGACCCCCTGTACCGGGGCCTGGACCGCGACCCCGACCCGGGGCCGTCCTACATCAACCTCATGCTTCCCTGACGGCGGCGGGCCGCCCCTCCCGGCGCGGGTACGCCCGGCCCCTCCCGGCGCGGCACGCCCGGCCGGCCGGCCAGGGCTCCGCCTCCGCCGCGGGGCGGGGGGAGGCCGGCGGGAGCCGCCGGGAGGCGCGCGGCCCTCCCGGCCCGCAGCCCCCAGCGAGGAACGATGCTCTACCACCAGCTGCACGAGTGCCTCAGGAGCCGGTTCTCCCTCGCGCCCGACCTGATCCTGCTCCCCGAGACGGATCAGGTCGTCCGCGTGCTCCCGTTCGAGTCGGACACCTCGGAACTCCCGGACATCCCGGCGGGGGGCGGCCTCCACCCGCGGGAGGGCGAGAGCGACGACGACGCCGCCGACAGGGCCCTCTCCGACTCGGTGGCCCTGGTCAGGGACGCGGAGATCGCGCAGAACGGGAGCTTCCGCCTCCCCGTGATCGCCCCCGCCGCCTCCCTGGCCGGGGGGGCCAGGGACGCCCGCGGCGTCCTCGTCCTCCTCCACGGCCTGAACGAGCGCGGCTGGGAGAAGTACCTCCCCTGGGCCTCGGAGCTCTGCCGCGGGACGGGCAAACCCGTCGTCCTCTTCCCCATCGCCTTCCACGTCAACCGCTCCCCCGCCTCCTGGAACGACACCCGGCTCATGCGCCGTGTCTCCCGGGCCAGGAAGCTCGCCTTCCCCGATCTCCTCAACTCCTCGGTATCCAACGCGGCCATCAGCGCGCGCCTCACCGCCGACCCCTCCCGCTTCCTCTGGGCGGGGCTCGAGACGCTGCGGGACCTGCGGGTCCTGGCCTTCCGGATCCGCGGGGGGAGGCTCCCCGGGATCGCCGCCGATGCCGCGATCGACCTCTTCACGTACTCCATCGGCACCCTGCTGGCCGAGATCCTCCTCTGCGCCGACGAGGGGGGCCTTTTCGCGGACAGCAGGGCCGTAGCCTTCTGCGGGGGGCCGGTCCTCGACCGGCTCTACCCCTCCTCCAAGTTCATCCTGGACTCCGAGGCCGCGATCCGCCTCCGCTCCTTCTTCCTGGAGCACCTGGAAAGCCGCCTCCGGGCCGACCCCCGCCTGCGCGCCCGCCTGGCCGGGGAGCACGGGGAGGAGGGCCGCTGGTGCCGGGCCTTCCTGGACAGCCGCCTGGACATGCCGCTCCGCGAGGGGCGCCTGCGCCAGCTGGCCCCCAGGCTCTACGCCGTCCCGCTCGCGGGGGACGAGGTCGTCCCCCCCTACGAGGTGCTGAACACCCTCCTGGGCGCCCGCCGCGACATCCCCGTCCCGGTGGACTTCCTGGAGACCGGCTACCCCTGCCGCCACGAGGATCCCTTCCCGCCCGCCGCCGGCAGGCACGCGGAGGCGGTGGACGCCTGCTTCAGGAAGGTGTTCGCCCGCTTCTGCGAGTTCCTGGGATAGCCTGACGGCCCGGCACCCGCGCGGCGGCGCGGGGACGGTTCCGGGGAAGGCGGCTGGCTTCATCCGTCGGATGGAAGCCGCCGCGCCGGGTGCTGTCTTGGGGTTCGGTTTGACAAGAGCCGCCATCCGTGTGATCATGTCCCTCCGTCTCGCCAGGGGATGCGGCCATGGACGCGGTCGGGGACGCGGGATACCGCCGCCCGTGCCTCGGGCCCGGGGCCGCCGAGGCGGGCGCGCCCCGCCGCGCCCGGGATCCCGCGCGCCTCAGCCGCGGGAGGGCCGGCCACGCCGGGCTGCCCCCGCCTTCCCCCGTCCCCTCCCGGCGCCCGCCCGCCGGCACGGCCCTCACGGGCCGTGTCTGCCGCCTGCAGGCCTTCCCCCGGCGGCGCGCCCCCCCTCCTTCGCCGGACAGGGCCGGCCGGGCCCGCCCGCTTTTCCGCGACACTCACGACAACGGTGTAACATGCAGACCAACGTGGGCTTACTCGGCTACGGCACCGTGGGCGCCGGAGTAGCCAAGATCATCTCCCTGGAGGACTCCCTCCTGAGCCAGAAGGTGGGCTGGCCCCTGAAGCTCGCCAGGGCCGTGGTGCGCGATCTCTCGGGCCGCCGCTCCTTCCCGGCGCCGCCGGGGCTCCTCACGACCGACCCCTCCGAGGTGGTGGGCAACCCCGGCATCCAGGTGGTGGTGGAGGTGATGGGGGGCCTTGAGCCCGCGCGGACCCTGGTCCTGCGGGCCCTGGAGGCCGGCCAGCACGTAGTGACCGCCAACAAGGCCCTCCTGGCCGTCCACGGCCGGGAGATCTTCGAGACGGCTGCCCAGAGCAGGCGGGAGGTGGCCTTCGAGGCGGCCGTGGCGGGCGCCATCCCGGTGATCCGGACCCTCAAGGAGGGCCTCGCGGCCAACCGCATCCAGAGCGTCGCGGGCATCCTTAACGGCACCACGAACTACATCCTCACCAAGATGTCCCGGGGCGGGGCGGGCTTCGCCGCGACCCTGAAGGAGGCCCAGGAGCTCGGCTTCGCCGAGGCCGACCCCACGACGGACGTGGAGGGCACTGACGCCGCCCACAAGCTCATCCTGCTCACGGCCCTGGCCTACGGGGTGCTCCCGACGCTCGACGACATCCACGCCGAGGGCATAACCGGTCTGGAGCCCGAGGACTTCTCCTTCGCCGAGGCCCTGGGCTACGTGATCAAGCTGCTGGCGCAGGCCTCGCTCAACAGCGGGGACGGCCGCCTCGAGGTGAGGCTCCACCCGACCATGATCCCCAGGGGGCACCTGCTGGCCGGGGTCTCCGGCGCCATGAACGCCGTCATGATCCGGGGGCACGCCTCGGGGGACATCTTCCTCTCCGGCGCGGGGGCCGGGATGATGCCCACCGCCTCCGCCGTCGTGGGGGACATCGTGGAGATCGCCCGGCTCGCCCGGTCCGAGTCCGGGCTCAGCAAGCCCTCCCTGGGCTGGCACAGCCTCAAGGCCGAGACCGTGAAGCCCGCCTCCGAGATCTGGAGCCGGTACTACCTGCGCTTCTCCGTCCTCGACCGCCCCGGGGTGCTCGCCTCCCTGGCCGGCATCCTCGCCCGCCACGACGTGAGCATCGCCCAGATGATCCAGAAGGGCCCGGACGCCGCCGCCGCGGGGGAGTCGGTCCGCCTAGTGATGCTCACCCACAGCGCCCCCGCGAAGAGCATCCGGGCCGCCCTGGGGGAGACGGGGGGCAAGGAGTGGTGCCGCGGGCCCGCGCGGCTCCTCCGGGTGGAGGATTTCGCCCAGGGCTGAGCCGCAGGAATCCGGCAGGGCCCCGCGCAACCGCGGCCCCGGATACGGGGGCTGCCGCCGGGCCACGGCAGGGCGCGGACCCGTCGGCCCTCCGTGCCGGGACGGGGCCAGCCTCGGGGCAGCGCGGCCCCGGCCACGCGTCACCGGCGCTGCGGAATCAGCTCCCCTCACGCTCCGCGGCCGGCGGGAGGATCGGCCCGGCTATCCGCGCCCGGCCCTCCCCCTCTCCCGCCCCGGGCGTGCGGACAGGGGGACGGGGGGGGAACGGGCGAGCCCGGCGAAACGGGACGTTCCCGCCGGGAAAACGCCGCGTGCCCCACGCGCCGGCCCCGGCAGGCCTGCGGGAAGCCTGCCGGCCTCCGCTCCCATCGGCCATCCGGCCGGACCCGTCCCGATGTCCGGGCCCGTCGTTTCCCGCCGCCCTCCCCCCCGGCGGCGACTCCCCTGGCCGGCCCCGTGCCTGGCCGCCGTCACCCGGCCCGCCTTGCCCCCCTCAGGGGCAGGCGGCAGGGCCCACCCAGTCCCGTTCCCCACGCCCGTGGCGGCTACCGGCACCTAAGCGGCCCGGGCGCGGACGGACCGTGGGATCATGACCGGGGTCCCCGGCGCAGGGGCCAGCCGCCCGCCAAGAGACGCCCCGCGCCATCATGGCCATGCCAGGTGGGGAACGCGACCTCCGCGCCCCGCCGCCGGGTCGCCGCCGCAGAGCCGGGCCTCCAGGTGGCCCCCGGCCGCGGGAGCTTCCCCCCCCGCCTGCGCGGGGGCACCGGCGCGCCCTCCCGGGATCCTGACGCGCAAACGGTCCCGGCCTCCGCCCCGGGATGAAGCCCCCTCCCCGTGGGCACGGGGCAGAGGGACGCCTCCGGCGGAGCCGCCTTTTTTCTTGAATTATCGTGATATTAGCGGCATATTGTATTCAGTGTTCGCGGCCCGTATCTGAGCCTTTCGGGAAGGGAGGCGGGGCAGGCCCCGCGCCGGACCCGGGCCTGCCTCCGCGGGAAGGCCCCGCAGGCGGAGGGGTAGCACGCGGGTTTGACTGTCCGGGAATCCGCGGCGCATCATGAAGGCTGGCGGCCGGGGGCCTGCCGGGGTTCCAGCCGCGAGGCCGGGGCATGGCCGCCTGAGGCAGGCTTCCGCGTCCCCCCGGGCCGCAGAGCCTCCTCCCCGCTCCATTGCGGCGGGGAGGGCCGTCCCGCCACGGCCGCCGGGACGGCACCACGCGTCCGGCCTTGGCCCTCCTGCCCATCCAGAGCGGAGAGGGGGGCGGAAGCCTGGGCCTGAGGGCCGCGTCCGCCGCCGGGATCCGCGCGTTCCGGGCCCGCCGGGCGGCCTCCCCCGGCACCGCCGGCCGGTCCGGGATCCCCCCTGCCGCAGTACCCCCGGCCCTGCCGGACGGCCGCCCGAGCCCGGAAACGCCCTGCCCCCCTCCACGCCGCCGGAAGCCCGGGAGCCTGATCGTCAGCTCACCTCGCCGTAAAGGCCGCCCCGCCCCCGGACGGCCTCCCGGCTTGCCGTGCCGGATCGGGTATCCGGGGACGCCGTTCCCAGGCCAGGCCGCCATGGCCTGCCCAGGCCGCGGGGAAAGAGATGGAAAAGCCGAGGACACTGCCCATCGGGAAGAAAGACTTCCGGGCCATCAGGGACAGGGATTACGTCTACGT
>JAITEZ010000333.1 GCA_031281735.1 Deltaproteobacteria bacterium | reverse complement strand
GATGCAAAGGCTCAGGCAGCCGGGGAGATCCCGGCAGCATCCCCCTAGAGGGGGCCTTGCGGCCGCGGCGCGCCTTGCCGGGCCCGGCGCAGCCCCCCCCCGCCGCCCGGCCCGGGCGGGCCCGGCGGCCCCCGCCGCGCGCGACACTTCCCTCCGGCGCCGACCCGCCCCCGGCGGGCCCGGCGGCCGCGGGCGGCCCCGCCCGCCGCCCGGGGGCACAGGCCAAGGAGTCCTGACATGCTCATTCTCTGCCTTGGAAGCGAGTACTTCCACGACGCCTTCCAGAGGCTGGGGCACACGGTCCTCGCCCCGCCGCACCAGGAGGGGTACCCGGTGGACGCCCTCTACAACAACCTCCGCGACCGGCCCGACCTCGTGGTCTACACCGACCACCTGGGCGTCCACGGCTGGCCGGAGGGCATCGCCGAGCTCCACGGGGTGCCCAGGGTCTACTACGCCGTGGACACCCCCATCAACCTGTGGTGGCAGCGGCACTTCGCGCGGCTCTTCGACTTCGTCTTCGCGGACCAGAAGCCCTGCGCGGAGGAGCTCTCCCGCCTGGGCCTGCGCGCCGCCTGGCTCCCCGTGGGGGTGGACGCCAAGAGCTACCTGCCCTCCCCCGGCGAGGCCCAGGGCAAGATCTACGACTTCGGCTTCGTGGGCGTCCTGGACGAGGGCCGCAGGCCCAAGCGGGCCCGGCTCATGAACCTCATCTCCCAGCGCTACTCGGTCAAGACGGCGGGCGCGCGCGGCGACGGCTGGGTGGGGCCCGGGGAGTCCGGGCAGATCTACCGGCAGTCCAGGCTCGCCCTGAACGAGAACCTCTTCCCGGGCGTCACCATGCGGATGCTCGAGGCCATGGCCTCGGGGGCTGTCCTCTTCACCGAGAAGGCCGGCGGCGACCTGGGCGAGCTCTTCACCCCCGGCGAGGACTTCGCCTGGTTCGAGCCCCAGGACCTCCTGGAGGCGGCCGACCTCTGGCTGGGGGACGAGAGGCTCCGGAAGCGGGCCGCCAAGCGGGCCGCCGAGAAGGTCCAGGCCGGCCACGACATCGTGAACCGCGCGGAGAGCTTCCTCGCGGCCGTCGCGGGCGTCAACCCCGGCGGGGCCCTCTCCGGCAGGGCCGCGGCGGACGAGGAGGGCAAGTTCCTGTTCCTGACCGCCCTGAGGTGGCCCCGGGAGGACGGCCAGAAGCGCGTGGTCCGCGCCGAGAGGCTCTTCCGGGACGCCGACTCCCGGGGCGAGCTCTCGCCCGAGGGCCTCTTCATGCTGGGCCACATCCAGCGCCTCAAGAGGAGGCCCGAGGAGGCGAAGGCCCTGCTCGCCCGGGCCTTCGAGGCCGGCGAGCCCCGGGGGGCCCTGGGCCTGGCCATCCTGCACCTCGGCCTCCAGGACACGCCGGGGGCAGCCGAGTGGCTCGCGCGCTTCACCGGGACGGCGGACTTCCCGCCCCTCCAGGCGGACTCCCTGAACATCGAGTCCGTGCGCCTCATCGGGAGGCGGCTCCTGGAGCTCGGCGAGGACGTCTGCCCGGGCTTCTCCCGGAGCCCCCACGACCCCGCCGTCTGGACGGCCTTCGAGTACTTCCTCACCGCCTTCCAGTCCGACCCGGGCGACCTGGAGGCCGCCCGCGCCCTCTGCGGGATCCTGCTCAACCGCGGCGCCGCCGCCGAGGCCCTGGAGTTCGCCCAGAAGGCCCTGGAGCGCCACCCCGAGGACGAGGTCCTGGGGGCGGTGTTCACCGAGGCCGGGCGCGCCTCCTACCTCACCGCCAGCGTCAACTGAGCCGCCCCGGCCCGCCGGCCCGCCGGATCCCGGCCGGGCCGGCGCGGGGGGCGCGCCCGCGGCGCCCCCCGGCGCGCGACCCGCGCGGGGCCGCCGCCCACACCCTGGAGACAACACATGCCCGAGACACTGAACCCTTTCGCCGCCCAGGGCCCGGCCCCCGCCGGAAGCCAGCAGATCCAGGTCGTGCCCGGCGCCCGGGGCCCCGGCCTCCTCCTGCGGGGGGCGACGATCCACGGGGCCGACGACCCCGCCGCCGAGGCCGCCTCCTGGGTGAAGGAGGTGGTCGGCCGCTGGCAGGGGGGCGGCGGGGCGCCGGAGCTGGCCCTCGTCTTCGGGCTGGGCCTGGGCTGGCACCTGCGGCGCATCAAGGAGCTCTACCCCGGGATCCGGGTGGTCGTCTTCGAGCCGGACAGGGGCTTCCTCGAGACCTTCGGGAAGTACAACGTGCTGGCCCGGGCGGACGAGCCGCAGATAATCACCGACACCGCCGAGTTCGACCGCCTCGTCTCCCGCGAGGTGGTCTACAGCGAGGGCCCGTTCCCCCTGCTCATGATCACCCCCGGCTACCAGCTGGCCTTCCCCCTGGAGGCGCGCCGCTTCATGGACAGGGTGGGCGAGGAGGTGAGCCGCCTCAGGGTGATCGTCAAGACCCGCAAGGCCACGGTGAGCGCCTTCATGGACAACCTGGTCGAGAACGCCTGGCTCGCGACCAGGCTCCCCGACCTCATGCTCCTCAAGGGCCGCTTCATGCCCCGGCCCGCCTTCGCGGTGGGGGCCGGGCCCAGCCTCACCCAGAACGGGGCGCTCCTCCGGGGGGTGGGCGACCGGGGCCTCGTGATAGCGGCCGCGGCGGCCCTGAAGCCCCTGCTGCGCCTCGGGGTCTCGCCGGACATCGTGCTGGTCATCGAGTCCTCGGACACCTCGCGCTTCCTGCGCCTCACGGACGGGGAGCGGGCGGCCCTCAAGCCGGACACGGTGCTCGCCGCGGCGGCCGGGAGCCACCCCGCGCACTTCCGGGCCGGGGGCTTCCGGAAGGCCCTCTTCCACCTCACCGGCGGCGAGGCCCAGCTCCTGAGCCAGGGCTACTTCCTCCCGCAGGGCGGCAACGCCGGCACCGCGTGCTTCGCCCTGGCCTACGTCTGGGGGCTCTCGCCGCTGGTCCTGGTGGGCCAGGACCAGGCCTACCTGGGCCCCCAGCTCCACGCCGAGGGCACGGTGGACTCGCTCGTGGAGACCGACCGCCCCGACGCCATCCGCATCCCCGGCATCGGCGGCACCGCGGTGGAGAGCAACACCGGGCTCGCCGCCTCCGTGAACTGGCTGGTGGAGGCCGCCAGCCTCATCCGCTCCAAGGGCAGGGGCCCGCGGCTCATCAACTCCTCGGCCCAGGGGGCCGCCGTCCGGGGCTTCGAGGAGATCCCCCTGGAGGCGGTGGTGAGGGGCCTCCCCCCGCAGCCCCGGACCTGGCGGGTGGCGGAGATCATGGAGTCGCTCCCGCGGCCCTCGGCCCGCGAGCTCCGGGGCGACCTGAAGCAGATGTCGGCCATCCTCACCCAGGCCCGCCAGCTGGTCCACAGGAACGTCCAGAGGGCCCTGGTGGAGATGATGAACATCTCCAAGGTCTCGGCCTTCATGGGCGAGCTCCTGGCCCCGGCCCTGGCCGGCGGGAACCGGCAGGGCATCCTCAGGAACATCGCCTGGGCGGACGGGGTGATCCTCAAGATGCTCGCCTCCCTGGAGAGGGGGGGCGAGCTTTAGGGGCCGCCGGCGGCGCGGGGCCGGGGCTCCGCCCGCCCCTCCTCCCCCCGTCCCCGGCACGCCGGCCCCCCGGCAGGCCCTCAAGTCGCGGGGCGGAGCTGCCGAAACAAGCGTCAGGGGGGCGGTTACGCCGCCCCGCCGCCTGCGGCGCGCGCACCCCCGCCCCCCCTGCGGGCGCGGCCCCCCCCCGGACGGCCCCGGCCGCCCCCTGTCCCGTCGGTGCCAACCGCCAATCCCGCGCCCACCCCGCC
>JAITEZ010000124.1 GCA_031281735.1 Deltaproteobacteria bacterium | reverse complement strand
CTGTTCTAGAATTTCAGGCCGGTACATTCCGCTGGATAAAGGGAAGATCTCGGTATCTTCCATTTTATTCAAATATTTAATAATTATTTTATAAAATATATATTTTATTATATTTTTTTCTATGCTTTGCTCCTCTCTATCGATCTAAATCGGTTTTAACTAGCTCAAATACTTTATCAGGGACGACTAGTTACGTTTTTTTATACACGTTCGGCGGCTGTGCTGCCCCGTCCGCAAGCAATCCCGGAGTCAAGGAGGCAACGAGTCCGGCTCAAGCGCAAGACGTGAAGTCACCTTTAGGGCGGAAGCGAACTCGCAGGCTGTAGCGCGTGCGGTCTCCGGGCAGGCCTCGAAAAATTTAACGCGGAAGCCGGAAGTGTATCGGGGAAAGCCGTTGCCGGCTGATGGTGACGAACGTCATATCCCCGGCGTTTTACATCTGGCAGGAGTGACTCAAGAGTGGCTGGAAAAGGCGTCAGCCGTTCCCGGCTGCGTGATGACGGCTACATGCGGTCAGAGGGCAGGTGTAGCGACAGGGGAAGCCCAGGGTGGCCGTCCTAGGGAAACAATCTGGGCACGTACAAACCCGCTGTCCGGCGGCGGACTGGAACAGCCCTGAAGGGTGCGGGAGGCCGGATGCCGGCGGAACCGCCCCTGCGAGGTGGCGGAGGGGTCCGCAGGGCCGCAAGCTGAAGACGTCGGTCAGGTACGCCGGCAACAGGGCGGGCAGCCCCGGCCCAGGGAAGGGGATCAGGTCATGACGTGCCTGGCGGGGGAGCACGGGACGAGGGCTCCGCGGGGAGGATCCGGCTACGTTGCCGGACATGCCAGGCGGGACCGACTGGCTCCTCCGTGGAAGCACGGTGGGAATCCGGTCGTTCGCTTCTGTCCCTCCCGTGCGGATGGGTTGTCCCAGACGACTGGGGGGTGGCCTTTCGGTTCGCAGGAAGAAGCGGGGGAAGGCGGTTGCGGGCTCCGAGGAGGTGAAGGGGCTGAAGCTCCCTCAGGGCATGGGAGCGGCCGAAAACCCAGGCCAGTGAAGCCGTGGTTCCTTGCCGGCCCTGAGTGGCATGCCGGGGATGCGGGGAGGCCGCTACCGTCCATTGCTAACTCGAAGGCGGATTCGAGAAGTCATCGATGGGATGCCGGGTGCGGGAAAAACCCATGCCGGGAATGACGTGGCCGACTGGATTCGGGCATCTTGAGAAGTGGAACCGTTCTAGCCGGTTGTTATGCTATATTTTAAAATATATATATTTATGCACACTAATCATGGTTCGCGTTCGGGGAATCGATTCCACCCGGGTTTAAGATCCGCTGATACCGTTCAGTGATTGCTGGTAACCGGAAGAGCGTGGCGGGCAACCGGGGCCTTCCGGCCTGCCTCACCCCGCAAGCTGCTGTGGCCAAGCCAACGGAGGACAATCGCGGCTTCCGGTTTGAAAGACCTGTGGAAACCCGTTAGAATCCTACCTTACGCGCAAGCCTTCCTGCAGGCTATCCCGAGTTCCCGCGAGCCTTCCCGGGATCCATCCCTCGCCCTCTTCCAGCATGACGCCTCTGGAGGCCGGTTCCAGTTGTCCCGAGCCCACGCAAACTCCTTGCCCGCCCTTTCACCCGGACGTCGCGATGCCCCGGGCGTCCCGCGACAGCCCCTCCCGTACCCTGACGGAAAGCTGAGACGCCTCGTCCGGGCGGATTCGGGATTCTGAAGCCGCATGCCGGGCCAGTTTCCCTCGAAAGGCGTGACCGGCCATCCTGGCGGAACCTCCGGGAAAGCCGTTCTCCTAGATTTTGCTCTCCTCGCGGCCGCCTCCGTCGCGGTGACGGCCTGCTATGCTCTCTACTTGGCCAGGGTCGGCGAGCTGCTCCATTCCGACATGGCGACCGAGATCCTCACGGGGCGGGAGATGTACCGGCAGGGGACCGTCTTCCTGTCGGATTTCTACCACTCTACCGAGATCTTCCTGTTCCGGTCCTCGCTTTTCGTGGCCTTGTGGCTCCTCGCGACTGACAGCCTCCTGGACGCGTACCGTCTCTCGATTGCAACGGACATAGCCTTCCAGATCCTGTGCTTCCTGTACATGATGAGGAGGCTCGGGTCTCCGCCTGGGGCGAGGGCGCTGGGCCTGCTGGCCTTCTTCGGTTCAAGGCCCTATTCCAGCGCGTTCGCCAACGGTCTCGCCGGGGCCTCCTACGGGACGATGTGCGCGACCCCGTTCCTCATGATCGGCTACTACGCGGCCTCGCGACGGGGGACGAGGGGGAGGGCCGATGCTGCGGCAGGTGTGGCCATACCGCCGCTCGCCTTCCTCTTCGGCCTCTCGAGCCAGCGTTTCCTGGCCGCGGCCTTCCTGCCTCTCCTCGTCGCCCACGTGTGGGAGAGGCTCAAGGAACCCTCGCCGCGGGACTGGACTGGCGACAGAGTTCTCCGCGAGCTGCTCCTCTGGACGGCCCTTTGCGCGGCCGGCTGGGTGATCACCTCCAGAGTCGTCATCCCCCGCGGCTTCGGCCCTACCCAGTACCAGACGCTGGTGACGAACGGCATCGTAATCCTTGCCACTGAGTCGCTCCCTCAGCTGTTACGTGAATTCCTCCGGCACACGCCTCTCGAGTGGGTGTCGGGAGTATTCGCGGGACTCTCCCTCCGGGGGGCGACGGGTATCTCGTGCCTCCTTTTCTTCATCGCCTGCGCCTGGGGCGCCTCGCGGCGGCCGGGGGCAGGATCGGTGGGCCGCTTCCCGGAAAGCCTCCCGCCGCGGGAAGCCTCCCTCGGGACCGTGTACCTGTTCTTCCTCGTCTCGATCGGGGCTGCCGCGCTTTCCATGAGCCTGTTCCTGAACCCCTTCTTCGTGAGGCTCAGGTACCTTGTCTTCCTGCCCGCTCTCGTGGCGATAGCGGCGGCACTGGCCTACGGGGGACTGACCCGCGACCGGCCCTTCCTCGGGCGGGCCTTCCTCGCCTTTTCCTGCGGCTTCTTCCTGGCCAACTCGCTCGTGAACGCGCTGGAGCTCCCCGCCCATGCCGCCGCCAACCCGTCGCGCGTTGCGGCACGGCACGCCGGGGAGATCGAGGATTCGCTCGCGCGGCACGGGATCAGGCGCGCCTACGCGCTGATGTGGCACTCCGCCGTCGAGACGGTGCTCACGGACGGGAGGATCGAGGTGTGGGGCGTAACAGGGGCGATGAAGCCCTTCGCCTACCTCGGCCATTACTCTGCCTGGGCGGCGGAGCGGGCGGACGAGCCCACGGCCTTCCTGAAGATCGAGCAGCCGGAGCCCCCGGATCTGGCGCCCTTCGGGCATTTCACGGTTACGGACCGCTCGCTTTTCGATGGGGCCGCGGAGAGGGAGATCATACCAGATGCGGAGTATGACATAGAGATCCTCTTTTTCGACCGCAACCCCTTCGTCTTTCCGCCCGGCCACGATCCGGCGGCCGAGTACAGGCCACCGTCGCTCGCGGGGGGGTGAGACACGGCAGGATCGAGGTCTTGCGTCCTGCCCGGGCGGGCGCCGGGGTGGCCCGCGGCCGGAGCGCGACGCCCCGGGGCGGGGGAGGCTGGAAGGGCCCGTACGGCTGGAGGGGGCCCTGGGGCGCGACATGCCGGTTCCCTCCGTTGAAACGTCCTGGCGGACGGGCTATACTCCGGCCCGGCGGAGGCTGCCCTGCCATTACGGGTCGTTGCGCCTTTCCGCAGGATCCGCCTGACTCCCGTCCCCAGCCGCCGCGATGCGGGCGGGGGCGCCCTTTCAGGAGGCCATACCGTTGAACGCATCGACAGCATTGACCGCCAGCGGCGAGGCGCCCCCGGCGGCGGCGCACGGGCGCGGATCCTTCCGCCGGGCGGCCGGGGCACTGGGCCTCTGGGCCGCGGCGTTCCTGGCGGCCTTCGCCCTGTGCTCCTTCGAGGCGACGGTGGACGGCGTCAAGACCGTCGACAAGCCGGGACAGCTCGACAACCTACTCCTGACCGCGAGCGCGGCGGACGCCCTCGCCTCGGGGCAGCTGCCTCCCAGGGTCAGCGGGACACTGCTGGGCGGCCTGGGGCTGCCGGTCCACCAGTTTTATTCCCCCCTGTTCCACGTGGTCGCGGCCCTTTCCGCGTTCGTCCTGGGGGGGCTCTTCGGGGGCTACGCCGCGGCGGCGGTGCTGTTCACGGCGTTCGGCTTCGTCTTCGCCTGGAGGCTCTCGCGGTACGTGACCTCCTCGCGCGTCTGCGCGGCGGCGGGCGCGTTCCTCTGGGTGGCGGCCCCGTATCTCGTGGCCGACAGGGGCCTGATGGGGGATCTGGCCGAATACGCGGCGGGCTGCCTGCTCCCCATGGCCCTCTATTTCAATTACAGGGCGGTCTCCTCCAAGAGGTTCCGGCTCTGGGCCTGCGCCGCCCTCTCCGACTGCGCCCTGCTCCTCACCCATCTCGTCACCGGCTTCCATTTCTACCTCTTCTCCGGGTTCTTCGCCCTGGCCTGCCTCGCCTGCGCGGCGGCAGGGGGCAGGCTCAGGGATCGCCGGTTCCGCCGCAACTTTGCCATGAAGACTGCGCTCGCCCTCTCGGCGGCCCTTTCCGGGCTCGTCCTGGGCCTTTTCTATCTCGGGCCCCAGATCCTTTACGGGGATCTGATCCTCAAGGCCATGCTCGCGGGCTCCGGTCCCATGACCCGTTTCGACGTCATGACCCAGCCGCTCGTGCTCCTGAGCCTCACCAACATACCCTGGTTCCAGGTCGGCCCCCCCTCGCCGGAGCGTTTCCAGGCGGGGGCCCTTCTCCTGGCCGGGGCGGCGGTCTTCGCCTGGCGCAACTTCCGGGGGCACCCCTCGCCGGGGGCCAGGGCGCTTGTCCTGACCGCGGCCCTCATCCTTTTCTCGACCATGAACTCCGTCCTCTTCACCGGCCCGGCGGCCTTCCTGGCCGTGGGCCGTTATTCCTTCAGGTTCATCCTGATCCTGGATCTCGCGGCCCTGGTGATGGCCGTGTACGCCCTGAAACAGGTGCTGTCCGAATGGGGGGGGGACAGGGGGCCGGCGGGGATTACGCTCGCCGTTTCCATCGCGGGGGCCGCGCTGGCGCTGGCGGGGCCCTACCTCTCCCCCCTCTCCCACCGGCCGCCCTTCCCACTCCGCCTCACCGCTACGGATCTCGCGGGGCAGGACGGACTGGCCCGCGGGGAGAAGGAGCTCCTGCGCGTCCCGCCCGCGCCGGGATCCCCGGATTGGGTGCCGGACACGGCCCGGATCGTGGAGGGGCGGGGGGGGCCGTCCGAGTGGGCTTTCCGCGTCGATCTCGCCGTGGCCGCGCGTCAGGCGGGGGGCGGCGGGGCCCCGCCGCCGGGGGAGCTTCTCCTGGATTTCCTGTACTATCCCGGCCTCCAGGATATCGAGATCCTGATTGAGGGCCGCCCGGCCCGGCCAGGTCTCGGGACGTTCTGGCAGACCAGGCCAGGGCCGGCGGATGGCGGCGAGGGCTGGCCGTTCCACGGGCTCAGGATCACGGGCCTGCCAGAAACCGGCCTCCTGGAGGTCAAGGCGCGTTTCCGCGGCTACGCCGCCTGCAACTACGCGAGCCTGGCCGCCGCCCTGGCCCTGTGCGCGGCGGGAATCGCGCGCTCGCGCAAGGGGCCTCCCGCAGGCGGATCCCGCCCCGCCCTCCCCGGTGCTCCCGCTCCGGCCTGAGCCGGGCTTGGACGGCCGGGCCATGGCCTGGCCGGCGGATCCCGGATTGTCATCCCCGGCTCCCGCCGGGGGAAAGATGCCGGGGGCGCCGCCCTGTGGCCCGCGTCGCCACGGCCTCCCTTGGCCGTATTCATCGTCCGGGGGTGCCCTCCGCGTCACGGGAGCCATGAGGGCCGGGCCGATGGAAAAGCCCTCGCCGGGAAGGGCCCCGGCCGTGGGTGCGGGATCCGGCGAGGCCGCCGGGCGGCTGGAGCGGGAAGTGTGCGGCGGGCATTTCCCGGACGGGGCGCCCCGCCACTCCCGGCGGTTCCGGAACGCCTGGCTCCTGCTGGCGGCGTTCGGAGTCTCCCTGGCCCTCTGCGGGGCCGAGACCGTCTCCCGCGGGCGCAAGGCCGCCCTCGGCATGGATCAGTTCAACCATATGGCCCATGCCGTGAGCGTGGCGGACGCCGTGCAGGAGGGACAGTTCCCGCCCCGCGTCTCGCCTTTCCTCTCCGGAGGCAGGGGCAACCCCTACCACCAGTTCTACCCTCCCTTCGCCCATGCGGTCCCGGCGGCTCTGGGCGCCGCCCTGGGGGACGCGCTGGCCGGGTACGCTGCCGCCGCGCTGCTTTTCACCGCCCTCTCCTTCGCGTACGCCTGGAAGCTCGCGCGTCTCCTGACCCTCTCGGACGCCTCGGCGTGGCTGGGGGCCTTCACGTTCGCGGCCGGGCCGTATCTCCTGTGCGACAGGGCCCTGCGGGGCGCCTGGCCGGAATTCACGGCCTTCTCACTGCTTCCCCTGGCCCTGTACTGTCTCCTGAGGGGGGCGGGGGGGGGGCCGTTCAGGCGTCTCCTGCCGGCCGTGGCGGCTCTCGCGGCCCTTTTCCTGTCCCACCTGATCACGTCGTTCCTCTTCGCTCTCTCCCTCGGGGCCTTCGTGGTACTCTGGTCCCTGAACGCCCTGTCGGCCGGGGGGAGGCGGGGGCGGCTGGAGTTCGCGAGGCTCGGCCGGAGGTCGGCCAGGGCCCTCGCTACCGGCGGCTTCGCCGCCCTCATCGCCGCGTGTTACCTCGCGCCGGCCGCCCTGTACGATGATCTGGCCATGAAGGGGCGCATACTTCCCTCGACAAGGCTGGCGGGGTCGGAAAACCTCGTGCCGCCCCTCTCGCTCCTGAGCGTAACTGACAGCGCCTCCCCCATCCGGACGCCGGGGCGCCCCGCCAGGTTCCAGCTGGGGCCGGCGCTCCTCATTTCCCTCCTCGCCTACGCCTGGCTCTGGATCCGTGAGCGCCCCGGATGCCCGCGGCCCGCTTTCGCGCTGCCCCTGGTTTTCGCGGGGGCGCTCGCCATCTGTGCCGTCCTGGCGCCCGGCGCGGTTACGGCCCTCTTCCCCCCGGCGGATATCGCCCAGTTTTCCTACCGCTATCTGCTGCTCTTCGCCCTCGCGGCCTCGCTGACGGGGCCCCTGGCCCTCCGGGCCTGTTTCCCCGCAGGGGCCGCCGGCGCAGTAGGGGACGGGGCGGCGGGTGCCGGCGGAACGGCATGCCGCATGGAGGGACGGAAGGACGTCTCGGCGAGGAATGCCGCCGTTTTCGCCCTCGCCGCCTTCGCGGCCGTCATGGCGGCGCCTTACCTCTACCCAGCGGAGTTCATGCCTGGTTACCCGAAGGCCGTCTCCGCGGGCCAGATCCGCGACCGGGGCGCCCTCGCCTACGGCGAGGGCGCCTACCTGCGGAACCCGCCCGGCCCGGAGCCGCCGGGCCGGATCCAGTCGGATTCCCCGGCCGTCGCCGGCGGGGGCGGTTCGGCGTCCAGGCGGTACAGGGCGGACCTCTCGACGGCGCCGCGGCTTCCGGGCGGCGAGGTGCCCCTAGACGTCCTGTACTATCCCGGCCTCCAGGAGGTGGAGGTGCGCGTGGACGAGAGGGAGGCGGCACACGGCCTCGCAACCTACTGGCAGGCCTGGGAAGCGGCGGGCGACCCGGACGGGGAGGGCGTCTTCCACGGACTGGCGATCTCCGGTCTTCCCCGGCGGGGGACACTGGAGGCGGAGGTCCGCTTCACAGGCATGCGCGCGGCCAATGTCACGAGCGCGGCGGCCCTTTCCGCCTACGGCCTCCTGTGCCTGGCGGCCGCGATTCCCCTGCGGCGGGTGCGCCGCGCGCGGCGGGCCCGGTTTGAAGCGGCGGGCCCGATTTGAAGCGGCGGGACCGGTTTGAAGCGGCGGGGGAAACAGGCTAGAATCGGCCCGGCCGCCCTAATCCCCGGATCAGATGCGCAGGGCGCCGCCCCGGCGGAGGGGCTGAGGTGCGCTGTGGAGCCACGGGTACCGGCCCTGGCCGGAAGGAGGATCCCGCTTGCGAGAGAAGGGACGGAAGGCCGGGGGCCCGGGATGAAAGACCCGGGGCGGGCGGGAACGGCCGGGGACGGCACGGTGCCCTTGCCGGGGGGGGGATCGGGGCGCCGCCCGCGCGCGGCGGGGCTCTGGTTCGCCGCGCTCGCTGTCTCGCTCGCGCTGTGCGGGACGGAGGCGACCTCCGGCGGGTTCATGACGGTTTTCGCCCCTGACCAGTTCAACGCCCTGGTGCTCGTCATGAGCTTCCGGGACGCGCTCCTGGAAGGGCAGCTCCCCCCCCGGGTCTCGCCCATCCTGTCCGGCGGCGCCGGAAACCCCTACCACCAGTTCTACTCCCCCCTGGCCTACGCGGTCCCGGCCATCCTGTCCCTCCCCCTGGGGGATGCC
This sequence comes from Deltaproteobacteria bacterium, assembly GCA_031281735.1. GTDB lineage: Bacteria > Desulfobacterota > Desulfarculia > Adiutricales > Adiutricaceae > JAIRZX01. Next base: position 5,620 of record JAITEZ010000124.1, on the reverse strand, counting down.
ATGGCCGGCCATGCCGCCGCGTCTCTCCTGTTCACGGCGCTCGGCTTCGTCTACGCCTGGAAGCTCGCTCGGCTCCTGACCCTCTCGGACGCCGGGGCGGCCGCGGGGGCCGCCCTGTTCACTACCGCCCCGTACCTACTGTGCGACAGGGTCCTGCGGGGCGCCTGGCCCGAATTCGCCGGCTTCTCGCTGCTTCCCCTGACGGCGTATCTCCTCCTGCGGGGGGCGAACGCGGGAGGCGCCCGGCGTCTCCTGCCGGCCGCCGCAGGGCTGGCGGCGCTTTCCCTCACCCACCTCATCGCGTCCTTTCTCCTGGCCCTGTTCCTCTCGCTGTTCGCCGCCCTCTGGGCCCTCGAGGCCCTCCGGTCCGGGGGCCGGGAAGGGCGGCGGGCCCTCCGGAAGCTGGGCCGGAGATCCCTGCGGATAGCGGCCGCGGGCGGCTTCGCCCTGGCGCTCGGCGCGGGCTACCTGGCACCCATGGCCCTGTACGGGGATCTCGAGATGAGGAACTCTCTTTCCGCCGTGAACGGGTTCCGAGGCACGGGCCTGCTTGCGCCCCTGACCGGCCTGCTGAGCCCGGTCGATTCCGGGGCGGTGCTGAGAGGCGTCCCCGGCCCGGAGCGTTACCAGCTGGGGGCGGTGCCGTCTCTCGCCTTCGCGGCCTTCCTCCGCCTCTCCCTCGGCCGGAGGCCCCCCCGCGCCCGCGGGATCTCCGCAGCTTCCTCCCGCCGGCCGCTCCACGTCCTTCCCATGCTCCTGACGGCCGCGCTGGCGGCCGGGGTCGTGATCGCGCCGGAGGCGGCATCGGCCCTTTTCCCGCCAGCGGCGTTCACCCAGTTCTCCTATCGTTACATCATGATCTTCGTCCTTTCCGCCGCCCTCATGGGTGCCATGGCGCTCGCGGGCCTTTTCCCGGCGGTCCGGGAGGGCGGGGGGGGCGGCGCCGCCGCGGCTCTCGCCCTCGCGGCAGCCGTCTTCGCCGGGCCCTACCTCTACCCGGCTTTGCCGTACACCTCGGATCCCAGGATGGGGGATTACCCCTCGCCCGTCTCCGAGGCCTGGGTCTACGCGGAACACCCCACCCTCAGCTATGGCGACAACGCCTATTTCCGCTGGCCTCCCGGACCGGACCGGATAGGGCGCGGCGTCCCTTCCGCCGGGGGGGGGGGCACCGCCGCGGAGAGGGCCTTCAGGACGGAGCTCTCGCGCGCCCCCAGGCATCCGGGGGATCCGGGCGCCGTCCTCCTGGACGTGCTCTGGTATCCCGGGCTCCAGGAGGTGCGGGCCCGGCTGGACGGCCGGGAGTTCGCCCCCGAGTGCGTGACATTCTGGCAGATACGGCCCGGCCTGGGTTTTTTCCCCGCCGACGACTGGGCCTTCCACGGGCTGGCAATCCGCGGCCTCCCGGAAGGCGGCCTGCTCGAGGCGGAGGTCCGTTTCAGGGGGATGCGGTGGGCCAATCTCGCGAGCGTCGCGGCGCTCTCCGCCTGGGCGGCCATCGCGCTCCGGGGGCTTGTGTCCCGGCGGAGAGGGGCCAGGGCCCCGGGAGCCGGCGTTGGGGGGCGGGGGGGGCTGCCATGGGGGATCTGAAGACCGTTCCCGTCCTTTCCCCGGGGAGGCGGGCGGGCGGGCGCCGGCGGGGCGGGGGCCTCTGGCTCGCGGCTCTCGCGGTGTCCCTCGCCCTGTGCGGGACGGAAAACGTCAGCGGCGGGATCAAGTCCGCCCTCGGCCCGGACCAGCTGAACCACCTGATCCTCACCGAGAGCTACAGGGAGGCGCTGAAGGAGCTGACGATGACCCCGCGCGTCTCGCCGCTCCTCGCGGGCGGCCTCGGGAATCCCTACCACCAGTTCTATTCCCCCTTCGCCCACGCGGTGCCCGCGCTCCTCTCCTTCCCCCTGGGCGGCGCGTCCCGCGGCCACACCGCGGCGGCCCTCCTCTTCACCGCCCTCGGCTTCGTCTACGCCTGGCGGCTCTTGCGGCTGCTGACGGCCTCGGACGCCGCTGCCACGCTCGGCGCCTTCCTTTTCGCCACCGCCCCCTATCTGCTCTGCGTCCGGGCGCTGCGGGGCGCCTGGTCGGAGTTCGCGGCCTTCTCCCTGCTCCCCGCGACCGTGTATTTCCTCCTGCGCGGGTCTTCGGGCGGGCCCTTCGCCCGGCTTCTGCCCGGCACCGCGCTGCTTGCGGCGCTCTTCCTCACCCATCTGATCTCCGCCTTCCTCCTCTGCGGCCTCTTGGCGTCCTTCTGCGCCCTCTGGGCGCTGAACGACTGGCGCGCGGGCGGCGCGGAGGGAAGGCCCGCGCTCAGGAGGCTCGGCCGGAGGGCCGCTAGGATTGCGGCCGCGGGGCTCCTCTCCGCGGCGATGGCGGCGTGCTATCTCGCCCCCATGGCGCTGTACGGCGATCTCGTGCTGAAACACGAGTACATCGGGGGGGACGGTTTCGCCCGGTCGTCCGCGTACACGGCGCTGCTCTCCCTTCTGAGCGCCGCGGACGGCAGGGAGCATTACCAGCTGGGGGCGGTGCTGCTCCTCTCGTTCCTGGCCTTCCTCTGGCTCCGGGTTCTCCGCGGCGGCCGGGCGCGGGGCAAGGCGCCTCTCTTCGCGCTCCCTCTCTGCCTAGCCGCCGCGACGGCCGCCGCCGCGGCTTTCGCCCCGGGTGCGGCGGCCGCCCTGTTCCCCCCCGCGAGGATCGCCCAGTACTCTTACCGCTTCATCATGTGGTTCGCCCTCTGCTCGGCGCCCATGGGCGCCATGTCGCTCGCGGGGCTCTTCCCGCGGGACCGGGAGGGGGCCGCCCCGGCAGGGGCGGGGGCGGCCTGCGCCGCGATCCTCCTCTCGGCCGCTCTCGCCGCCCCCTACCTTTACCCTGCGGAGTTCAAGGATAGCTTCCCCTGGGCCTTTTCCGGGGAGCGCCTCCGCGCGCGGGGGGCTTTCCTGAGCTACGGCGGGAACGCCTACCTCCGCCGGCATCCCGGGCAGGCGGCCGCCCCCGACACCCTCCCCCCCGGCCTCCCGGTCGCGGGGGGGGAGGGGACGGCGGCCGCCAGGCGCTTCTCGCTCGATCTGGCCGCCGCCGCGCGGATGCCGGGGGACGGCGGGGCAGTCCCCCTGGACATCCTGTACTACCCCGGCCTGCAGGACATCAGGGTCAGGCTCGACGGGCGCGAGATCGTCCCGGAGCCGGGGACGTTCTGGCAGAGGCGTCCGGGGCTGGGGCTCTACCCGCCGGAGGAGGGGTGGTTCCACGGCCTCGTGATCCGGGGTCTCCCGGGGGAGGGACGTCTCGAGGCGGAGGTGCGCTTCACGGGCATGAGGGCGGCCAACGCCCTGAGCGCCGCGGGCGTTACGGTCTGGGCGGGGCTCGCGCTGCGCGCCTGGGCCTCCCGCAGGCCCCGGGGCCGCGCGCGGGCTTCTTGAGAGGGATGGGACGCTCGGGTATAATCGGCGCCGCGCCCGGTTTTCCGGCCCGCGTCCGGATCGGGCGGGCGATCGCTCTCCCGTCGGCCCCGCCCGGTTGATCGCCCGCCCATGGCCGCAAGGAGCCGCCGATGAAGCTCTCAGAGGGGATCAAACTCAAGGCGGGACGGGCCTGGCCCGCCGCGGCGCGCCTTTTCGACCGCGGGCTCACGGCGCTGTGCCTCGCCCTGACCGCCGCCGTGTACCTCCTCTACATCCTGGAGAGCGACAGGCTCCTGACGGCGGAGCAGGCCGCGGACGTGCTGGCCGGCCTCGAGATGTGCCGCCAGAAGAGCCTCGTCCTCGCGGACTGGTTCTACGGCACGGAAGTCTTCACCCTCAGCAGCCCGCTCTTCACGGCGCTCTTCTCGATCTTCACGGGGAGCGTCCCCTGGGCGCACCGCCTTTCCGTCCTCTGCGAGCTGGCCCTGGAGACCCTGGCCCTGGCATACATGCTCGGGCGCGCCGGGATGGGCGGGCGGCCGCGATGGCTGGCGATCGCGCTCTTCCTCGGCGCCCGCTCTTACCAGACGGGCGCCCTCTCTGGGATGGGCTTCGCCCGCGACGCCACGTTCCACGCGGCGCTCTTCCTGAGCCTCGGGTACTGCGCGGCCCTCGCCTCCGGCGTCCGGCGCCGTCCGGAGAGGATCCTCAGGTACGCGCTCCCTGTGGCGGCGTTCCTGCTCGGCCTCTCGTCGGCCGTGCCGCTGGCTATCCTCTATCTACCGCTCCTCGCCTGCGCGGCGTACAGGGCCGCTGGCGCGGCGGGCGGGGTGGCGGGGGAGGCGCCCGCCGGGGGCTCCCCGGCAGGGAGGATTCTCCGCGAGGTCGCGCTGTGGAACGCGCTGTGCCTGTCAGGCTATCTTGTCCTCAGCCTGGGCATCGCGTCGCGCGGCCTGGGCCCGGCCCTCGTGACGGCGGGCGGCGCCGCAGGGTTCACCTACGCGGCCAGGGTGAACGCCCCCCTGCTCGCGGGCCAGTTCCTGGACTGGACGCCGCTCTCCTACATCAGGAACGAGGCCGTGATCAGGTCATGGGAGTGGCTGGCCGGCTGGTCCTTCCTGTTCTACCTGGGCTACGCCGCGTACATGTCGCGGGGGGCGATCAGGAAGGCGCGGGGGCCCGCCGGGGACGCCGTGAGGACCCTCGGGGCCTGCCTGGCCGCGGCTTTCCTTCTCGCCGCGGTGCAGCTCAGGGCGCCCTTCGCCTCCGTCCGCCCGCTCCTGCTCGTCCTCCCTTTCGCCGCGGTGCTCGTGGCCATGCTCTACCGCGACCTTTCCGGCGTGAACGGAGGGCTCGCGCGACTCCTCCTCATATGCATAGCCTTCGCGGTCGGGACCTCCGGCGCCGCCAACCTCAAGCTGCTGGAGCGCCGCGTGGAAACCGGGCCGAGCCGGGCTACCTCGAGGCACGCTGCCCAGATAGAGAGGATCCTCGCCGAGAACGGAGTGGAAAGGGCCTACGCCCTCTACTGGGACTCCTACCCCCTGGAGGTGCTCTCGTCCGGGCGGATCAGGGCGGGGGCCGTGGACGGGCGCCTGAGGCCCTATCTTGAGAACGCCTCGCTCCTGAAATACCTGCCGGGCCCAGCGGGCGAGAGGACGGCCCTGGTGCTGTCCCGCGCCCCGCGGCCCTGGGCGCCGGACTCCATGAACCTCCAGGACGCGTCGATCCTGGAGGGGGCGGAAAGGGCCTTCCGGATAGACGATCCGGAGAACCCGGTGCTCGTCTACGTCTACAGGGGAAACCCCTTCACCTTCGACGCCGCGGCGGAAAGGGCGTTTGCCGCGCCTTTCGGCGGCGGCCTAGCGGATCCCGAGGCAGGTCCCCCGGATCCGGCCGGGACGGGAGGGTCTCCTGCGGGCGAAACCGCGCCTGGCGGCTCGCCGCCGGAAGTGCCCCCCACCGGCGCTCCCGTCCGGGAAGGCTCCGGCCCGGCCGGCCCCTCGGCCGGGGGTGAGGGGCCGCCCTCCCCCCGGGAAGGCGGCCCGGATGCCAGGGGGCCCGCCCGCCCCGCGGACGGGAGTCCCGCCCCCGCGGCGGGGGCGGCGGGCTGACCCGTGGCGCGCGAATCCGGGGCGGGGGCAGGGACGCCCGCCGTGCCGCTCGGGGAGGGGTGGCGCGCCGATCGCCTCGAGCTGGCGATGATGGCCGCGTCCTTC
>JAITEZ010000207.1 GCA_031281735.1 Deltaproteobacteria bacterium | reverse complement strand
CTCCTTGTCAGGTTCCGCGTCCGCCCTTTCTGTGAGGGGGAGCGGTTCCTCATCGGTCTCCGTGTCAGGTTCCGCTTCCGCCCTTTCGGCGAGGGGGAGGGGTTTCCCATCGGTTCCCTTGTCAGGTTCCGCGTCCGCCCTTTCTGTGAGGGGGAGCGGTTCCTCGTCGGTCTCCTTGGCCAATTTAGCTTCCAGTCTCTCTGTGAGGGGGAGCGGTTCCTTTTCGGTCTCCTTGGCAGGTTCGGCGTCCGCCCTCTCGGTGAGGGGGGCCGGTTCCCCTTCTGTCCCCCTGGCCGGTTCCGCGTCGGCCCTCTCGGTGAGGGGGAGCGGCTCCCCGTCTTTCGCGGGGATCAAGGCCTCGGCAAGCGTCAGTGGCAGGTCATCGGGATCCGCCGGGGTGTCGGCCAGGGCCGCCTCGAGGTCGAAGTCGGAAAGCTCGCTCATGAGGGAGAAGGTCACCGGGCCCCTGGGCTCTTCCGGCCCGGTGGGTGCGGCGGGGGCCGCGCACCTGCCGGAGGCGCGGGAGAGCGCCTCCTTGAGGGGGATGGCCTCCCTCCTGGGGGCGGCGGGGGCCTGCCTGCCGCAGGTCTCGGGGGCGGGCAGGCTGAAGACGCCGTCCCCGTCCTCTTCAAGTAGGAATATGTCCCCGTTGGTCACGAGATCCCGGAGTATCGCCATGATGCAGTTGCGATAGACGGGGGTGTCGTAGGTATAGCTGAGCCTCAGGTCCCCGATGTTGTCGGGGGTGATCTCCCCCTCGAAGCCAGCGGTCCCGGGCGAGAGCACCGACACGAAGCCCTCGGACTCTCGCAGGATGCGCCTCCAGAGCTCCGGGGTGACCCTGCGGGTGCGGATTATCTCGCGGGCCGTGCGGCGGAGGTCCCCCTGGAAGGCGCAGAGATCCTCGCAGAGGGTCTCGCTGGCCTGGGGGCTGGCGTAGCGCCTGAGCGAGGGGCGCAGGTCGGGGTCGATGCAGACGCCGGTCTCGGCGAGCCTCTTCGTGTAGTCCTGCCAGTTGAGCTGCCAGCGCACGGCGGAGGTGACCTTCTTCGAGTAGTCGTCCACGACCTTGGTGGTTATCCGCCTGTTCTCGAAACTGAAGTTCAGGAATTCGGTCAGTTCGTTGCTCATCGGCCTGTCCCAGGGTGGGGCGGCTTCCGGCAGGGGGGCCGAGGGGCCGCAGCTAGGTTCCGTGAAGGTGTCACATTTTGAGTGATGTTAACAGGATGTGCAGCAGAGATCTAGCAGAATCAGCCAAAATCCCCTGTTTTCTCTCCCTTCGGTCTCGCCCGGCGGCAGGTAAACCTGCCCCGGTCACGCCGCGCCGACCCCGCTCGGCAGGGGGGCCCGGGCGGGGCGCGGGCCTGGGACGCCGGGGTAGGCGGCGGCGTCCCCGCCGGACGGCGAAGGCGCCCCCCTGGATCCGGGCTCCCAGCGGGTGGCGGCGGTGGCAAAACGGTAGGCCGCCACTTCAAATGTAGGTGAAAAGGGGGTATGATTGGCCGCTGGGAAGGCATCCTCAGCGGGCGCCTTCCCGCAGCGGCCCCAGGCCGCTTTCCGCCTCGAAATAGGGCCGCGTCCCGCGGCCCGTCGGTTCCGGCCCCCCTTCAGGGACGGCCAAAGATTCCGGAGGCCACCCCGGCGCCCCGCCTGATCCCGAGTCTCCTCTCCCAGTTCCCTCCGTTCCACCGCCAGGCGATACCCAACTCACGATGTCCGCGGGGTTTTCCAGGCTTCCGGCGGGGCGGGCACACGCCCAGTCCCCGGGAGGTTCCCTTCGATGAAGACGGCTCTGAAACTTGCCGTTTCGGTAGCGCTCTCGCTCGCTCTCGCGGCTTGCGGGGACGCCAAGCTCGACACAGCCGATGCCGAGTCCTTCACGTCGAGCATACGCAAGATGTACGACTCCGCGCAGGACGCGGAGAGGGAGGATTTCCGGCGGTTTTTCTTCATCGCCATGAACGGCCGGAGCGATCTCATAACCATGAGCGTTCTGAACGGCGAGGAGATCGAGCGGCTGGGCTCCTTCTACAGCGTGCTCGTCTCCCGCAAGCGTCCCGAGGATCTGGCCGCCCTGGACGGGCTCACCGTCCAGGAGATAATCGAGCTGGGACGGGGCCTCAAGATCACCTACATCGAGGGGCGCCTCCAGGAGCTCCAGCGCGAGATGGATCAGCTGAAGGACCAGGCCGAGTTCTACCGCGACTACTCGGCCCAGCGCGAGCTGGTGCAGGCGACGCTGTCCGACGCCGCCGAGCCGTCACGGGGGCCGTCCGGCAAGACCGCCGAGGCGACGGTGACCGTGACGGTCCATAACGGGTCGGAGCTGCCGGTGGTCGACCTACAGTGCGCTAGCGCCGTCGAGCCGCCCCGCCAGCTGGAGATATCCCTGGGCGAGAGCCGGGCGCTCGCGGATCTCCCCGGCGAGGGCTTCCTGGACGAGGCCGGGGGCAAGGTCTTCCCGTCGCCGGGCGTCCCTGCGGGCGATGACAAGACCCTCCACGCCACGGCCGACGTCTCCTCCATGGAGTGGCCCTACCCGCCCGAGATGCCGCTCAAGGCGGCCCTGCCCGGCGGCGTGCTGGTCTGCCTGGAGGGCTGGGAGAGGTTTTTCGAGGCCGAGGACTCCTACCGGAGGGTGGTGGAGCTGGAAAGGACCCATTCCCTCCTGACGAGGGATCTCTCCGAGACTAGGGTCTGAGCCGCCCGGGCCTGCGGCGCCGGCGACGGTCCCGCGGCGCCCGGGCATGGCCGCCTTTCACGCCCGGCGCCCTTCACGCGATGATCAGGGCGCCTACGGGGTTGCCTCGCGTGCCGGGCGTGATCATTCCTCGGGCGGTGAGGGATCCGGCGCGCGCGGCGGGGACGCCTGCGGAGCCCGGGGCTGTCAGGTCCCCAGCGGCGCGGCTCCCCCCCGCCCCTGGGGGACTGGCCGGAGGCGCGTCCAGATTACGGGAGAGAGGCTGCAAGGAGGAGGCGGATCCATCGGTTGCGGAACCTGCGGGGGGCCATCCCTCGGGGGGGCCCGCGCCACGGTAGGCTCCCGCCTGAGGGACGGGGATCAGGCCGCCGGGCCTCAAGGGGCTTAGCGGCGCCTGCGGCCCTGATCCCTAAATTCCGGAATTTTTCTCCCATACAATTCCATAATTATGGCATCAAAATTTCTGAATATTTTAACTGTCTGTTTTAACTATTATTTTTTGATGTTGCATTAAATATACCATTTAT
>JAITEZ010000193.1 GCA_031281735.1 Deltaproteobacteria bacterium | reverse complement strand
GCCCGGGCGCGTTCCTGCCCTTCTCAGCCCCGTCTCGGCTTAGGCGTGCCGGGGACGTCAGGGGCGGGCAGGCGCCGCGGGAGGGGAGCCCCGGCTTCCGGAGCGCCCGGATAAGCGTTCAGCGGTGGCTTCGCGCCGCAGGTGTCACCGGTCGGCGACAACGGCCGCGGGCAGGCACGGCGGCCGGCGGTATTGGCCGCCCCGGCGTGCGCGGGGATGGGGCGGGGGGGCTTGGGCACCTCCGGGGGGCGGTCGCGATGGCCGAGACGAAATGGACGGTCAAGGCGCGGAATAGCCCTGCCCGGCGGACGGGCTGACCCGTGCCGCCCCACGCGGCGGCGGGGCAGAGTCAGTCCACTGTGGTAAAAAACGCCCCTCCACGGCCGCGGGGGATCCCGGCGCGGCGTTCGCGGAGGCGGCTTCGTCGGGGGACGGCCGTCCCGTCCGCACGGGGAGGGCGCGGCGGCGTCCGGGGCCTTTCAGACGTCCAGCTCCAGCCCCACCGGGCAGTGGTCGGAGCCCATCACCTGCGGCTCTATCCAGGCGTCCCTGATCTTCGGCGCAAGCTCGTCCGAGACGAAGAAGTAGTCGATGCGCCACCCCACGTTGTTGCGGCGGGCGCCTCCCCGGAACGACCACCACGAGTAGTCGCCCTTCGTGTCCCCGCGCACGCGGCGGAAGGTGTCAACGTAGCCCCTGGAGACGAACCTGTCGATCCAGGCGCGCTCCTCGGGCAGGAACCCCGAGGTGCCAGCGTTCTCACGGGGGCGGGCGAGGTCTATCTCCCGATGCGCCGTGTTGAAGTCCCCGCAGACGATGATCGGCTTCCGCTTCCGGAGTTCCTCCGCGTGGCTGAGGAAGGCGTCGTAATACCCCATCTTGTAGGCCAGCCTCTCCTCGTCCTTCTGGCCGTTGGGGAAGTACACGTTCAGGAAATAGAAGGCCGGGCATTCCAGCTGGAGGAGCCTTCCCTCCTGGGCCCAGCGCTCGTCCGGGAGCTCTGTCGCCACGGAGAGCGGCTCGTCCCTCGCGTAGACCGCCACCCCGGAGTAGCCGCGCCGCGATTTGGCGCTGGACCAGTAGCTCAGGTAGCCGGCGGGGTTCAGGAGCTCCGGGGTGAGCTGGCCGGGCTCGGCCTTGGTCTCCTGGAGGGCTACGAGGTCGGCGCGGGAGCCCTCCAGGAAGGGGTAGAAATCCTCCTTGCTGGAGGCGGCCCGGATGCCGTTCACGTTCCATGAATACAGGCGCATGTGCGGATGACTCCTGCCCCCGGCGGGGCGCGGCCGGAAGCGCGTTGAGGGGCCTGGCGGGCCGCCCGGCCTGAAGCGGGAGGCGGCCCCCCGGTCGGGGCTGCGGACGTGGCACGGGTCGCCCGGCGGGCCATGCGTTATTGTCCCCGGTACCCCGGGGGCCCGGCGGGGGGGGAGGACGGCGGGGGCGCGGGTGCCCGGACAGGATCCCCGCGCGGGGACCGTTTGTCAACGCCGCCCGGGCGCCGGGCGGCCCCCTCCCCGGCTGCCCAGGATCCTCCCGTAGACCAGCGGGTGCCCGGCAATCACGAGGAGCCTGCCCGCGAGCGACGCCGCCCGCCGGAGCCCCGCCCGGTCCAGTTCCCTCTCGGCACCCTTCCCGATGGTCACCACCGCCGCCGGGAAGGACGCCCAGGCCGGGGCCGAGGCGGCGGGGAGCGCCCAGGCCGGCAGGAGGCGGGTGAGGTCGCCGTGTCCCAGCCTCAGCTCGCGGCCGTCGAAGGCGACCCTGACATTGAGGGCGCCGGGCCCCGCCGTCAGGACGGTGCCCCGGTCACCCAGGGCCAGACCGAGTTCCGGGGCGTTGGCGGACTGGAGGACCCGCCCCCCGGGGCGGAAGGCCCTCCCGCCGAGGACCAGCGGGGGCGGGGTAGGGCAGCCGGGCGCGGCGGCGGGCGTCCCGAGCGCCCCGTGCAGGGCCTCCGAGAGGGCCCGGGCGCCCAGGGGCCCCTCCCCGGCGCCCGCGAGGGCCACGGACGCGTCCCCCGGCGGGAGCCCGAGTTTGCGGGGGATCCTATCGGCCATGAGGCGCACGACCTTCGCGGCGAGGGCGCCCTCGTCCTCGCCGAGGAGGTAGAAGAAGTCCCCGTCCGGGCCGGGGGAGCCGGGAGGGGCCTCGCCCCGGCCGAGGGACGCGAGGGCCTCCAGGAGTTGCGAGCCGGGGGGGGCGTAGGCGGCGGAAAGCCTCACGTGCCGCAGGAGGCCGACGGCGGCGCCGGATCCGCGCCGCCGGCCCGGCTGGGCCGGGCCGGGGAGGCCCCTCCGGAGGCCGGCCAGCCCGGCCAGCCAGGCGGGGAGGCCCGCGCCGCCCGCGTCCACCGTCTCCGCCGGGTCGCACGCCGCCCTCGGGGGAGGGGCCCGCCCGGTCTCGCCGAAGAGGGCCAGCGTGGTTCCCGTGGGCGCCGCCGACAGGATTCGGGAGAGGAGCCCCGCGTCCAGGGATTCCGCCCCCGTCACGGCCAGGAGGCCGGCCGGGAGAGGGTTCCGGGGGCCGCGCAGGAAGCCGCCCGCACCGGGCGAGTACTCCAGGAGGGCCGCGAGCGGGCGAGCGGGCGCGCGGGCGGCCTCCGCGAGGGCCTCCGCCCCCCGGCCGTCGGCCGAGGCGAGGCAGGCCGGGAGTCCACGCTCGCGGAAGAGACGGTACAGCAGGGCCGCGAGGAGTCTCTTGCCGGCCCCCCGCGGGCCCGTTATCAGGGCCGCCCTGCCTCCGACTACGGCCGCGAGCGCCTCCCGCTGCCCTGGATCCAGCGGGAAGCCGCAGAGCGCCTCAGCGCGGGCGCAGGCCTGGGGCGCCTGCGGACAGCCCTCCGGCGGACGGGCGGCGGAGAGGGCCGCGAGGCGGGCCCCCGCCGTCCTCACCTCGGCGAGGCTGTCCGGGAGGAACAGGTCCCGCGCGGCCGGGTCGTCGGGCCGTTCCGTGGGGCCGGCCATGACCTCGCCCCCGGCGAGGAGTGCCGCGAGCCCCGTCCGGAAGGAGGCGGACCTGTCCTCGCGGGCCGCCCCCGGCATGGCGGGGAGGGCCAGCGCCGCGAGGGCCCTCTCCGGGACGGCCGTCTCCCCCGCCGCCCTCAGGCCGCGGAGGGCGGCGAGGATCTCCCCCCGGACCCTCGCCCGGGAGCCCTTGGCGATGCCCTGCGAGTCGGCGAGGGCGCGGGAGAGAGACGCGCCGATCTCCGGTGCCGCGAGAGGCACGATCCAGGGGTCGGCCCTGAGTATGCCGGGGACGTCCCGTCCCAGGAGGGCCCGGAGCCGCGCCGCCACCGCAGCCCCCAGCCCTGCGGGCGCGAGGGCCGCGGCGAGCCCCTTGAGTTCCAGGAAGGCACGGGCGGAGTCCACCACCTTCTCACGCGCCTCCGGGGAGAGCCCCTCGATGCCCGCGAGGCGCTCGGGCGCCTCGGCGAGGGCCGTGAGGAGCCCCCCGCCCAGGGTGCCGGCCAGGGCGCGGGCCGCTGCGGCGTCCAGGCCGTCTATGTAGCCCGCGAGGAGGAAGGAGGCCAGCCCCTCGCCGTCCCGGGGCGGGAGCAGGACGCAACCCTCGGCCAGGAAATGCATGCGCGGCGCGGCGGCAGCCGCCGGTGGAGGAGGGGCGGCGACCGCCCGGGCGTAACGGCCGGTCAGCAGGGCCGTCTCGCCGGGCACGGGGAGCCCGAGAGGCCCGGAAGCCTCGACGGGGAGGCCGGTTCCCGGATCGACCAGGATTCTCGCCCGGCCGGTCAGGCCGTCCAGGGAGAGGACGCGGCTCACCCGCCCCCTGAGTTCGGCCAGGCCTCCGTCCGCGACCTTCCCGGCCGCAGGCGGTTCGGCGCCCGTCCCGGGGATACCGGCCCCCTTGCCGGGCGGAGTGGCACCCGTGCCGGGCGGATCACCGCCCTTCCCGGACGGATCGGCTCCCGTCCCGGGCACATAGCCGCCCGTCCCGGAGCCGCCGTCAGCCGCCATCGGCGGCCGCGAGCTCCAGGGCCTTCCGCACGCCCTCGGTGGGGAAGACCAGGTGCGGGAAGGCCGGGTAGAGCCGCCAGCGCCCGTCGGGGTCGGGGCGCAGGCGGATGAAGAACTCCTGGATGAAGTCCCCCTCGACCACCTTGGCGGAGAGGAGGCCCTCGCGCCTGGCGGGGTCGAAGATGAACTCCCGGAAGACCACGGCGGTCTCCCCGGAGATCCCGGCGGGGTTGTAGCTCCCGGGTTCAAGCGAGGCGAGGAAGGTGGGCTGCATATCCATGGGGCCGTGGCAGGGTATGACGGGGTGGCGGGCCTTCACGCCCTCCAGGTGGAAGAAGCTCCTGGCGCCCAGGCTCTCCCACTTGCGCCCGTACTTGGTGTCGAGGCCCCCCGCAAGCTCTGAAAGCGTGAGCGGGAGCGCCGAGCCCTCGGACTGGGCGAGGGTCCAGGCGGCGAGCGAGGGGTCGTCCGTCGCCATGCGGAAGCGGCCGGAACCCTCCAGGCGGCTCGCCAGCAGATCGAGGAAGGCCCGCGAGAAGAGCCGCTTCCTCTCGTGCCTCACCTTGGGCCAGGGCACGGGGAAGAGGGCCAGCGCCTCCGCGAGGGACTCCTCGGGGAAGAGGAGCGAGAGCGCCGGGGCCGCCGGCATGCAGACGAGCCGGGCGTTCCGTCTCGGGGGGTTGCCGAGGCGCCTCAGGGCCCGCTTGACGCTCGGCCAGGAGATCTCGAGACCCACGAAGTCGCGCTCCGGGGCGGCCAGGCTCGCCCGGTGGAGCCGCTCCCCGTTCCCGAAGCCGATTTCCAGATCGATGGGCGCCTCCCTGCCGAAGATCTCCCGCCAGGGGGGCCTGCGGGCGAGGGCGGCAGGGGGGAGGAGCGGGTCGAGAGAACGGTAGTACTTGCGGGAGGAGAGGGGGTTCATCGTTGACCGGTGTGGGTGGCGGCGCGGACGGGAACGAGATTAGCCTGAAGCGGCCCTTTTGGCAAGGCCGCGCGGGAGGCGGGCCCGGGCGCGGGGACGCGCGGGCGCCGCGTTCCGCCCGCGACCCCGCTGGCCCCGGCGCGTGACCGCAGGGGCGGTGCAGACCGGCAGGGGCTGTGCTAAGATCGGACAAAATGGCTGTCAATGACTCGGTTGCGCGGGGCGCGCGGTCCTCATCCTTCTGCGTCTTAATCTCCCTGAAAGGATCCGGCCGGATGGCTTACACGAGAATCCTGAAGGACAGGGCCTTCTGGCCCTTCTTTTCCAGCATGGCCCTGGGCGCCTTCAACGACAACTTCATGCGCCAGGCGCTCATAGCCCTCCTGGCCTTCGGGGCGGCCGGGCTCGACGCTCCCGCCAAGTCCGCGTACTCGAGCCTAGCCACGGGTCTCATGATCCTGCCCTTCTTCCTGTTCTCGGCGCCGGCGGGCGAGCTCGCGGACCGCTACCGGAAGTCCTCGCTCCTCAAGGCCTACAAGGTCCTGGAGCTCGTCTTCGTGGGTCTCGCGGCGTTCCTCTTCTTCAAGGGCTGGCTGTGGCCCCTCATGGCCGCGATATTCCTCATGGGCCTCCAGAGCACCCTCTTCGGCCCCGTGAAGTACAGCCTGCTCCCGGAGATCCTCCCTGAGAGGGGCCTCATCCCCGGAAACGGGCTGGTGGAGGGGGCGACCTTCCTCGCCATCGTGCTCGGGACCGTGGCGGGGGCCTATCTGGGCGGCGTCTCGGGGGCCGCCGGGGCTCCCCAGGCGCCGGCGGCGCTCGTCTCGCCCGCGCCGGTGGAGCCGGCCGCCCCGCCAGCCGCGGCCGCAGACGTCGCGGCGGAGGAGGCCGCGGGCCCGGCCGCCGCGGGGTGGGCCGGTGTCCCCGGCAGCGGGGCCGCCGTGCCCGCGGGTCTCATGCTGGTGGCGCTCGCTGGCCTCGCGTTCGCGCTCCTGCAGCCGCCCTCCCGCGAGGGCGACCCGCGCCTCCGCGTGCGCGCGAACATCCTGCTCTCCTCCTTCTCCGTCCTGCGGGAGGCGAGAAGCAGGTCCGACGTCTGGCTCTCCATACTCGCCGCGAGCTGGTTCTGGGGCGTGGGCAGCGTGCTCCTCGCGCAGACGCCGGTGCTGGTCGCGGCCTACGCCGGCGGCACCCCCGCCGCCGGCACCCTCATGGTGTCGCTTTTCGCGCTGGGGGTGGCGGCGGGGGCTCTCGCGGTGCAGCCGTTCCTGAAGGGCGAGATCTCGGCGCGGCACGCCCCGGCCGCGGCGGGGCTCCTCGCGGTGCTGCTCACCCTCTTCGCGCTGGCAGCCGCGACGCTTCCGCCCGCAGCGCCCGCGAGCGTGGGGATCGCCTCCTTCGCGACCGACTGGACGTACCTGAGGCTCGCGGCGCTGGCCTTCCTCACCGCCGCCGCGGCCGGCTTCTTCGCGGTGCCCTTCAACGCCATCATCCAGCACCGGTCACCCGAGTCCACCCGCTCGCGGGTGATCGCCGCGGGGAACGTCATGAACTCTCTCTTCATGGCGGCCGGGGCCCTGATCGCCGCGATCTTCGGCTTCCTGGGGGCGGGGATTCCCCAGCTGTTCCTCTTCCTCGCCCTGACCGCGGCGGCCGTGGCCGTCGCAACGCTGTTCTTCCTGCCCCGCGAGGCCATCCGGCAGGCGGCCTCCTTCATAGTCGGGATCATCTACGACCCAGAGGTGACGGGGCTCCACAACGCGGAGAGGCTGCGGGGGCCGGCGGTGGTGATGCCCAACCACACGTCCTTCCTCGACGTGGCGCTGCTCGCCTGCCGCCTGCCCCGCGAGCTCACCTTCGCCATCAACCCGGCCTGGGCTGGCAGGTGGTGGGTGAGGGTCCTCCTGAACTTCTTCCGGGCGCACCCCGTGGACCCCGGCAGCCCGCACCAGCTGCGCGGCCTGGTCGATGCCCTGAAGGCGGGCGAGACGGTGGTGATCTTCCCCGAGGGGCGCATCACCACGACCGGGACGGTCATGAAGATCCACGAGGGCGCGGCCCTCGTGGCCTCCCGCGCGGGGGTCCCCGTGCTCCCGGTGGTCATCGAGGGGGCGGAGCACAGCCTCTTCGGGCGGATGAGGAAGATCCTGCGCCACCCCCCCGAGCGCTTCCGGGTCCGGATGCGGGTCTTCCCCCCCGTGGAGCTGGACCGCCGCCCCTCGCCCGGCGAGTCGCGCCGGGGCTTCCGGGCCAGGCTCGCCTGGGACGTCTACGAGATCATGCTCCAGTGCAGCTTCCGCGCGCGCTACCGCCCCCGCAACCTCTGGACGGAGCTGCTGCTGGAGTCCGCCCGGGCCGGCAGGGGCCGGGCCATCGCCGAGGACGCCTCCCGCCGCCCCGCCTCCTACCGCCAGATAATCCGCCGGTCGCGGGCCGTGGGGTCCGCGCTCGCCGACAGGATCCCCGCCGGCGCGCCGGCGGGGATCCTCCTGCCGAACTCGCTCACCCTGGCCTACGTCCTCTTCGGGCTCTGGGCGGGGGGCCGCGTCCCGGTGATGCTCAACTGGAGCCAGGGCCGCGCCGCCATGGCCGAGGCCCTCAGGGCCTCGGGCGCCGGGCACGTCGTCAGTTCCCGTGCCTTCCTCGCGAAGGCCGGGCACGCGGCGGAGGCGGCCCGCGAGGCGGCCTCCGACGCTGAGGCGGAGATGATCCACCTCGAGGACCTGGGCCTGGGCCTCCGCCGCGCCCTGCGCTCCCTCCTCTGGGAGCCCTCCCCCCTTGGCCCGGACACCCCCGGCGCGGTGCTCTTCACCACGGGGTCGGAGGGGGCGCCCAAGGGGGCGGTCCTGAGCCACGCGGCCCTCCTCGCGAACATCCGCCAGGCCCTGTGCGCGTTCGAGCTCAACGAGGACGACACACTCTTCAACGCCATGCCGGCCTTCCACGCCTTCGGCCTCAACATCGGGATGCTCCTCCCGCTCCTCTCCGGGATAAGATCCTTCAACTACCCGTCGCCCCTGGCCGTCCAGGCCATCCCGGAGCTCGTCTACGACACCAGGGCGACCGTGGTGGTGGGGAGCGACTCCTTCGCCAGGGCCTGGGGCGAGGCCGCCCACCCCTACGACTTCTCCGCGGTGCGTTTCATGGTCCTGGGCGCCGAGAAGGTGCTCCCCTCGACCCGCGAGCTCTACTTCCGCAAGCTCTCCCTGCGCGTCCTGGAGGGCTACGGGGTCACCGAGGCCGCCCCGGTGCTCGCGGTGGGCACCCGCATGCGCTCGCGGGACGGCTCGGTGGGGCAGTTCCTGCCGGGCGTGCGCTGGCGCCTCGAGCCCGTGGAGGGGATCAGGGAGGGCGGCAGGCTCCTCGTCAAGGGCCCCAACGTCATGACGGGCTACCTGGCCGGGTCCGAGCCCGGCGTCGTGCGCCGCCCCCCGGGCGGGTGGCACGACACGGGCGACGTGGCCAGGGTGGACGCGGACGGTTTCCTGTGGATCGAGGGGCGCCTCAGGCGCTTCGCCAAGCTCTCCGGGGAGATGATCCCCCTGGCGGGGGTGGAGGCAGCGGCGGAGAAGGCCTTCCCCGGCGCCCGGCTGGCCGTGGTCTCGGTCCTGGACGGCCGCAAGGGCGAGAGGCTGGTGCTCGCCTGCGAGGGTCGGGCCCCCGACCCCGCTGCGCTCAGGGTAGCGGTGCGCGAGGCAGGCTACCCGGATCTCGCCTGCCCCAGGCTGATCCTGAACGTCCCCGAGATACCCCTCGCCCCCACCGGCAAGACGGACATACCCCGGCTCACGGGGCTGGTGGAGCGTCTGATCGCGGCCGGCGGGCCAGAGGGGGGCGGATCCGGGCCGGAGGCCGCCTGAGAGGGGAATCCAGGGGAGATGCGGATGCGCCCGGCGGGAGGTCCGCCGCTGGGGCACGGGGCGGCGCGGCCACCCCGCCCGCACCCCGGCCCGGGCCCTGGCCTTGCCGCTGAGGGCGGGGGGATCCGCGAGTCCCGGATCGCCCACGGAAGAAGGTCAGGCTCTTCGCCTCCCCCGGGCTCTGCGCTCCCCCCCGCGTCCGCCCCCCTACGGATCCGACAGGCGTCCTCCAGGATGGCCGTGGCACCACGGTCGGCCTGCCTGGGCCCTTGACCCGGGGGACTGCGCGGCCGGAAGCTGACGCCGGCCCGGAGGTGCCTCCGGAAGCGGCGGGAGGGGGAGAGGGCCGGCGCAAGAAGCCTGCAAGCTCCCGGTATTCACCTGGGGAAGGCCCGGATGTGGGATAATGCCCGTCAGGGGCGCCGGCGGGCCGCCCGCGGCCGGACGCGCCCGCCTCGTTGACCGGCCTCCGTCCGGGGTGCCCCGGGCCGGTCAGCATGTCCGGGCTCCGCGAGAGGTTGCGGATCCGGGAGCGGTGGCAGGCCCGATGGGCCGCCGCAGGCCGGACGGCACGCGCGGGGGCGGGCGGCGGGCGGCGCCACGGATCTGCGGCGGGGCATGGGCGGCCGGGAGCAAGGGTGGGGGCGCCGCGCCCCTCCGGCCGGGTAACATAACCGAAAGGAGGGAGGCTGTCTCCACCGGCGCCGTAGCGCCGTTGGAGACAGCCACGTCAATCATGAAGCACGCTTCGCTGATGCTGTCAGCCCTGTTGTTCCTAGTCTGCGCATCGCGGCCGGCGTCGGGTGTCCCCGCGCCCCCCGCCGACGTCGCTCCCGCCCTCCCCGAGGCCGTCGCGGAGGGGACTGCGGCCCCCGCCGCGCCTCCGGCTCCGGAAGCAGTCCGGGGGCTGGCTGCCGGCCTCAACGGTTTCGCCTGCGGTCTCTGGCGCGAGCTGTCCGCGGGATCCGGCGCCCCCGGCAATCTCTTCCTTTCGCCGCTGTCGGCGGCGGAGGCCCTGGGCATGGTCCTGGAAGGGGCCGAGGGCGGGACCGCGGACGAGATCGCGGGGGCTCTGGGGCTCCCGGTCAGGGGGGAGGCCCTCCCCGCCACCTGGGCGGGCCTCCGCGAAGGCCTCCGCCGGGCCGGGGGCGGGGAGGGGGGCGTCTTCCGCGCCGCCGCCTCGCTGTGGCCCGCCACCGGGTTCCCGCTCAGGCGGGGGTTCCTGGACGGCCTCGGGCGTGGCTTCGGGCCGTCGGCGTTCCCCGTCGACTACGCGGGCGACGGGGCGGCCGCGCGGGAGGCCATAAACGCCTGGGCGCTGGACGCGACCGGCGGCCTGATCACGGATCTCCTGCCGGAGCCCCTCCCCCCCGAGACGGCCCTCGTGCTCGCGAACGCCGTGTACTTCAAGGGGAGGTGGGGGGCGCCCTTCGATCCGGGGCTGACCGCCGAGGGCGACTTCCGTGCCCCGGGCGGGCGGGTCGTCCGGGCGAGGTACATGACCCGCACCGGCCGGTACGGCTACGTGGCAGACGGGCCGGGCCAGATCCTCGAGCTCCCCTTCGCGGGCGGCTCGTTCGTCATGGACGTGCTCCTTCCCGGAGAGGGGGAGGGGGCCCTGGCCGCCCTCGAGGGGGCGCTCGCGGGCGACACCCTCGCCGCCCGGCTCTCCTCCCTCGCGGCGAGGGAGGTGCAGGTCAGCCTCCCGCGGTTCCGGCTCGGCTGGGGCTCCGCCTCCCTCAAGGACGCCCTGGCCGCCCTCGGCGTGCGGGACCTCTTCACGGGGAGGGCCGACCTGTCCGGCATGGCGGAAGGGGGCGGGCTCCTCGTCTCCGACGTCTTCCACAAGGCTTTCGTGGAGGTCGACGAGGAAGGGGCGGAGGCCGCAGCGGCCACGGGGGCGGGGGTCTCGGTTACCTCCATAGGGCCTCCGCCGGTGCGGTTCGCGGCTGACAGGCCCTTTCTCTTCCTTATCAGAGACACCGGCACGGGCGCGGTGGTCTTCGCGGGGAGGCTCGCCGACCCCTCGGCGGAGTGACCGGGGTGTCCCGCGCGGCGCTTCCCGGGCCTGCACGCCAGGCCTTCCCGATGCGTCTTCATGATCGCCGGGGCGGCCTCTAGACCACCCTCTGCCAGTGCCCTGGCAACGCCGCGTTGATGAACTCCCGGCGCCGGCCGCTCCGGATTCACGGGGTGGAGGCCTCCTCCGCTTGAGCCCCTCAGGGCCGCCGCAGGCCACTTCGGGGCGTTCAGGCCCCTGTGGACCGTGAGTCAGCGGAGCTCCAGACGTCCCCGTCGGATCGGATCCGACCCATCCACCGCGTCCCGGAGCCGTTCCCTGGAGATGACGGCCCCGCGCCTGAGCCCTGTCCCGGAGTTGCCGCCCGCAGGAGGATATCCATGCGCTCCGGGATCGTGAGGCCGGCCAGGCCACGGTCACTTCCCAGAACCGGCCGGTGAACTCCACCGCCTGCCGGAGGTTCCAGGGAGCGCCCGCGGCAGGCCCGGTTCCGCCAGGAGCCCCTGCACCCGTTCCGGATCCGCATCCCCGGCCTCCCGGAGGGCCTCGGGCTGGAAGCTTGCGCGGATGATCGCCCCCGGGGGCCTCGCCCAGGGCCGCCGGGAGCGGTAGCGGTGACGGAGACGCCCGTCTCCGGCGATCCGGGTGAAAAGCCGGTGGCCAGGAAGGGGGCAGGTCACATCGGTGGGCGTGCGGCTCCTGGGTTTCAGGTCATTGAGATGCTGGATGGCAGAAGGGTTCCAGGACATCGCCAGCCTTTTTCGCGCTGTCGAGGCACGTCCGTTACTGATGGCCACATGATCGCTTCAAGCGCGTCATGGGTAACTAGTCGTCCCTGAAAAAGCCGATAAACAATTGTTTTTTTTTTTTTTTCTTAATAAATCTAAAAAATGTCATGAAAATTATACAAAATCACATGTTTCTGCCCGCAAGTGGTTTGAGAGAAACGAAGTAATGACAATTCAGTATGGTATCAAGAAAATAGCCCCTGGGTTTGTGAGATAAATTTCAATCATTAAGAAAAATACTTGACATACCTTGTCCTATTTGATATACTTCATTTGTTTTAAACTGATGAGATCCCACAAAGGGCTACAAAATGATAAATCACCTGGCACGGATCAAAGGCATGAAGCCGCTATTCACCTGTTCAACGTTAGTTGAAGATTTCGACCAGTAGAATCCGTTGATCATGATTGCAAAGGCGATAGACTGGGATCTCCTGGAACGCCAGCTGTCCCATTTTTTCAATGATAAGATTGGACGTCCCGCGTTGCCTATAAGGTTAATGGCGGGACTGTTGTTTCTCCAGCGCATATACAACCTCAGCGACGAGCAGACGGTCAAGAACTGGAGGGAAAACATCTATTTCCAGGCGTTCACAGGCGGCACACGATTCTCCATGTCCTCCCCATGCCATCCGTCCATGATGACGCTTATCAGGAAGCGGATCGGCAAGGAAGGATGTTCCATCATCTTCAAAGAGACGGTCCGTATCAACGGTGGCACTGACAAGGATAAAATCGTCATATT
>JAITEZ010000120.1 GCA_031281735.1 Deltaproteobacteria bacterium | reverse complement strand
CCCCGGGGAGGGCCCGGCGCGCGGCGCGGCGGCCGTATCCGGCGGCGGGGGGGATACGGCCCTCCCGCCGCCGCTCTTCGACGATGATGATGGCGGCGAGGGGGAGGAGGGCCGGGATCCCGCGCCCGGCGGCGCCCCCGGGGCGGCCGATTCCGCCCCGGCCGGCGACTCCCCCCGCGGCCTGGTGGACCGGACGCGTTTCCTGGAGAGCCTGGGCGAGGACGGGGAGACCGTGCCCCAGAAGGTGGAGCTGGATCTGGACGGCATCTTCGACCAGGCCCGCAGGGAGGCGGAAGAGCTCACCCCGGACTCCACCCACATGCCGGTCACGGCCCCGCTCCCCCCCGTCCCGGACGAGGACGTTCCCGCCCCCCCGCCGGAGCCCCTGAGCCCCCCGACGGTCAAGAAGGTCTCGAAGTTCAAGCTGCTGTTCCTGGTGGGGACGATGGCCCTGGGCACCCTGGGGCTCCTCTTCGCCATCTACCAGATATTCATCAAGGGCACCCGGGAGCCGGAGAGCCCGCCCCTCGTCATCACCCCCGAGACGCTGGTGGACAGCCGCGAGCCGGAGCCAGGGGAGATGACCCTGGGGCGCTTCCGTCTCACTCTGGACGCGGGGGAGGGCGACACGCCGACCGTCGCGGAGCTGGAGATCATCCTCCACTACCACGACACCGGGGACGAGGATATCATCATGGCCAACATGGTGATCCTGCGGGACGCCATCTACCGCATCTCCAAGAGGCGGGGGTCGGGGATACTCAAGGATCCCGCCCAGCGCCGCCAGCTCCAGGCCGATCTGCTCGCGACCCTGAACGACCTGCCTCCCTTCCGGACGGATCAGGAGAGCCGGTTCCTGACCTACGTCCAGATAAGCTTTCTCAGGCGAGCCTGAAAGGCCTGGAATTGCCTATGGCGCGCCTGGGATGACCTGGGATGGCCAGGAGAGGCCTGAGGGGCCAGGGATGGCCTGGGATGGGCCAGGAGGCCTGAGGGGCCAGGGATGGCCTGGGATGGCAGGAGGCCTGAGGGGCCCGGGCTGGCTTATTGCCTGGGACGGCCAGGAGGAGGAGGCCGGAAGGGCCTGAGGGCCGGGATGTTCCCGGAAGGGAGGGAGAGGGCCGTGCGGCACGGGGCCCCGGGCGGGGCGCGTGCGGGGGGCTGTTCCTGTCGTGGTGACTGCGGCGGCCAGGCGATCGCCGCTCCGCGAGGGGCCGCCGACATGCCGCTTCAGGACGGTTATCCTGGAGACGCCTGAAAGGGGAACTGTAGCCCGCCGCGACTATATGCGGGCGGCCGTCTGCCGTCGGGCGGGCTGGGGAACGGCGCCGCGATCCGCATGAGGTCGCCGTGCCGGGAGGGGAAAGCCGCGTCTTCCGGCGGGATCCCGCGGCCGGCGTCTCCGGCGGGCGAACCTTCTGGCTCTCCCGCCCGGTCACGGGAACGCTGTCCCGAGCGGGAGGAGCGCAGCCGGGCACCCCCCCTTCCGGAACGGGCCCGGGCGGGGGCGCGCGCGGGGGGGAGGGTTCCGGCAGGGTCTTTCCGGGCGCCTGGACGGGCCCCCCGCAGGGACGGGCGGGGCGGCCGCCGTCAGGGAACCGCCTGCCGCAGGGCGGGACGGCGCGCCGGAGGCGGCCCGGCCCGGAGCTGGAGACGGGCGCAGCCGTCCCCCGGCGGGCATCTCACGCTCCCGGGCTCTGCCGCCTTTGTGCTAAGATTCGCGTGACAATGCAAGGACTCGCCCGACACCTGGACGGACGGTGGCCCGGAACGCGCCCCCGTACCGCTTCCCTCGCCCGGCCTCCCCGGATCATCGCAGACCCCCCCGCCGGCCAGGCGGGCGGGAAAGGAGCCTCCCCGTATGAAGTTCTTCATCGACACCGCCAACATAGACGAGATCAAGGCCTGCGCCGCCTCCGGCTTCCTGGACGGGGTCACCACCAACCCCTCCCTCATGGCGCGGGAGGGCATAGCCGACCAGCGCCAGAGGATCAAGGAGATCTGCTCGCTCACGGAGGGCCCGGTCTCCGCTGAGGTGCTGGCCGAGGACGCGCCGGGCATGATAGCCGAGGCGAGGGATCTCGCGTCGATCGCCTCCAACGTGGCGGTCAAGCTCCCCCTGACCCTTCCCGGGCTCGCCGCCACCAAGGCCCTCGCGGGCGAGGGGGTGGCCGTGAACCTCACCCTGGTCTTCTCGCCCCTCCAGGCCCTCCTGGCGGCCAAGGCCGGGGCGGCCTTCGTCTCGCCTTTCGTGGGGAGGCTCGACGACGTGGGCGCGGACGGCATGCAGCTCGTCGAGGAGATAGTCTCGATATTCTCCAACTACCCCTTCGAGACCGAGATCATAGTCGCCAGCATCCGGTCCCCCCAGCATGTCCTGAGGGCCGCCCTGCTGGGCGCGGACATCTGCACCATACCCCACAAGGTCATCGCGCAGCTCGTGTCCCACCCCCTCACGGACAGGGGCCTGGAGGCCTTCCTGGCGGACCACCGGAAGGCGGCGGGCAAGACCCCGGCCAATTAGCACGGACATGCGGCGGGGACGGATCCCCCCCGGCCGCGCCCGGTCCCGCCGGGGTCGTGAGACGCCGGGGGGCGCCGGCGCAGCCGGCGGCGGCCCCGGGGCCTGGAAGCTACCGTCCTGCGCAAGCCGGGGCCTCGCCTCCCGCCTTCCAGGCCCGGGCCCGCTCCCCGTGGTCCGGCCTTCCGCATGCAAGGGCCCGTGAACCCCCGGCCAGGCTCACGGGCCTTTGTTCCGCCGCCCGGCTTCCGGTCGGGCTTTCCGCAGGGCCGGGGCGCGTTCCCGGCGACGCCCGGCGGGAAGCCGGCCTTCCGGGGAGGCCGGCCTGCCCGGGTCGATCCCGCGGCGCCGGCCGGGGATGTCCCGGATGCGGGCATGCTGGGAAAGGCGGCCGCGGGACGAGGGCCGGATTCTGATGCCTGGGACGCGGCTACGGGAACGACGCAGGCACGGCCGGCGCGATGAACGTCCCGGCGGCCGGTCAGGCCGCCTCGATGCCCGGGGAGGCCAGGGCGCCCGAGGCCCGCCCGTGATCCGGGTGCCCCGCGGGGAGACCCGTGGCCGATGCCCCGGGCCCGTCCGGGAAACCACGTCCTTCAGGGCGGGGAGGATGTCAACAGGCAATTTGCCGGGTCTGCGGGCCTTCCCGGGTCTCCCGCGCCCAGAAACACGGGACAAGAGCAAGGAAGAATTTTATTCTGTTTTTACGGTGATTAATCATCAAAATACAAATCTGGATTGTACGGTGCCGTCCGTGCGCTTGGGCGAAGCCACTTGACCGGATCATCCCGCCGCAGCTACAATCGATTCTTCTTTGACTCTTCATCCTCGTGCTGCAAGGAAAGGGTTGGCCGCGCCCGGAAAGCCCGGCCCGGCCGTCCGCCGGAACCACGCCCGTCTCCCTTTCGCGGCCGCGCCGTGACCGCCTCGGCCCGCAAGGGCGGGGCCCGCGATGCCGCAGTGGCCGGACGACCCGGACACGCGGGAGGCCCGATCTGGATGCCACCGTCGCAAACCCCCCGCGGCGACGGCCTCGCAGCGTCCCGCGGGGGCGTCCGGGACGCTCAGCCTCTCCCTGACTCCCGCCGGGCCCCTCCCCATGCCCCGGGCTGTCCGATAGCGCCTTGTCCTTCCCCTGCCTGCCGGGGGCCGCTGGAGGTTAGTGATGCAGTTCGATGACGTCCTGGCGAAGTACCGCAAGGAGGCCAGGTCCGAGAGCGAGAAGGGCGACCGCTTCGAGCGGCTCATGGTCCGGTTCCTCAAGACCTACCCCGTTTACGAGTCCCGGTTCGTGAACGTCTGGCAGTGGCGTGACTTCCCCTACCGCGCGTCCGTCAGCCCCGGCGACACCGGCATCGACATAGTGGCCGAGGACGCGGTGGACGGGGGCTTCTGGGCCGTCCAGGCCAAGTGCTACCGGGAGGGGGCCGCGATCTCCAAGGCCGACCTGGACGGCTTCATCTCCACCTCCGGCAGATCCTTCCGTCTCCCCTCCGGGGAGATGGTGCCCTTCGTCCGGCGGCTACTCATATCCACCACCGACTCCTGGTCCTCCACGGCGAACGCGACCATCCGCAACCAGAACCCTCGCTTCTCGCGGCTGAACCTTTCCCTGCTCCGCGGGGCCCCCGTCGACTGGGAGCTCCTCGACAAGGGCGTCTACGGCGCACGCGCCAGGGCCGCCCGCAAGATCCCGCGCGACTACCAGGCGGAGGCCGTGGGGCGCGCCCGCGAGCACTACAGGGACCGGGACAGGGGCAAGCTCATCCTCGCCTGCGGGACGGGCAAGACCTACGTCTCGCTCAGGATCGCCGAAAGCGAGACGGGAGGGAGGGGGGTCGTCCTGTTCCTCGCGCCCTCCATAGCCCTGATCGGCCAGACCCTCAGGGAATGGAGCGCGGACGCCTCGGGGCCGGTCTACGGGATCTGCGTCTGCTCCGATCCCCAGGTGAACAAGGGCTACGCCCGCGCCGAGGAGGACGAGGATGGCTTCGGCACGGTCGATCTCCCGTACCCTGCCGACACGTCGCCCGCCAAGGTGGCCGAGCAGCTGAGGACGGCCCTGGACCTCCACGGGGATCGCCTCTCGGTGGTGTTCTCAACCTACCAGTCCGCCGGGGTCGTGTCCGAAGCCGCGAGGCTGATGGGGGACGGGTTCTCCTTCGACATGATGGTGTGCGACGAGGCCCACCGCACCACCGGGGTCGAGGAGACGGAGGGGAAGGGGGAGGAGAGGAGGCTTTTCGCCAGGATCCACGAGCAGGGGTTCATCCCCGCCCGGAAAAGGCTCTACATGACCGCCACGCCCAGGATCTACGTGGGCGACGCCCTCGCGCAGGCGGCGGAGCGCGGGCTCAGGCTGTACTCGATGGACGACGAGTCCCTCTACGGCGGCGAGTTCTTCCGCATGTCCTTCTCCAGGGCGGTGGAGCGGGGGTACCTGTCCGATTATAAGGTCATCGTGCTCACCCTCGGGAGGGAGGCGGAGTCCCCCGAGCTCTCCGCCGTCCTGCGGGAGGTCATCGCCGAGGAGAAGGCCAAGGGCAGGAAGGAGATCGACATAGACGACGCGACCAGGATCCTGGGGTGCGTCTACGCCTTCTCCAAGCGCATGGACACAGAGAGCGAGAGCATCAAGGCCACCGATCCCGCCCCGATGCGGAAGGCGGTGGCCTTCTGCGAGAGCATAAGGAAATCGCGCCAGATCAGCTCCCTGCTGGAAACCTTCGCCACGGACCGCGCGCTCCGGGACTGGTATTTCGGGGACGTCGCGGAGGAGGACCGGGATCGCCTGACCGCGGTCTCCGCCAGGCACATCGACGGGACGATGGGCGCGACGGAACGCGGGGGCCTCATGCGGTGGCTGGAGGAGTCGCCGCCCGGCGGGAACCAGTGCCGGATCCTCACGAACGTCTACTGCCTCTCCGAGGGGGTGGACGTCCCCAGCCTGGACGCGGTGGTGTTCCTCTCGCAGAGGAAGTCGGACATCCAGATCGTCCAGTCCGTGGGCCGGGTCATGCGCCAGGCGCCGGGCAAGAGATTCGGCTACATCATAATCCCCATCGTGATCCCGCACGGGATCTCCCCGGAGGCCGCGCTGAGCGACCACCGGGTCTACGGGGTGCTCTGGAGCGTCCTGAAGGCCCTGAAGGCCCACGACGACCGCTTCGATTCCGAGGTCAACAGGATCAGGTTCAACGTGCGCAAGGAGAGCCTGCTGACCGTCGCCACCAAGCCCGTGAGGGATGAGGACGATCCCAAGGGCGCGAGGGAAACCCCCGAACGGAAGCGCGAGCTCAGCCAGCTGGCCGAGGGAATCGCGAGCCAGGCCGCCGGCGGCGGATTCCGGCAGGCCCTGTACGCGAAGATCGTGAGGATGACCGGCTCCGAACGGGACCTGGAACTATGGGCGGCGGACGTGGCCGGGATAGCCAAGGGATACATCGACGGCATAACCGGCCTGATAGGCGCCGGCGGCGAGGCGAGGTCGCGTTTCGACGCCTTCCTGCAGGAGTTGCGTGAAAGCCTCAACCCCTCCGTGGACGAGGCCGAGGCGGTACGCATGCTGGCCCAGCACGCGGCGAGCATGCCAGTGTTCGAGAAACTGTACCAGGACTACTCCTTCGCGGCGCATAACGCTGTCTCAAGATCCATGCAGGGCATCATCGACGTCCTCGGCCCGAGCCTCGCAGGCTGCGCAGACTCCGCGATCAACAAGGCGTACCTTGCCGAGGACGGCAGCGTGGATCTCGCCAAGGTAGCCAGGGCCAGCCGGTTCGTGCAGGGGATAGACAACGCCGAGGCGAGGCAGAGGATCGTGGTCGACCTCTACGACAAGTTCTTCCGCAAGGCGTTCCCGGACGTCACCGAGAGGCTCGGCATCGTCTACACCCCCTGGCAGGTGGTGGATTTCATCAACAACTCCGCGGATCAGGTGCTCAGAAGGGAGTTCGGCAGAAGCCTCTCGGACGAGAACGTGCATGTCCTCGATCCCTTCACCGGCACGGGTACCTTCGTCTCGCGGCTCATCCGTTCCGGCCTGCTGGGAGACTCGCTGGAGAGGAAATACCGGACGGAACTCCACGCCAACGAGATAGTCCTGCTCGCCTATTATATCGCCTCGATAAACATCGAGAGCGCCTACGACGAGATGATGGGGCCGGGCGTGCAGTACGTCCCGTTCGGCGGCATCTGCCTGACTGACACGTTCCAGCTGTTCGAGAAACCTGGCGGCGGTCTCCGGCTCGACAGGTTCCTCAAGATGAATTCAGATCGTGTTGAATCTCAGAGAAAGACGCCGATCATGGTCATCGTCGGCAACCCCCCTTATTCGGCCGGGCAGAGGTCGGCCAACGACAACGCGCAGAACATTGATTATCCGATGTTGGACAAGCGTATAAATGATACGTATGTACATGAATCAAAAGCATCTCTGAAAAACAAATTATATGATTCTTATGTCAGGGCATTCAGGTGGGGTACGGAACGCCTGCTGGAGTATCCGGAAACTCCTGGCGTAATCGCCTACGTAACCAACGCTGGCTGGCTAGACGGCAACGCCATGGACGGCATGCGGAAATGCCTCGCGCGGGAGTTCAGCTCGATCTACGTGTTCAACCTGAGGGGGAACCAGCGAACATCCGGGGAGCTATCACGCAAGGAAGGTGGCAAAATATTTGGTTCAGGAAGCCGAGCGGCGATAGCCATCACGCTCCTGGTGAGGAACCCTGCCAAGCTCGGCGAAGCGGAGATCCGTTACTGCGATATCGGCGATTACCTGGATCGGGAAGAGAAACTAAAGATTCTCGAAGAGAGGAAGCATGTTTTCGGTTCCGGCATGGACATGATCAGTATCTCGCCTAACAAGGATGGCGATTGGCTGAATAACAGGAACCCAGTGTTCGGCGAGTTCAATTCAATTGGAGACAAGTACGACCCGCGAAACGAGAGGACATTCTTCTATCCGGTCTATTCGCTTGGCATGTCGACTAACAGGGACATATGGTGTTATAACTCTTCAGGAAAGTCCCTATGTTCAAACGCCAGAAGTACAATAGGGTATTATAACAAGCAACGCGAACGGTATCATGCAGATTACACTCGAGGCAGTAAGGCAGATATCCGGCATAATATAGAGAGCGACAGCACCAGGATAAGCTGGTCTGACGGACTACTCTCCAAGGCTCTCGCGAACCAGACGATTAATTTTAGCCCTCAAAATGTTAGAGTATCCTCTTATCGCCCCTTTTTCAAGCAATATTTTTATTTTGACAAGCAACTAAACGAGAGATCAGGCAGACTACCAACGCTTTTCCCGACTCCGGATCGCCCGAACCTTGTCATATGCGTGTCCGCTTTCAAGGACGGTCTGCCACTGATATCCGACTGCATTCCTGATCTGCATTTCAACGGGGATACCCAGTGCTTTCCCAGGTACTGGTACGAGGAGGCAACCGGCCAGAGCGGTCCCCTGTTCTCAAAGGACGGAGGCAGGGAGGTCGATGTCTTTGTCCGCCGCGATGCCGTAACCGACTGGATCATGGAGGAATGTATAAAGAATTTTGGCAACTGGTTGCATCCTGTCTCCAAGGATCATATCTTCCATTACGTATATGCCATGCTTCATTCCTCTGTCTACCGGGAGACCTTTTCGGCGGATCTTAAGAAGTCGCTCCCGAGGATTCCCCTGGTTCCGCTGGCTGAGGACTTTTTGAGGTTCTCCGAGGCAGGGCATGATTTGGCGAGGCTCCATCTGGGATACGAGACAGTGAAGCCGTATCCCGCCAGGATAAGCGGTGCCGGCGTGGAGAACTTCCTGGTTCACAAGATGCGTTATGGCAAGGGCATGGACGGGAAGGCCGACAGGTCAGTCATGCAGTTCAACGACATGATCCGCGTGGAGGGGATCCCTTTGGAAGCCTATGACTACGTCCTGAACGGCAAGCCAGCGATCGACTGGATCATGGAGCGTTACCAGATCACCGTGCACAAGGATTCCGGGATCAGGAACGACCCGAACGACTGGGCAAGGGAGCGCGGAGAGCCCAGGTACATCCTGGATCTCCTGCTGCGGGTGATCACGGTGAGCCTGGAGACGATGAGAATCGTAAGGAGTCTGCCGAGGCCGGACTTCTCCGGGACCAAGTGAAACGAAGATACACGGGCTTTCCATGCGATCTTCCAGACGAGGAAATGATCGCATCCTGTGCGGTGAGTGCCAAGACGGATCCGGCTGATTTCCCAGCGTGGTCAGCGGACGTATCCGGTTCCGCCACAGGGATCATGAGACACTGCGGCTTCGCATCAGCTGCAGGCATCGCCACTGCCGAGGGAAGTCGGCTCTCGCCTTGAGCCGAGACCTCGCTTCCCGCCTCCCCGGGGCCGGGGCAACCTTGCCTGGGGGCGTGCTTCCCGTGCCCGCTCGCGTACCCCGGCCGTGTCCGCTGGTCTTGTCCACCCCCCGGCCGCCGTGTTGCGCGGTCTCCTTCTCTGGCCGTCCATCCTTCCTCTTCTTCGGCCGTCCATCCATCCTTCCTCGGAGTGGCCCTGGCAGGTCTGCACTGCGTTTTCATGGCTTCGGCCCGCGTCATCGCCCTTGGTGCCGACGTAACCGTAATGGTGTCTCCCCGGCCCGCAGGGCACAGCGGCCCGGCTCCCGGCCCTGACGCCTCCCGCCCCCTCCCGCCTCCTTCCGCCCTGCGCTACGCCTCCGTCCGGCCGACCCTTGCCCGACCCGGCGGCAACTCCCGGCCTCCGAGCTGTTTCAGGCCGTTCGGCACCCCGTAGGCTTTCTCGGCCATGCGCTTTCCGGCCCTGCCCGACATGGCCTCCTCGTCAATGATCGTCATCTCACGGGATAGCATCCCGATGCTGCCAAGGGGGTCGGCATCGCTTCCGGGTTCCCCCTTGAGCGTATTTCGGCTCATGTCTTGAGTGCTTATCGGCTCAGCCGATGATCAGTTTCCCGGTGGCCGCTGACAGGCCAGGGGCGGCTCACTCCCACAGTTCCCTGGAGTGAGACGGCATTTCTCATGGTCTGCCGTCCTGATGAGAGTGGCTTCCGGCCTTGCGCCTCCCGGAGGGGTGGGTGGAAGGAAGGGGGCGCGCTCCCCGCGGCCTCCCGGCAGGGAGGCGGAAGACGTTGGGAATCGGCGGCGTCCGCCCCAGGGAAGGCGGGGGTCGACGGCCCCGGATACCCAGCCCCGGCGCGGCATTTGACCTTTCCTTCACGGTCTGCTATTCAATTGTACCCCGGGGTTCCCGGTTGCGGAGGCCGTCATTCCCGCCCGCGGCACCCGCGTCGGCGGATGCCGCTGGATGCGGGCACCGGGGGGCCCGGGTGCGCCCTGAAAAGTGCCGCGCTGCCCCCTCCCGCTCGGAACTCCGCGGCCCCTGTCCCCTGCCGTTTCCGGTTCCTCCCTTCGGATCCCGTCCTTTCGATCCCGTCCTTTCCCGATCCCGTCCTCCGGATCCCGTCTTCCCGATCCCGTCCTTCCCGATCCCGTCCTTCCCGATCCAGACCTTCAGATCCCGTCCTTCCCGAGCCCGCGCCCTTTCCGGGCACCGCCCGTCCGGCCGTTCCCGATGCCCGCCGCCTCCGGCGACGCGCCTTACCTTGCCCTCACCGCCCCGCTTCCCCCCGCGGGCCGCCCCGCTCCCATCCGCCTCCCCCGGAGACGCCCGGGTTTGCCGGGAGCGGCGGCCCCCGACGGGCACGGAGACAGCACTTGACTGTTACAGATTCCCGGCCGGAGCCGATCCTGGACGATCTCGACAGGTTCGGCGGCTTCATCAGAAGGCTTTCGGGCGACAGCGCTTCCGCGGAGAATCTCCTCCTGCCGGCGGGCGAGCCCGAGCCGAAGCCCCTGCGCCTGCTCCTTGAGAGGATGGTCAACGCCTCCGCCGCGCCCATCCTCGAGAGCCTGGACGCCGTGGGCCCGCGGCTTTCCGCCCTCCCGGAGGGGAGGAGGGTCAGGGCCGAGGGCCGCTGCCTCGCCGCCCGCAACGCCCTGGCCTGGAGCCTGGCCGCGGCGGGGAGGCTGCGCGAGGCCCGCGAGGCCCTGTGCCGCTGCCGGGGCTTCAGGATGCCGGGCGGGGGGGGCCTGGAGGAGGCCCGGCTCGTCTCCTGGATTATCGCCCGGGCGGTGCTGGGCAGGGACTTCATCGAGGCCGTCAGGCTCTACGGGCTTTTCCCCGCGCCCCTCGGCGGGGAGAAGGCCCCTGCCGTGCCGGGGGGGCGGGGCGGCGCCTCCGGGCGGGGCCACTCCCTGGAGATCGAGCTGCTGAAGGCGGCCTCCGCCGTGAACATTTGCGTCGCCTGCGCGTCCGGGGCGGGGGAGCTCGAGCCCGAGCCCTTCCTCGCGGACATCTCGGCCAGCCTGGACGCCGTCTGGCGGAGACTCAGGGAGGCGGATCCCAGGGCCAGGGTCCCCCGGCTCAGGTACGGGGCCGACGGCCCTCCGGCGCCCGGCGCGATCGTGGCCCCGGCGGATCCCCTCGCCCCCGTCCCCCCCGAGCTGAGGGACGACTCGGACGCCACGCTCGCGAGGCTCAGGCAGGCAGTGCGGGAACTCGCCGACATGGAGGGCAAGGCCGCCGAGGCGGTTTTCCGGAGAATCGCCGCGGGGGAGGGGGCGCTCCGCCTGCGGGAGGCCTTCGCGGGTCTCGCCGGCCCTCCCCCGCCCGGCGGCGATGGCGCCGCGGCCACTTTCGAATTCTGGAGGCAGGGCGGCCGTGAGGCCGTCCAGGGGATCGGCGGGCCGGACGGCGGGAAGGACGGCTGGGGACGCCCCGCCGGCGACCGGGAGTACCGGCCGAAGTCCCTCGGGGGATCGGCCGGGGAGGCCTGGCCGGGCTCCCTGGGCGCTCTGATCCTGAAGGCCTTGCCGCAGTGCCGCAGGGACTTCGGCGGGGGGGACGGGACGTCCCGGGCGGAATCCGGCCCGGCCCCCGGGCGGGAGGCCCCCCCGGGCCGCCGGGACGGCCTTTCCGGCGGCCCGGCCTGCGGGGCCCTCCGGGGGGCGGCACGGGACCGGGAGGGGCGGCGCACCAGGGGAGGCTTCGCGCCCCGGACGGCGGGATACGCCCTGAGGGCCGTCTCGCTACTGGCGGGGAACCCGGCGCTCCTGGACGATGCGGACCACTACCTGCGCTACCTGGAGGGGCGGGGCTCCGCCTATGCCCGCGAGTTCATGGCGGAGAGCCTTTGCCGGCTGATCCATGCCTCCTGCGACTACGGGGACCTCAGGGTCGCGCTGTACCGCTGGATGCGGCTCGCGAGCCAGCCCGGCGGCGCCCGGACGGATGTCTGGAAGGCCAGGGCCACGGCATATTTCGCGGCGGCGCTGGTCCTCCACTGCGGCCCCGGGCCCGCCATGGAGGTCTTCCGCTACCTGGAAGCCCTTCCCGGCACCCCGGAGATAGAGGGAGTGCGCCTCCGCGCCGCGGAGGCCATCCTCTGGGGCTTCATCAGGCCCTCCGTCACGGCCGAGGGCGCCCGGCTCTTCGGGCTCATAGCCTCCCACGAGCCCGCGGGCTACATGGAGAGGAAGATCCGGTGCCGGGCCGCCGCAAGCTACGCCTCCGCCTGCGCCAGCCAGGGACTCGCGGA
>JAITEZ010000099.1 GCA_031281735.1 Deltaproteobacteria bacterium | reverse complement strand
CCCCGGGGCCGATCCCCGGGCGGCCGTCTCTGGCCAGGACGATAGGCCTTGAGGGCCGGCCGGCGCATTGACATACCGCAAGCCGGGCATCGCCGTACCCCGCCCTCCGGGAGGCGTCCCCGGCGGGCGGCCCGGCCGGCGCCGGGCCCGGGGAGGCGCGGGCCCCGGCGCTCCGGGGCCCGCGGAAAAAGCAAGCCCCCGGGCTCCGGGGCCCGGGGGCTTGCGTGGAGGCGGGAGGAGCGCCGCCCACCCTCTTTCCGCTTCTTAGGACGATAGCCCTGTCCCGGGGCCATCTGAGGTTCTCCGGGGCTTCCCTCCCGCGCCATGGCGCCCGTCAGGGGGCCTTTCGCGCCAGG
This sequence comes from Deltaproteobacteria bacterium, assembly GCA_031281735.1. Taxonomy (GTDB): domain Bacteria; phylum Desulfobacterota; class Desulfarculia; order Adiutricales; family Adiutricaceae; genus JAIRZX01. The sequence continues at coordinate 15,182 of JAITEZ010000099.1, read as the reverse complement.
GCAGCTGTCCGGGGGGGAGGGCGGCTCCCCGAGCGCCGCCGGCCTCAGCGCGCGGGAGGCCTGGGGTCGCGCACGAGCGGCACGAAGCGGCAGGCGGCGAGCGTCCGGCGGCTCACCTTGCCGTCCGCGCCGCGGGTATAGAGGCACAGGAGCTGTTCCGTCTGCTCCCCCACGGGCATCACGAGCCTGCCGCCGTAGTCCAGGGACGACCTCAGCGCCTCGGGGACGCTGCGGCTCGCCGCCGCCACCAGCACGGCGTCGAAGGGGGCCTCCTCGGGCCAGCCCGAGGCCCCGTCCCCGAGCCGGAGGGTGACGTTGCGGACGCCCAGGCGGGTGAGGGTCGCGCGGCAGAGCTCGAAGAGGGCCGGGACGCGCTCCACCGTGTACACCCGGGCGCAGAGGCCCGCGAGCACCGCGCTCTGGTAGCCGCAGCCGCCGCCAATCTCGAGTACCCGGTCCCCCGGCTTGAGCTCGAGGGCCTCCGTCATGAGGGCCACGATGTACGGCTGGCTGATGGTCTGGCCGTGGCCTATGGTGAGCGGGCGGTCCTCGTAGGCGTGGGCGGCAAGGCTCTCGTCCACGAAGAGGTGCCTGGGCACGCGCCCCATGGCCTCCAGGACCTGGGGCGAGCCGATGCCGCGGCGCACCAGCTGCTCCGCCACCATGATGGCCCGCGCCCTGGCGAAAGGGTCGCCTCCCGCCGCCACAGCCCGCCGCCTCTAGCGGCCGATGTGGCCGGAGGGGCCCCGGCCGCCGCCCGGGCCGCCCCGCACCGGGGGATGGATGGTGAGCGCGCGGCCCGCCGCCGTGCCCGCCCCCGCCGCGTTGGGGGAGCTCCTGGCGGCACTGGAGCTGTGCCGCGAGTAGCCCATGTTCGGGTAGACGTACCGGACGTAGCGGTCGAGCTGCAAGTCCTTGGTCGAGATGACCTCGCCCCGGGACTGGGTGCCGTCCCCGTCCCCGGCGCCCCCGGCGTCCTGGCTGCGGCCCTCGCGCATCTTGGCGATGAAGGCCTTAAGGAGGTTGTTGGTGAAGGCGTTCCTGGCGCCCAGGCCCTTCTCGCCCAGGAGGTGCGCCCGGGGGCGGTAGGCCTCCCAGAGGGTGTCGCAGCGCTCGTTCAGGAACGCCCAGACGTACTCGCCCATCGCGAGGTTCATGGGGCGGCCGAAGAGTTCGATCTCCTTGGTCTCCGCGCCGGTGGAGGGGTCGTAGTTCCAGGAGTACACCGCCTGCACACCGAAGAACTCGTGGATTATCTGGAGGATGAGGCTGTGCTTCAGGACCGCCCGGCCCCCCAGGGGGAGCCGGAGCCTCCGGAAGGCCCCGTCCCCCGCTTCGCCGCACAGGGCCTCGCGGGTAAGGCTGTGCCTGGCGAGGATGCGCTCGGCCGCGGACAGCGCCGCCGCCGCCTCGTTGGTGTTGTCGGATCCGGCCAGGGCCAGGAGCTTTTTCACCTTGTCGAGGACCGGCTTCAGCTCTCCGTCCTCGGCGTCCGGGCCGGCGGGGAACGGCGGGGCGGCGCCGAGGCCGTCAGCCGTCATGGAGGCCCTCCAGTAGAAGGGGTCGAGCTTGAGCCTCTGGCAGACGGTTATGAAGGTGGGGCCGTGGGGGGGCTCGTTCCTGGCGGCGAGGGGGTAGATGTCCGACACGAGCTGGTGGGCGGTCTCGTGGCCGAGGATGCCCTTGATGGGATGCCAGCGGCTCTGGTCCAGGAGCTTTTCGGAGAGGGCTATCACCCTCTCCTCGGGGATCCACTTTCCCCAGAAGCCCTCCATCTTCCTGATGTCGAGGGTGGCGGCCCTCGCCAGGCCCTCGTAGGGGGCGAGGTACCGCTGGTAGCTCCGCTGGAGCATGGTCATGAGGGCCTTCTTGAGGCGGCTGCGTTCACGGGGGGGGAGGCTTTGCTGGTTCATGTGCTGTCACCGGTGGGGGCCTCTGGCGTGGCCGCGGCTCGGCGGCCAGCAGGGCGGGGGGCGCCGCGGCGCCGTGCGCGGGGAGCGTGATGGCGCGTCCCGCAGGGGCGGGGCGCTGGCGTGGCAGTAGCCGGGTGGGGGTGGGGTTGGGCCTGTCCGGGGCCGGTGCCCCGGACAGGCCACAGGATAGAGGATCCGGGATCAGATGTCCAGTGGCTGCCGTCAGCGGTAGCGATGGCACAAGTCGACGGGTTGCGGCCCGATACCGGCCCCGTCCCGGGCCCTCCCGCCTTCCCGGCGCGCCGCGCCGCGGCCTACCGGAGTTCCCGGCCCCTCCGGAAGGGGCCTCCGCGCCCGAGGGGCCAGGGGAAGGGCGAGAGGGAGGCCACGTCGTCCACCTGGTCGCGGCCCTCGGCCCTCTTGAGGCGGCGGGCCAGGAAGAGCGAGAGGGGCAGGAGCGCTATCTCGAGGCCCGTCTTGTAGACGAAGTTGGAGAGGCAGAGCTCCGCCCAGAGATCCCCTTCCAGGACGCCCAGGAAGGCCACGGAGGTGAAGATCAGCGTGTCCGCCGCCTCGCCGCCCAGCGAAGAGGCCACGAAGCGCGCGAGGGGGGGGCTGCCGGGGCTCCTGGCCTTCAGGCGGGAGAGTATCCAGGCGTTAGCCAGGCTTCCCGTGAGGAACGCCAGGAGGCTGCCCAGGGCGAGCCTGGGGGTGAGCACCAGGATGGAGTTCCAGGCGTCGCCCCCCTCCCAGCCTGCGGGGGAGGGGAAGAGGGAGACCAGGTGGAGGCACAGGAAGGCCGCCCCGAGGCAGAGGAAGGCCGTCCAGATGACGGCCCGGGAGCGGGCGTAGCCGTAGACCTCGGTCAGCAGGTCGCCCAGGACGTAGGTGAGCGGGAAGATAAGCGTCCCCCCGTCGAAGGAGAAGGGGCCCACCTCGACCATGCGCGTGGAGGCTATGTTGGATATTATGAGAAGCCCGGCGCATAGCCCGGACGCCACTTCCAGGGGGGCGCGGCCGGCGGCTGGGGCCGTCAGGGGGTGGTGGTTCACTGTCGGTGCTTCCTTCGGGGGGGGGAGGGCAGGGTGATGGCGGGGGTGCCTCCCGTGCCTGGGATCTCCGGGGATGCCGGGGCAGGGCGGGGCGGGTTCCGGGGGAGGGCGGGGCTCGGAAGGGAGGCGCGGGGATGCCGGGCGTCCCTGCGGCGGAGACGGCTTCAGGGGCCCGCCCCGGCGGCGGCCGGCGGCCGCGGGCGGCGGAGGGCGCGGAGGAGGGCGAGCCCCGGAAGCGCCAGGATCGCGCCCAGGAAGTAGAAGCCCGGCCAGCCCAGGACGGAGACGAGCCAGCCCGAGGGGCTGGCGAGGAAGTTCGCGGGCAGCGCCATGACGCTCGTGAGGATGGCGTACTGGGTGGCGGTGTAGTCCAGGCGCGTCTGGGAGCTCAGGAACACAGTGAAGACCAGGCCCGCGGCGCCCACTATCACGTGATCGAGGGCCACGAAGAAGGCCAGGTAATGGAGGCCGGGCGGCAGGATCCACAGCGCGGTCAGGGCCGCCATGTTGACGGGCTGGAGCCAGCCGAAGATCCACAGTGCCTTCATGTTGCCGTAGCGGCGGGAGACGGCGTTGGCCAGCGACACCCCCGCGAGGGTGGCCGACAGCCCGAACGCCTTGACCACTATGCCTATCTCCGTCTTGGTGTAGCCGGCCTCCATGAAGAAGACGGTGTTGAGCGAGGCGATGAGCTGCTCCCCCATCCTGTAGAGGAGCACGAAGCCCATCAGGAGGAGCGCCCGGTCCCGGGACAGGAAATCCAGGACTGGGCCCTTTACGCTCTCCAGGAGGTTCCGGGGCCGGGAGGACGGGGCCGGGGGCTCGGGGCTCCACAGGAGCGTCAGCGGCCCCAGGAGCATGGCCGCCGCCGCGAGCCGGAAGACGGCGTCCCATCCCCAGAGGTCGGCGGCGATGAGCCCTCCGCCGGAGAGGGCCACCATTCCCAGGCGGTAGCCCCAGAGGTAGGCGGTCGATCCGTCGGCGAGGGCCTTCTCGGTCAGGAGATCCTCGCGGCGGTAGGCGTCCACCGCGATATCCTGGGTGGCGGAGCTGAAGCTCACCCACAAGGTTGACACGGCTGCGGCCCACAGTCCAGGCCCGCCGGACAGCGCCCCCGAGGAGACCGGGGAGCCGGCCGCACCGGGCCCGGCGGCGGCCGCGAAGGCCGCCCCGAAGGGCCACGAGGCCCCGAGAAGCCCGTCCGTCCCGAAGGAGAGAAGCCCGAAGGCCAGGGACACCTGGCTGAGGAGGAGCCATCCCTTGCGCCGGCAGCCGAAGGGCGCCGTGCAGTCGAGGACGGGCGCCCAGAGGAACTTCAGGCTGTAGGGGAGCCGCGCCAGGGCGAAGAGCCCTATCATCGCGACGGGCGTCCCACCGTCCCGGAGCCAGGCCTGGACCAGGGTCACCACCACTATGAATGGCGCCCCCGCCGTGAAGCCCATGGAGAGGCTCGTGGCGACGGGTCTCAGGCCCGTCCGGCTCAGGTCCCCTCCCATTCAGTCGCCGGCCAGGGCCGACTCCTTCACCCAGAGCTCGGCCGTGACGAGCCAGTCGCCGCCCAGCCTGGGCTTCTCGAAGATGAGGGTGCGCTGGCCCAGGTCGTGCCTGAGACGCGAGTCGTACTTGAGGTTGAAGACCGCCCAGGCCCGGTTGTGGTCGCGGGGATCCAGGAGGATCAGGGGCTCCGAGGCCGTGAGCTTCACGTCCCCGGAGGATCGGAGCTCGGAGGCGAGGGCCGTCCGGAACTGCTCGCGGTCTATGGTGCGGTCCGGGCTCCCCGGCTCGAAGAAGCGGAAGCGCTCGGCGTACAGCGCAGCCATGTTGTCAGGGAGCTTGTACTCCTGGGCCTGGATCCAGCCCCGGAGCCGCCCGCGGATGGTGCCGCCCAGCCCGTCGGGGATGGAGCGCCGCAGATCCGGGCCCTCGCCAGCCATCAGGGGCAGTATGTCCTGCGGCAGGTGCGCCTCCACCTGGCGCCAGAGGCTGATGCCCGCTTCCCGTGGTATCTCCCGGGCCGGCGGGTACTGGAATATCAGCGGCGTGCGGCTCTGGGGGCGGCCCACGAGGTAGAGCCCGGGCCGCCTGATGTCGGGGGGGCTTATCTCCGCCTTGAGCCCCGGCCCCTTGAGGCTCCCCTGCCAGAGGCGGGCCATGCCGAGGGCACCGTCCACAACCAGGACGAGGGAGTTGCGGGGGAGCGAGAGGAGGGCGGGGGGTGGCGAGGGGAGGGCCAGATCGTCCTCCGGCGACGGGACTGCGGCGGGGGTGGCGCTCTCGGCGGCCGGGGCGGGGCCGGCCCCCTGGCCGGGGGCGGGATCCTCCAGGCCGGATCCCGCGGGGTCCACCGTGATCCTGCCGGGCAGCGCGGCGCCGGGGCCGCCGGAGGGATCCGCGGGGGGCCCCCAGACGGCCAGGCGCCCGGGGCCGGCGGCGCCCGGGCGCAGGAGGAACCAGCCCGAGAAGAGGAGCGCCGCCGCGAGGCCCAGGGCGAGGAGCCTGGGCTTGCCCCGGGGGCGCCCGCCCCGCTGGCGGCTGCCGCCGGCGGCGCGGCCAGCTGCCTCGTCGGGCACGGGCGGCGGGCCCGAGAGGCCTTCCGCGGCGCGGCCCACGTGGGAGGAGGTGATGTCCTTCCTGCCTAGCGACCAGGCGGTCATGAGCGAGCGCTCGGCCAGCGGGTTGAGATCCCCTGGAAGCCCCCGCGAGAGGGCGTGGAGGGCGGCCACCGCCCCCGGGGTGAAGGGGTCGCGGCGGGCCCCCGCCGCCTTCAGGCGGAAGGAGACGTACCGGCCAGTCTCGGCGGGGGTGAGGGGAGGGATCTCCACCAGCTCCGCCCCCTCCGGGAGGGCGCCGGGGAAGCCCACGCCCTCCGTGCCGCAGAGGATGAGCGAGGTCCGCCCGGCCCAGGAGGGCTCGATGGCCATGAGCCCGGGGAGATCGGCCAGGGTCTCGCGACCCAGCAGCTGGGCGTCGTCCACGGCCAGCGCCGCGGTGGCCCCGGAGGCGACCAGTTCGGAGACCGCGTTCTGGAAGAAGCCCAGGAGCGTCTCCTCGGGGGCCCCGGGGGGGAGGCGGCCCATGAGCCCCATGGAGTTCAGGGCCTCGGAGAGGATGCCGGAGAGGGTGACAGCGCCCCGCAGGACGGCGGCCACGTGGATGGAGTCGGGCAGGAGCGGCGGGACGAGGCTCGCGAGGAGCGAGGTCTTGCCGGAACCCCTCCCTCCCGTGACCACGATGAGCCGCGGCGGGGGGCCCCCCTCGCCCGCGAGGAGGGACGCCAGCCTGGCGAAGGCCGGGCCGGGGAAGAAGAACCTCGGGGCCAGGGCCGACTTGAAGGGTCTTTCCCGCAGGCTGAAGAAGGTTTCGTAGTCCATGTTGAGGGTGTCTGCACCGCCGGGGTTCGTGTGAAGATCAAACAGACATTATACATGAGCGCGGGAAACGGTAGCAACGGCGTGCGGGAACCAGGGATCCAACTCGGGGGATCTAGTGGTGTCCGGGGGGCCGGGGGGCCGGCCGGTCGTGCCGGGAGGCGGCCGGTTCCGCGGCGGGCACGGTCAGGCCGTGAGGGGCGGCGGGCGTCCTGGCCCCCCTAGCGGCCCTGAAGCGGAGGCACCCCCCGCCTGATCCCGGCGGGCAGGCAGGGGCGCGGGAGGCTGGGTCTCCGGGTCCCGTTCGGAAGGCGGCGGCCCGGGCCACGCCGAGGAGTTCGGGGGACGGCCGGGTGATGGCCTGAAAGCGGAACGTGAGCATTTCGCGTATGGGCATGCGAGCCACTTCTTGGTTCCGGAAAATCATGCACATCGATTATTTATTCGCCCGTTTTCGAATTATGTTACACGTCCTCCGCCGTCTCCTTCCGCGCGTTCCGCTGATAAGCATGTCCTGTCGGCCGGCACGCCTGTCAAGACGGCCGGCCGGCCGAGCTATGGATTGGCATGAGGAGCGAAAGTGAAGGGCGCTGGGAGTGCCAGCGCCAAGGCGACGCCGTTTCCGGATAGGCCGATAATTCTGAAAGCTATGATAACCGCCGGGTGCAGAGGGGCAGCAGAAGATGATCACCGCTCTCCGCAGTGCCATTGAGTTCCGCCACACCGCTTCCGGACGCCAGTATTCCGCGGGTTTTTCCGCCTCGGCGCGCGGCCGTCGCGCGCTAGGGGGGCGCGGGCGCGAAATACCGGCAGCCGTCAGGGGGCGGGCATGGCGGCGGCCGGGTCTGGCATGCGATAGAAAGCATGACAAGCATGCGAAAATGAGTGCGGCATCGTTTGTTAATATGGGGGCAATAGCGGAGATACGAAGCAATATTGTCCGCTAATGAGCTTAATGCGGCATCGGCCGCCGGGTGCAGCCGATAGGAAATATGAATATGCGCGCACCACGCTTCAGGGAAACGCAGCGGGATCGCGTCGGCTGTCCGGCACCACCCTGGCCGCCCGATTGGCGTGACGGTGGTGAACAGTTGCTCAGTTTTGGCGCAAGTGTCCTATATTTCCGATTCAGTTATGCCATCTACGGCGCAATTATCACATTTGGCGGGCGGGACTCCGGCTGGTGCCGCCTCCCTCCCTCCCCGGTGACGGCGGCCGGCGCGGATCTCCCGCGGCCCCGGATCGGCCAGGCGGGGGTTCCCGCGCCGGAGTGGCGCGGTCGCGGCGGCAGCCCGGCAAGCTGCCGGATTCACGCGCGAATCCGCCCGCGCGGCAGTCGCGACGATTGTCCCGCGAGAGCCCCCCATCCCGGGGACGACGGGTTCCGGCCGGGGAGGGGCGGCCCAGCGCGCGGCCTTCCGCGATCCCTGGACGGCCCATTGTCTGGGGATCCACCCTCCCGGCGTGTCCGAAAAAAATATATTTGACAATCACGTCGGATAGTTGTATCCAATGTCGTGTCGAAGGCGGTCGGTCGTGAGCGGTTCTCGCTGAACCGCACCCGCCTTCCCGCCTCAGCAGCATGTCTCAGTTCACGGCCTCATGCCTCATGTTTTGGAGTTTCAAGACGATGTCCACGCCTTCGCGCCCTCGCCCCGCCGGGTTCGTCCTCCGCAGATTCACCTCCCCATCCTCATACTCCTCTTTCCCTTCAGATATCTCGCGACCGCGTTGCTGATCGCGGGCGCGCGCCGTTTCCGACTCAGGCCGACGTTAGAAGCAAGGCGTGTCAAGTTGATCCGGCCCAGGCGCCACGGTACCGACTCAAGCCCTTGCCGATGAGACGCGAGTCAAGTCGATCCAGACTCAGGACGCGCCTGGTACGATTCATAACGGCGATTGATTCAGATGCGTGTCAAACTGTTCAGGCACGAGTGCTCTGGTTCAGGTTCAGGGCGGCCCGATTGAAGGAAGATAGTGTCAAACTGGCCAGGTGCCGCGGCGTCCCTGATTCGGCATTGGCTCCCTGATTCGGAAGCGTGTCATCCCGGTTCCCGCCTCAGAAGATCCCTTCGGCCGCCGGGGGCGCGGGCATCCGGGGACGCCGCCGCCGGGGCGGGGCCGGTTCGCCCGCCGGAGCTGTCCCGGCGGCCGTCCGGTTACGGACGGTCGCCCGCGCGCCTGCCGCCCGAGCCTCGGCCCGCATCGGCATCGCCCCGGCAACTGATGCCGTGCCGGCTCTCCTGAGCCGCCCGCTACCCCCCCCGTGCCGCAGCGCGGCCGGCCGGATAAGATCCGGCACCCAGCTTGACGATGACCCTCACTCTCTCCGCCTTCACGCTCCTCGCCTCTTCCCGGCCCCTCGCGTTCCGAGGTGTCCCGTCAGGCCGCCCGCCGCCCTCCGGCGCCTCCGGCCGGCGGCGTCCCGGCGCCCCGCATCCGCCCGCGGCCCTTCACTCCCGTCCGCTTACCGCCCGGCACTCCGCTCCCGCTTACTGCCCGGCACTCCACACAGGCTTTCCGCCCGGCGAACCGATCACTGCCGCCGGACGGCCGCTTTAGACAGACAGAAGATCAACGGCGGAGGCCGCTGCAAGGCTCGCGCTGGCCCTCCAGTGGCGGCGCCGGCCCGGGGCAGGGCCCCCCCCCCGCAGCAAGGAAGAGGTCGTTATGACCGCAAAGACATCCCCCAGCATCACGTCTCCCAACCCCTCTGACCCCGGAACCGGCGCCGTCCGCCCCGACCCCGCCCAGCGCTGGCCCTGGAAGGCCAGGATCCTCTCCGCGCCCCCGCTGGAGCCCTGTAACTCCATGCGCCACTCCCCCTCGCTGCTCGTTGAGGGGGACTACTCCTGGCTCGACCTCGACTGGGAGGGCTTCCGGAAATCGCTGCTGGGCGGGCCCGGTCCCGTCCCGGCGATCTATCTCAGCCGTCTCGCGCGGCACCAGTTCCTCATCGACGACCTCAAGGGCGCCTCCGCCTACGCCTCCGCCGCCCTCAGGGAGATCTCACCGCTCCTCGGCCCCGAGTCGGAGGAGGCCCTCTTCTGCGAGGAGACCCTCGCGCTGTGCGGGATCAGGACCTGGGGCTGGACCCGCGCGAACGGGGCCGCCGAGGGACTCGTCCGCAAGACCGACAGCGCCCTGGGGCCCGAAAGCCCCCAGGCGCGCCGGGCCCTGGCATGCTGGGTCTCGCTGGCCTGCTGGTCGGGCGACAGGAACCTCTCGCGCCGTCTCCTCTCGGAGCTGTTCAGGCGGGATCTCGCGGTCCACGGGCCGCTCCACCGCTTCCCCCTCGCCGACAGGCTGGATCTGGCAGCCGAGGTCGCCCTCGCGGGGGAGATCGGCGAGGCCCTCAAGCTCGCCCGTGACTGCGTCAGGGACACCGAGGCCGTCCTGGGGCCGGACAACCCCCTGCACCTGTTCTCCCAGGCCCGCCTGGGGGAGCTCCTGAACGCCTCTGGCAAGGCCAGGGAGGCCGCAGCCCTTCTCGGCAAGACCGCGTGCCTTTTCGAGAGCTCACTCGGGCGCGGCCACCTGCGCACGCTCGAGTGCATGCGGGCGCTCTCCGCCGCGCTCTGGACCGCAGGCGAGCGCAAGCTCGCGGCGGGCATCATGAGCGAGGCGGCTCACGGGCTCGCGGGGGCGCTGGGCATGGGATCCCACGAGGCCGAGAAGGCGTTCGCGGAGTACGATTTCATGCTGGACGAGATCCGCATCGCCCGGGCCGCCCGGAGGGCCGGGGAGGACAAGAGGGCGGATCGGGGCAAGCGCGGGCGGAGCGGCCCCGGCGGCAAGGGCCTGCCCGGCGCCATGAACGGAAAGGCAGACAGGGACGGGCGCGGCGGAGACGGGCGCGGCGGGGAGGAGGTCGACGGGGGAAACGGCCGCCGGTAGGCGGCGCCTGCCTGCGGGAGGCGACCGGCCGCCCGCGGCGCCGCGGGCCGCGACCCTCCCCGGCCGCGGGCCCGGCGCGCCCTCACAGGCGGATGAACGACCGTGCCTTGCCAAGGGCGGTTCCCCCGTCAACCGCTGCGGGATCCCGTCTTCAGCACCGCGTAAGCCGCTTCCCGGCGACGGCAAGGGTTCAGCCGCGGCGGCCGGGCCGCCGCCGGTTCCGTCAGCCGCGCCGGCACATCCGTCGGCGCCTTCCCGCCGGCCTCGGCCGCGCCGCCCCGGAGGGAGGGGCTTCCTGCGGCCCCCCCCAAGGGCTGAGGCAGGGCGTGTCAGGGCGGGCAACCGTTTCCCGGCGCGAGGCCTCCCGGCCCAGTTCCTTGCCGGCCCGGAGAGAGAGCGCTGCGGGCCGCGCCGCTCTCTCTCCGGGCCGGCCTTCCCCGTCGCCGCCCAGTCCGCGACGGACGCATCACTGGCGCGTCGCCGCGCCCCCCGACACCTCCAGCGCCCAAGGGAGCGCCATGCCATTGCCGGACGCGTCCCCGTCCCCCGCGATCCTGCCGTCCGAAAGCGGGAGCATCCTGTGTCCCGCGGAGGCACCGCAGACGGCCGCCGCCCCCCTCCCCGCCGCCCCTAGCGGCGGCGTCCCTCCGGGCTGACCCATGCGGTGGCGGGCCTCCCGCCTCCCGCGACCCGTCCGCCCGCCTCAGGGCCCCCGGCCCCGCAGGCGTCGCCCGCCGGGGCGGCCCCGCCCCACCGGCGGGGCCGCCCTGCGGGCTGGCGCCACGTTGCCGGCGGGAACCGGGAGTGCCCCGGCCCCGCTCAGGACCGGTTCGGAGAGAGAGCGTTGCGGGCCGCACCGCCCCGGCTTCGGGCCGGCCTCACCACGTCTCCCGGCCCGCGAGGGGCGGATCCCAGGCGCCGCATCGCGCCCCCCAGCCGCCCCGCGCTCTGAGGAGTGCCATGCCCATGCCAGACGTGTTCCCGTCTCCCTCGCTCCAGCCGCCCCCTTCCGAGATCGTCACGCATCCCCCGGCGGCAACGCCGACCGTTGCCGCCTCCCTCCCCGCCGCCCTGTCCCCCGCGTTGGCGGCGCCCCTCCGGGTGGATCCTTCCGGGGGCGTGGTTCCCGGCTCCCGCAATCATCCGTCCGTCCCTGTCGCGACCACCGGCCCAGCAGGCGACCCGCACGCCCAGGGCGGCGACGCCGCGTCGGCTGGGACTCCGTGCGGGCTGGCTCCCCAAGCCTCCGCCGGGATCCGGGAACCCACCGGCCCCTCCGGCTGTCCACCTCCCGCGCCGGGACGTCCTGCCGAGATCCTGGCGGCCCCAGCGCCCGCTCCGGTGCCCGTCCGGGCCCCCGCCCCTCCGCGGCCGCCGGCCCAGGCTCCCGCCCACCCGCGACCGCCCCTCCGGCCCCCGCTCCCTCCGGACGTGCCGGGGAGGCCGTCCCCGGACGCCGGCGGCGAGCCCTCGGCGGCCCGCCGGGGGCGCCCTGGGACTCCCGCCGCCCTCCTGCCTCTGGATCAAACCCTGCCGGACTGGGGCTATCCCCCGGCCGGCCGCGCGACCGACGCCCTGGCCCGCGCGGCGGCGCGGCTCTCCGCCGCAGGCGATTTCCCCCGTGCAGAGGCGGCCTGGGCTGAGCTCCGCGAGGCGCTCCTCTCTCCGGGCGCCTGCGGCGGGGCCCCGGCTGCGGCCGCCTTGAGCCGGATCGCGCGGCTCAGGATGATCCGCCATGACTTCCCGGGGGCCCTCCTGGACGCCGAGGCGGCCCTGCGGGAGTTCCGGGGGGAAAGCGATGCCGCGCGGCTCCCGCCGGCCCAGGCCGGGCCCCCCTCCCCGGCACTGGCGGCGCCCGTCGCCGCAGGCGGGGGGGCCCCCGCCGCCGGGGAGGACGGGGAGACCCTGTTCGCCGAGGAGACCGCCGCCTGGTGCCGCTTCGAGCTGGGCCCGCCCCGCGCGGCCTGCAGGCCCCTGCGGGCTCTCTGCCGCCGCTCGGCGGCATCCTGTGGCGCGGGAGGGCTTCCGGCTCGACGCGCCTGGGGGAGGCTCGCCGCCTTCGCCTTGCTCACGGGGGACTACGGCCTGGCGGACCGGCTCTTCGAGCGGCTGCTCTGGGAGGACCGGGCCCGCCTCGGCCAGGCGCACCCCGACGCGCTAGCCTCACTTGACGGCCTCGCCGCGGCGCGGGGTTTCCAGGGGGACATCGCCGCCTGCGTGAGGCTGAGCCTCCAGGGCGCCCAGATCCGCGAGGAGTCCCTGGGGCCCTGCCATCCCGACACCCTGGCCGCCCGCCGCCGCGCGGCCGAGGCCCGCCTGCGCGGGGCCGACGTCGAGGGCTGCTGCCGCGCCCTGCTCGGGAGCCTGGAGGCCACCGAGCGGGCCCTGGGGCCCGGCTCCCTGGAGGCTCTGACCCTCAAGGGCACCCTGGGGGCCGCCCTGCTCTCCCGCGGCCGCCGGGGCCTGGGGGACGCCGTCCGGCACCTGCGCGGGGCCCACGCGGGGCTCTCCGCCCTCCTGGGGCACGGGAACCGGGACGTCCACGCGACTGGCGTGAATCTCGCGGTGGCCCTGTGCATGGCCGGGGAGGGCGGGGAGGGGCAGAGGCTCCTGGAGGCCTCGGCACGGGGCCTCGAGGGCTGCCTGGGGAAAGGCCACCCCGAGGCCGAGCTCGCGAGGCGGCAGCTCGTGGCGATCCGCCAGGCCATGCGGGCTGGGGGATGACCGCCCCCCGGGGTGCGGTCATCCCGGGCGGGCCCCGGTTCCGCCGCGGGGCGGCGTCCCCGGCGGCTGGCCCTCCTGCCCGCCCGCGGGCGTCCCTGCCTGCCCGGCCGCCGGAACCAGGGGGGGCGCGTCCGCCGCGGCGGCCCTTTCCGCGGAAGCGCACAGCAGGCAGGCGGCGGGGGGCGCGCCTCCCGAGAGCGCCCGGCGCAGCGACCGCATGGGCTCCCCGTTCCAGACGGAGGCGATGCCGGCCACGGGCGTCCCGGAACTCGCCCCGCCGAGGAGCCTCTCCCCGTGCCAGCTGCAGCAGGGCCAGGCCGACCCGTCCACCAGGACGCCCAGCCTCTGCCAGGGCTGGCGGCAGGATACCGGGCCCGGGGGGGCGGGCGGGGGGGCGGGGAGCAGGCTGTCCGGGAACCACACCGGGCGCTGGAGCGAGATCATGTCCGCCCGGTCGCCCCAGGCGGCGAGGAAGGCGGGGAGATCGCCCTCGTTGGCCGGGAGCCGCAGGAAGCTAAGCCGCAGGAGGGGGGTCTCGAGGCTCCTCGCCGCGCGCATCTCCAGGAAGGACTCTATGTTGGCCAGGAGCCGCCTCCAGTCCCCGCCGGGCCGCGCGGCGCGGTAGGCGGCCTCGCCCGCGGCGTCCACGGACACCTCCAGGCGCGTGAGGCCGGCCTCGGCCAGTGCCAGCGAGATCCCGGGGGTGAGCGCCTGGCCGTTGGTGCCCAGGCGGATGTCCATGACCCCGGAGGCGGCGGCCAGGCGTACGAGCTCGGCCGCGCGGGGATCCAGGAGCGGCTCGGAGCCAAGGCCGAAGGTCACGGCCGGGAGCCCCCGCTCCCTCCCCTCGTCCATGAGTCGCCGGAAGAGCCCCAGATGCATGAGGCGCGCCGGGCGCACCCTGGGGCGGCGGGGGAGGGGGCACATGACGCAGGAGAGCTGGCATCCTGAGCTGGTGGCAAGATCCAGGCTCAGGGGGAAGTCGCCCGGGGGGGCCCCGAGGGAGCGCTCCCGCCACCGGCGCCGGTACTCCCGGAACCTTTCCCCGAAGCGGCCCTCCAGCAGCCGCGTGTAGCGCAGATCCGTCTCGTAGAGGGCGCTCTGGCCTCCCGGCTCGCGATGGACGAGGGTTCTCGTGGTCACTGGGCGGGGAGGCGGCGCGCGGCTGGGACGCGGCACGGCGCGCCGCCACCCGCGGACGCGGCCCAGCCCCCGGCGGATCCCCCTCCGGGGCCGGCCGGACGCGCCTCGGTTGTCAGACTGTAGAGCGGCATGGGCGGTTCCCAGCAGTCTCCGGCCGGGGGGCGGCCGGTGAAGGGGCGTCAGCGGATGATCACCACCGCCTCGGCGGGGAGCGGTTCCCGGGAGACGGAGACTGCCTTGTCGCCGGGGAGACGCCTGGCCAGGGCCCTAGCCTGGGCCTCCTTCCCGGGCCTGTAGGCTATCACCGTCTGGCGCGAGCCGGGGCTCGAGCTCGCCCGCTCGGCCACCCCCACCACGCTGTAGCCGATGGAGGCCAGGACCGAGCCGTAGTTGTCGGCGGCGGAGGGGTTCCCCGTCTCGTTCACTATCATGACGGTCAGATCGGGCTTCGGGAGGGGGGCCGGGACCCGGCGGGCCCGGCGCCTGGACTGGCCCGCTGCGGCGTCCCCCCCCGCGCCGCCGCCGGCGGGGGACGATCCCTGGCGGCCTCCCGTCTGGGGGAGCGAGGCCAGGGGGGCGGGGGGGGTGAGGATGGCGGCCCGGCTCCGGCCGCCCGGGGGCGTGGGGCCGTCCTCGGCGAGAAGGGAGCCGGCGCGCCCGATGGCAGGGCCCGAGTGCGGGTTCTCGGGGGGCGCGGGGGTCTGGATGGCCGGGCGATCGAACGCGGCGGCGTTGCCCTCGCGATCCGGCCCCACCTCGCGGGGAGGGAGCGGCGGCGGGAGCTGCGGAGCGAGCAGGGGCGCCAGCTGGACCGGGGCCGGGGAGGCCTCCGGGAACGGCGCGAAGGCCCCTCCCTCCCCGCCCATGGCGCCAGGCGGCGGGGTGAGGGCGCCGGACACGGCGGGGCCGCCTCCCTCGCGGGAGGCCGCTCCTGCGGGCCCGGCCTGCGCGCCGCCGGGCGGGCCCTGGGTGGTGCCGGAGTCCTGCGGCGGGGGGGGCGGCGGCGGGGTCTCGGGTAGCATGTCGCTGAAGAGATCCCTCAGCTGCGGGCGCTCCGGGGGATCAGGGGGCGGGGGGGGCGGGGC
>JAITEZ010000087.1 GCA_031281735.1 Deltaproteobacteria bacterium | reverse complement strand
CGGGCTCCCGGTGGTGTGCTTCCACCTCGGGGCCAGGGCCGCCCTCCGCCGCTGGCCCCCGGAGATGCACGCGGGGCTAGCCGCCGCCCTCTTCGGGGAGAGGCCCTTCCGGGCCGTCGCCCTGGGCGGCCGCGCTGAGAGGGCCCTCGCCCTCCGGTTCCTCGACCTCTACGGGAGGGCGCGGCCGGGGGCGCCGGCCGCGGATCTCACGGGCCGGACCGGCCTAGCGGATCTCTGGGCCCTCCTGGCCGGGGCGGATCTCCTGGTCTCCTCCGACACCGGGGTCATGCACGTGGGGGCCTCGGCGGGCGTCCCCCAGCTCGCGGTCTTCGCCGGGCCGGCCTACGCCCACGAGACCGGGCCCTACTCCGCCCGGTCGCGGGTGCTCCAGGGCCTCGCGCCCTGCGGTCCCTGCGTGGAGAACAGGGGGTGCCGGAGGCCCGCCTGCCGCGCCCTCCCCCCCTGGGAGGCGGCGCTCCCCCTCGCCCTGTCCCTCCTGGAGGAGGGGCGCGGGCCCGGCGGGGCGGGCGGACCGGAGGGGCCCCCGGGGGGGGCGGGCGGCGCCCCGCCGGTCCCGCCCCCCCCGGGGGGGTCGGCCTGGGAGAGCTGGCGCACCGCGGTGGACGGCGGGGGGGCCTCCCTCGTCCCCTGCGGCCCCCTGCCGGCGGCGCTGGACGACAGGGCGCTCGCGGGCCTCCTCTTCCGGGAGGGGGCGCGGGCGGTCGTCCGCCAGTCCGCCCCGCCCGCGGGCGAGACAGCCCGGAAGGCCGCCGCCGAGCTCGCGCTCTGCGGGCGCGGCGCCGCGCCCCCCGACGCCCGGAAGGCCGGGAGGTACCTGGTCTTCATCGGGAGGAGGGCCCTGGACGGCGAGGACAGGCGTATCTTCCGCGAGACCTGGGAGGGCGCCCTCGCCGAGGCGGGGCGGGGCGCCTGGCGCCGCGGGGCCTAGGCGGCTCCCGCGGGCCGGGGGTCACCCCCGCCGCCCCCCCCGGCTCTTGCCGCCGCGATCGGCATGGGGAGTATCCGGACCCGCGCCTCCGGGGCGGCGGTGACGACGTGCTCCCCCTCCCCCGCCGGGAAGACCGCGGCGACGGCCCCCCCGGCCGCAATCACCTCGTCCCCTGGCCGCGGCGAGTCCAGGATCGTCCCGGGCCGCCGCCGCCGACACCTCTCCAGGAAGCGACTGACGGCGGCGAGCGCCGCCAGGATCAGCAGGATCGCGGCGCCGCCACGGGGGAAGGGCCGGGGGGGCGGTCCGCTGACGCCGAGGCGCAGAGGGCTTCCGCCGCCCCCGGCAGCCAGGCAAGCGTCGCTGCGGCCCCCTGCGCACGGGCCGCGCCCCCCGCGCGTTCCCCGACGGCGAGCGGGGGGCGCCGGACGCGGCATGCCGGGGGCCCCTGGCGGCGGAGGCGCCCGGACGCCCGCGATCCCCGCCGGGCCTCCCGCGGCGCGTCCGGGGGGCCTAGCCTCTCCCGCCCTTCCCGCCGCCGGGACTCGCGGAGGCCCCCGCGGCCTGCCCCCCGGAGGCGCCGGCGGCCGCCGCCCCGGGGGCGGCACCGGCGGGCTCCCCGGGGCCCCCTCCGGCGGGCGCGGGGATCCGCCTCAGGACCCGCCTCTCGACCGGCTGTGAGGACGGCATCCAGGCCCACTTCTCGATCGGGACGGAGGCGGGTTTCCTGCCCGGGCGCGGGGGTTCCGCGCAGCCCCTGACCCGGGCCAGGACGTCCCTCGCCCTCGCGGCCTTCGGGTGCCCGGGGCCGAGGGCCGCCTCCAGGTCGCCCAGGGCGCGGCCCGCGAGGGACTCCGCCCTCCCGCCCTGGCCGAGCCCGGCGAGGCTCTCCGCGAGGGCGGCGGCCGCGAGGCAGGTGTCCGGGTGGCGGGGCCCCAGGTGCCGCTTGCGGCACACGAGCACCCGCTCGCAGACCCTGGCCGCGGCGCCCGCCTGCCCGAGCCGCGAGAGGCAGGCGGCCAGCGCCTCCTCGGCGAGGGCCTCCTGCAGGGACGGGCAGGACTGCGCCCCCCCCGACAGCTCGCTGGCCGCGGAGGCGAGCATCTGCGCGGCCTTGGCGCCCCTGCCGGAGCCCTCCAGCGCCCGGCCCAGGGCGATCCTCGCCCGGACGAGGGAGGGGTGGCCGCCCCCGAGGCGGGTCCTCAGGGCCCCTTCCACCCACCCGCAGACGGCCAGCGCCTCACCGCAGCGCCCGATCTCCAGGAGGAAGTCCCCCAGGCGGGCCCTGCGGCGGATCATGCGCTCGGAATCGGAGAGCCCCTCCTCCCCCGGCTCGGCCTCCGCGAGCCCCCCGCTCAGCAGGTCGGCCTCCTTCGCCTTCCCCTTCACGTACAGCGCGGCCGCGAGGAGGATCCCGGGCGAGGGGGCCTCCCGCCAGGAGGGCACTTCGCGCGTGACCCGGCCGCCCCGCCCCCCCTCCAGGAGCGCCCGCGCCCGGTCCGCGTCGCCTGCGTCCAGGAGGGACTCCGCGAGATCGGCGCGGGCCTCCTCGAGCCGCCGGGGGTCGCCCCCGCGGGATCCCTCGATCCCCGCGAGGTTCCTCTCCCGCAGGGCCAGGGCGGCGGGGAGGTCCCCCGCGGCGCGGAGGGCCTCCGCGAGGCCGCGCCCGGCGCGCCGGGGCGCGTCCGGGGGGGCGCCGGCGGCGGCGGGCGCGCCGGCGTACGGCGCGTAGAGGGCCGCCGCCTCGGCGTGGCGTCCGTTGCGGGCCAGGGCCTCGGCCAGGCCCAGCCGCGGCTCCGCCCGCCGCGGCGGGTGGGTGGCGGCGAGGGAGTCCAGCGCCTCCGCCCGGAGGGCGGCGAGGGCCCCCCAGCCGCAGGGGCCCG
>JAITEZ010000046.1 GCA_031281735.1 Deltaproteobacteria bacterium | reverse complement strand
AGGCACCCCCTTGTTCAGCGTAAGCGCACACCTTTCCACCCCGCGACGGGAGGTCGCGGCCGGCGCCACAACCTTCCTCTCCATGGTCTACGTACTGGCCGTGGTTCCCATGATCCTCTCGCTGGCGGGCATGCCGCGGGACGCTCTCTCCACCGCGTCCGCGCTCGCCACGATACTCGCGACCCTCGTCATGGCCCTCGTCGCCAACCTCCCCTTCGCCGTGGCCCCCGGCATGGGCATCATCGGCTTTTTCGTGGTCACCGCCACCCAGATGGGGTTCACCTGGCAGCAGTCGCTCACGGCGGTGCTCCTCTCGGGCGTCCTCTTCGTGGCCCTCTCCCTCTCGCCCCTGCGGGAGAAGGTGCTGCGGGAGGTCCCCGAGTCCCTCCAGCACGCCATAGCGGGCGCCATCGGCGTGATGATTGCCCATATCGGGCTGAAGAACGGCGGCGTCATCGCCGTGGGCGGCTCGGGCATGTTCACCCTGGGGACGCTGACCTCGGGGCCGGGGCTCCTCTCGGTGGCGGGGATATTCCTGACCGGGACGTTCCTGGCCCTGCGCCTCCGCTTCGCCCTCCTGCTCGGCATCCTGGCCACGGCGGCGGTCGGCGTCCCCCTGGGGGTGACCGACGTCTCGGGGTTCTCCCAGGGGATAGTCCGCTTCCCGCCCTCGGCGGCCCCCGTGGCCTTCCAGTTCGACTTCTCCGTCCTGTCCTCCGGGGCCTTCTGGGGGTGGTCCTGACGCTGCTCTTCATGGAGGTGTTCGATGGCCTGGCGGGCTTCATCGCGCTATTCACCGTGATGGGGCGGGACGCGGACTTCTGCCGGCCCAGGCTGGGCCGCGCCTTCATCGCCGACTCCCTGGGCGTGCTCGCGGGCGCGGCGGCGGGCGTCTCGCCCAGCACGGCCTACGGGGAGTCCGGCGCGGGGGTCGCCGCCGGCGGGCGGACGGGGCTCACGGCCGTCTGCGTCGCGACCCTTTTCGGGCTGTGCCTGCTCCTCTCGGCCGTCTTCCTCGCGATCCCCGCGGCAGCCATCGCCCCAGCCCTCGTGATAGTGGGGCTCCTCATGATGAAGTCCATGGCCAGGCTGGACTTCTCCGATGCGTCCGAGGCCCTGCCGGCCTTCGTCATAGTGGCGGTGGTGGCCTTCACCATGAGGCTCTCGGACGGCCTCGCCCTGGGCTGGATCCTCTTCATCATCATGAAGCTCCTCGCGGGCAGGGGCTCCGAGCTCAACGCGACCGTCTGGGCCGTGGGGATACTGTTCCTGGGCAAGGAGATCCTGACCTTCTGACCTCCCGCAGGGCGCGGCGGCGGGCCGCCGCCGCGCCGGGGCGGACGGGCCCCGCCGGCGGCGGCTGAGGTCGCCTGCGGGAGACCTGCGCCCTGGACGGGCCGGATCCCGGTGACCTGGCCGGGCGGGCCGCACCTCCCGCCGCAGGTGCCGGCCATGTCACGGGCTCCTCCTCCGATGTCCCTGGAGATCATCGCCATCCCTTGATTATCCGGCCGGGCCGGCTACAATCTTCGCAAGGATCGAGGCGGGGGCACCCCAGGTTGCGGGTGTGGCCCCGGCCAGGCGCCGCGATCCGGCCCCCCCCGCCCCGCGAGCCGCGCTCCGGGGCCGCCGCCGGACTGCCCGCCGATCGGCCTTCACGCCCGTCCAGCAATCCCCCAGCCGAAACACGCCGCCACGCCGGCGAGATGGCCCGCCCCCCCACCGGAGGGCCCGGCCGATGCTCGCCCCCGGGCCGCGCGCGGTCCCCGGCGGGCGGCGGCAGCGAGGAGACGCTTTGGAGGAGAGGGCTTTCGAGGAGGCGGTCGAGCCGGCGATCAGGGTCAGGGAGAGGGGCGGCAGGCTCCTCGCCGCGGGGGGCGCGGTGAGGGACTTCGCGCTGAGATCCCAGGGCCGCGTCTGCGGCCGCCTCCCCGGAGCGGGGGATCTGGATCTCGTGGCTTTCGGCCTCTCCCTGGACGGTCTCCGCGAGGCCCTGGGGCCCCTGGGCGAGGCGAGGACCGCCTTCCGCAGGGAGGGGGGGGGCGGGGACGGCCCCCGGATCGCGCTCGTGCTCCTGAAGAGGCGGGGGGTCAGGCTGGAGATCGGGCTCCCCAAGACCGCGAGGCCGCCTTCCGCGCCGGGCGCGCCGGTCGTCCCCCTCACCCCGGAAAGCCTCGCCCGCGACGCGTCCCTGCGGGACTTCACCGTCAACGCCCTGTACCTCGACCCCCTGGAGGGGGCTCTCCTCGACCCCCTTGGGGGCCTCGCCGATCTCGAGGCGGGCAGGATCGCCCTGTGCTCGCCCGGGGCTCTCTCGGACGACCCCGTGCGCATGCTGCGGGCCATGTCCCTCGTCTGCCGCAGGCCGCTGGTGGCGGGGGCGGATCTCCTCGCCGAGACACGCAGGCAGGCCTGGAAGCTCGGGGAGGCCCCCCCCGAGCGCCTCTGGCCCGAGTGGCGGACACTCGCCGGGAGCCCGCGGCCCCACCTGGGGCTGCACTTCCTGGCCGAATCGGGGCTGATCGCGCTCTTCCCGGCCCTGGACGCCCTGCGGGATCTCCCCCAGTACCCGCACTACCACCCGGAGGGCAGCGTCTGGAACCACACGGTCCTGGTGGTACAGGCCATGTCGGGCCTCCCGCTCCCGGATCGCGACAGGAGGGAGCGCCTCGTGCTCACGGCGCTCCTCCACGACGTGGGCAAGGCCACGGCTGCGCGGGCCGTCCGGAGGGACGGCGACTGCTCCCTGGTGCTCTACCCCGATCACGCGGCCCTGGGCGCCCCCGCGGCGCGGGGCTTCCTGCGCTCCATAGAGGCCCCCGAGCGCGTCATCCGCCCCGTGGTGAAGCTCACCGCGCGGCACATGGACTCGGCCTTCAAGACCCTCTCCAGGGCCAGGCTCCGCTGGATAGCCCGCGAGCTGGCCCCGGACGCTGACCTGGAGGATTTCTGGGCCGTGACCGTCGCCGACTGGAACGGCCGCCGCCCCTGGCCGGAACCCTACCCCTGGAGCCTGGAGGAGTTCCTGGAGCCGGTGGGGGGCGAGACAGGCCCGCCGCCGGATCTCGTCTCCGGCCGCGATCTGCTGGTGGAGCTGGGCGTCCCCGAGGGCCCCGAGGTCGGCAGGCTTCTGCAGCTCGTGCGCCAGGAATCGGACGAGGGCCGGATCTCCTCGCGCGAGGCTGCCCTGGCGTTCCTGGCCGGGCGGCCGGGATGCGGCGGGGGGGCGTCCGGGCCCTTGCGCGGTGCCTCGGGGGGAGCGCGGAGCTGAGCCGGGCGGGGAGGGCGCAGGGAGGAAGCCCCGGGCTTCCGCGCGCGGCCCCCTCCTCTCCTTGACGCTTCCGGGGACGCGGGACGCTTCCGGGACGACGATCCCTTGCAGCCGGGCTGGCCGGGGCACCCGTCCCGGCGCGTCTCTGACCCGCTCTGTCCAGCGGCTCGCTGGCGCGGCGCGCTCCCCGCCTCTCCCGGAACCGGGACGCTGCCTGGCCGGGCTCGCGGGACGTCCGCCCGCGGCGCTTGTCCCGGCATGCGCAAGGGCCGCCTCCTCCCGCCGGCTAACGGGAGCCTCCGGGCGGGGGACGCCCCCCGGAGCGGCGGGGCGGCCCCCGGATCCGCCCGGCCCGCTTTCCCGGGTCCCGCCCGCGTTCTCCCCGGGGCGCGCCCCGGACGCGCCCCCCGGCGCCCGCGGGAGGGCCCGCTGCCGCAGGGGCGCCCCGCGGGCCTTCCCCTGGACGGGTTCCCGCCCGGCGTGAGCCCCGGGGCCGCGGGGCGCCTCCCCGAGCTGGCTTTTCCCTTTGCGCGGCGGGCGCGCGAGGGCTATAATACGGGCGGGACGTTCCCGGAAAAGGCGGAAAAGGCGGTAGTTTCCGATGACCTGCGTGGCGGTGGTGGGCTCCCAATGGGGCGACGAAGGCAAGGGGAAGGTGGTGGATCTCCTCTCCGAGGGAGCCGACCTGGTGGTGCGGTTCCAGGGGGGGAACAACGCCGGGCACACCCTGGTGGTGGGAGGCGAATCCTACGCCCTGCATCTGGTGCCCTCGGGCATCCTCCATCCCGGCAAGGCCGCCGCCATCGGCAACGGCGTCGTGGTGGACCCGGACGTACTGATAGGCGAGATAGAGGCGCTCGCGGCCCGGGGCGTGGAGGTGTCGCCCCGCACCCTCACCGTGAGCTCCGCGGCCCACGTCATCATGCCCTATCACCGGGCCCTGGACGCCGCCCGGGAGGCCGCCGGCCCCGGCCGCGTCGTCATCGGCACCACGGGCCGCGGCATCGGCCCCGCCTACGAGGACAAGGCCTCGCGCCAGGGCCTGCGGATGGGGGATCTCCTCCTGCCCGAGCGCTTCGCGAGCCGGGCCCGGTCCGCCATCCTGGAGAAGAACGCGCTCTTCGCGAACCTCTACGGCCTCCCCGAGGCGAGGCTGGAGGAGCTCGAGGCCCTCCGGGGGAGGTGGGCCGAGAAGCTCGGCCCCTACATCGGGGACGCGCGGGCCGTGCTGCGGGAGGCCCTCCTGGCCGGGAAGAACGTGCTTTTCGAGGGCGCCCAGGGCACCCAGCTGGACATCGACCACGGCACCTACCCCTTCGTGACCAGCTCCACCACGCTGTCCGGCGGGGCCTGCGGGGGGGCCGGCGTCCCGCCCGGGGAGCTGGGCCGCGGGAAGATCCTGGGCCTCGTCAAGGCCTACACCACGCGGGTGGGGGAGGGCCCCTTCCCCACGGAACTCGCGGGCGGCCAGGGCGACCGGCTCCGGGAGGCGGGCCGCGAGTACGGGACCACCACCGGCAGGCCCCGGCGCTGCGGGCACCTGGACGCCGTGGCCGTGCGCACCGCCGTCGCCCTCTCGGGGATATCGTCCCTGGCCGTGACGAAACTGGACGTCCTGCGCGGCCTCGGCGCGCTCAGGATAGCCGGCGCCTACCGCCTGGACGGGGCCGAGCTCGCCTACATGCCCCAGGACATAAGCGATCTGGCCCGCTGCGAACCGGTCTACCGCGAGTTCGGGGGCTTCACCGAGGACATCTCCCGGGCCCGGAGGCTCTCCGATCTCCCGTCCGGCGCGCGCGGATACCTCGACGGGCTGGAGGAGCTATGCGGCGCGCCGCTGGGGCTCGTGTCCGTGGGCCCCGAGCGCGGCGAGACCGTCATGCTGGAGAGCTTCTTCTAGCGTCTAGCGTCTCCCCGCGGGCTGGCCCCGGCTCCCGGCGGCCCCCCCCCGGCGCCCCCCCGGCCACCGGAGCGGCAGGGATCCCCCGGCCCCCGCCGGGACGGCGTCCGCCGGGGGCGG
>JAITEZ010000015.1 GCA_031281735.1 Deltaproteobacteria bacterium | reverse complement strand
ACGTAGGCCCCGGCCTCCTCGCCGGTGCCGGGCACCCTGTAGGCGTAGGCCGCCCGCACGCCCGGGTCCGTCCGGGCCATGGCCGCGCAGTCCCGCAGGGTCGGCACCGCGTGGCGCTGCCAGAGGAGGGCCTCGCGGGCCCGGCCGCGGCGGAAGAGGAAGTCCACGGCCTCCCAGACGCTCGCGGCGGCGTCCCCGGGGAAGCCCTCGGCCAGGGTGAGGTCGTACAGGTCCGGGTCGAGGTCCCGGGTGAGGGGCCGGGGCCGGCGGGCGGACTCCCGGTAGGCGCCCTCGATGGCGAGCCGCACGACGCCCCCCGTGCCGGCGGGGGGGTCGCCCCCCGGGGGCGAGCAGAGGAGGGTGAGGAGGTTCTCGAGGAAGGCCGCCTGCGCCGGGAAGGGGTACCGGCAGCCCAGGGGGGTGTCGAAGGGGTTGACGGACGACTCCGGGGTCATGCGCAGGCGGTGGAAGACGGCCTCGTGGCGCCGGGCGGGGGGGAGCGCCGCCCGCACCAGGTCCACCAGCCCCCGGGAGCTGGGGCCCACGTCGATGACCGACAGCAGGGGGAGCCCCGGGCCCTCCCCCTGGAGGAGGAAGGCGAGGTTCAGGGTGTTCAGGAGCACGCTCTTGCCGGACCCCATGGGGGCGAGGCCCAGGTCTATCCAGGAGGCCTGCACGGAGGAGTTGCAGGCGTACGGCATGGCCTTGCCGTCGGGGGTCCGCCAGACGAGCGCCCCGCGGCGCCAGGGCGAGGCGGGGCGCACCGGCAGGAACCCCCAGGCCTCCTCCAGGGGCGCCGCGGCCCGGGGGGCCGGGCCCCCGTGGGGCAGGAGCCCGGGGAGGGCCGCGCAGACGCCCAGGAGCGGGTCCCCGCACCCCTCCTGGCAGGAGGCCTCGCCCCAGCCCGAGACGAGCCGCGCGAGCTCGCCGCGCTGCCGGCGCAGGGCGCGGGCCGCCTCCCCGAGGTCGCGGTGGGCGTCCACGTCCGTCTCGGTGTCGCAGGAGAACGAGATCCCGCACACGCAGGCCCCCCCCTCGGCCATCGCCCGGACGCCGTCGATCGCCGAGGCCAGCTGCCGGTCGTCCCGGGAGGTGAAGGAGAGGATGCGCGCGAGCGCCCCCCTGGCCCAGAGCCCGGCGAGCCCGTCCGGCGAGAGGGAGACCGCCATCCGCAGGGGGAGCCGGGGCCTGCGGCCGCTCAGGGCCGCGAACAGCCGCGAGAAGGGCCGCGGGTCCCGGGGCGGGAGCGAGAGGAAGAAGGGGGCGTGGAGCCGGGACCCCGCGAGCAGGAGCTCCCCGTCCACCGCGCGGCAGGGGCCCTGGAAGATCTGCTCCCGGAGGGACGGGTAGACCGCGGGGGGCCGCCCGGCGTCGGGGTACAGCCGGGGGAAGGGGTCGCCGGGGAGCCGCGGCCGCCAGGGCCCGCCGGCCGCGGGACCGTACAGGGCGGCCCGGATGTCCCGGGCGAGGAGGCGGGCCGGGACGGGGGAGTGCCGGAGGCCCGCGAGCCCGAGCCCCCCGGAGAGCGCCGCGAGGGCCCCCCGGTGGGCGGCCCTGAGCCCCGCGGCCCCCGCGAGGATGCCGTCCCGGGACCCCTCCGCGAAGGCCGCGGCCGCCCGGGCCCGCTCCGCGGGGGGGAGCGCGTCCGGCACGGTCCACAGGACCACGTGCAGGGACTCCTCCCCGCAGAGCCCGCCCAGGGCGCCCTCCCAGCCGTCCAGCACGCGGCCCAGGTCGAGTCCCAGGGCGCGGGCGCCGCGGCGCGCGGGGGCGAGCCGCCCGGCCACCAGGGCGCGGCCCCCCTCGGGCGAGTAGTCGAAGACGGCCTTCACGAAGTGGCCCCGCCGCTCGAAGAGCGAGCGGGTCTTCTCGGAGAGCGCGGCGGCCGCCTCCCCCGCGGAGCCGTCCGTCACGTGGTCGAGGGATCCCTCCACCGCGAGGGAGCTCACGAGCGACCCGTCGTCCGCGCACAGGGTGTGCTCGTCGTCCAGGCTCTCGAGGCGGCAGTAGCTGGAGGCGGGGCCCCGGAAGAGCTCGTAGAGGCCGCCCGCCGCCCTGTTCAGTGTGTCGAGTATGCTCATGGTGTCCTGATGTCCTGGTGTGCCTGCGTCCTGATGTCCCGGCGTCCCGGCGTCCCGGCGTCCTGGCGTCCCGGCGTCCGGGCGTCCCGGCCCGGCGTCCCGGTGGACTGGCGGCCCGGCGGCCCGCCGTCCGCGCGTCCGTTCGCTCTGGCTTCCGCCCGGGGCCCGGCGTCCCGGCGGCAGGGCGTCCCGGCCCGCAGGGCCCCGGCGTCCGGGGGCCCTGGAGTCCCGGCCGCGGGGGCCTTGCCCCCGGTCGCCGGCCCCCTCCGGCCGGGCGCCCCGGGCGGCGGGCGCTTCCCGCCTCACCCGGCCCGCGAGAGGATCACCTGGCGGATGACCACGCCGCGGGGGTTCTGGGAGGGCGGGACCCTCTGGGCCGTGACCTCGGCCAGCAGGCGCTGGGTGGCGGCGACCCCCGAGGAGGTCTGGTAGGACACGACTACCGGCATCTCGATCCGCCAGGTCATGCGGCCGCGCTCCACCCCCTGGCTCACGATGACGGGGGCCCCCTCCATCACCGCCGAGAGGTTGAGCCGCTCGGACACTATCTTGCTGATGTGGCCGCCCTCGGTGAGGGCGTTCACGAAGCTCGCGAAGCCCTCGGGGTCGAAGTCGGGGCGCACGTCACCGAGCTTGCGGCGCCAGTGCAGGAAGTCCAGGGACATCGCGCGGGTGACCGTCTCCCCCGCCCAGTTGAGCAGGGCCTGGGGGCTCACGAAGGGCTCGGAGACCGGCGCCATCTCCATCACCCGCAGATCGGGGGTCACTGCGAAGTACAGGCGCCCCTGGCCGCGGGCGAGGAGAACCGCGAGCACCGTCACGGCCAGCGCCAGGGCCGGGACGGCCAGGAGCGTCACGGCGCCCAGGCAGCGGTTCTGGGCCCGGAGGCGGGACAGGCTGGAGAGGACCCCCGCGAGGCCCCCCCGGGGCGCGCCTCCCTCCTCCCCGCCGGGGCCGTCATCCCCCGCGACGCCGCCCGCGGGCCGCGGGAAGGCGAAGGCGGCGCCCGGCGGCGCGGCGGGCCGGGGCCGGCCGGCGTCCCCGGCCCCCCCGGGCCCCACGCCGGGGGCGACCGCGCCGGCCTTCCCGAGCCTCCCGAGCCTCCCGGCCCTGCCGGACCTGCCGGGCTTCCCGAGGGACGGCGGCAGGCCGGGGCCCCCGCCGCCGGTCGCGTCCCCGGCGGCGGGCCACTCCCCCTCCCCGCCCGGCCCTCCCGGCCTGCGGCCGTCCTCCCCGGCGCGCGGCGCCGCCGGGCGGAGGCCGCGCCCGGCACGGGCCCCGCCGGGCGCGGCGGCCTCCCGCCCGCCTGCCCCCGGGGGCCCCTCCACGGCCTCCCAGCCAGCGTTCTCCCCGTGGACGGTGCCTGGGTCGGCCTCAGCGCCCCGGACGCCCTCCGGCGCGTACGGGACGCCCTCGGCCGCAGGGGGGGCTACCCCCCGCCCGCCTGGCCCCCAGGCCACCGCTCCGGCGGGGATCCCGGCCCGCGAGGAGTCGTCGCCGGGATCCCCGGGCTCCGGCGGGGCGGAGGCCCAGGAGGCGGGGGAGGCGGGTGCCGTCCGCCGGAGCTGCCGGGCGGGGGAGGCCTTGCCGTCCGTCCCGGGCGCCGGCCCGGCGGCGGAAGCGGATCCTGAGACGGACTCGGACCTGGAGTCGGGCGCGGGCTCGGCGGCCGGGGCGGGCGCCTTCCCTGCGGCGGGCGCGGCCTTCCTGGCGCGGGATGCCCTCCGGGAGGGGGAGGGCTTGCCGTCCGCCGCAGAAACGGGCTTCCCGGCGGCTGGGGACTCCGCCTCCCCGGCGGCGGGCCCGGGCTCGGCGGCCGGGGCGGGCGCCTTCCCTGCGGCGGGCGCGGCCTTCCTGGCGCGGGATGCCCTCCGGGAGGGGGAGGGCTTGCCGTCAGCCGCAGACACGGGTTTCCCGGCGGCTGGGGACTCCACCTCCCCGGCAGCGGGCACGGGCTCGGCGGAGGGAACGGGCTCGGCGGCTGGCACAGGCTCTGAAGATGGCGCTGGCTCGGCGGAGGACACGGGCTCAGTGGACGGCGCGGGCACAGAGGATGGCACGGGCCCGTAGGAGGGCATGAGCTCGGCGGCGGGCAAGAGCTCGGGGGTGGGCGCAGGCTCTGTGGCTGACGCGGGCTCAGAGGATGGCGCTGCCTCGGCGGAGGACACGGGATCAGCGGCTGGCGCTGCCTCGGCGGAGGACACGGGCTCGGCGGCTGGCGCAGGCTCAGAAGATGGCACGGGCTCGGCGGAAGGCCCAGGCTTGACAGCTGGCTTAAGCTCGGCGGTGGTCTCAGGTTTGGCGGCTGGCCTGAGCTCGGCGGAGGGCACGGGCTCGGCGTCTGGCGTGAGTTCTGAGGCGGGCATAGGCTCAGAGGCGGGCGAGGGCTCAGCATCAGGCATTGGCCCAGCGTCGGGCGCGGACTCAGCAACGAGCGCGGGCTTGGCGGCGGGCGCAGGCTCAGATGCTGACGCGGGCTCAGAGGTCGGCGCAGGCTCAGAGGTCGGCGCAGGCTCAGCGGAGGGCATGGGTTCAGCGTTGGGCGCGGGCTCGGTAGCGGACATGGGTTCAGCGCTGGGCGCGGGCTCGTCGGTGGGCGCCGGATTCCCTGCGGGCGGCAGGCTCTTCTCTGTCGCGGTACTCTTCGTCATTTCCTACCTCGCGGGCGACCGCCTCCCGGCGGAAGCCCCTTTCATCGGGACGTTGGCGGGCCCGCGCCCCGGGGTCAGCCGGGGCGCGGCGCGGGGCGGCCGCGGCCGCCCGGGCTCAGAAGCCCAGGGTGCCAAGCCCGGAGCCGGACTCGTCGCCCCCGAAAAGCGTGGCGGAGAAGGAGGCGATGATCGCCTGGATGGCCAGCAGGCACGCCCCGACGACGCACTTGACGGCCCCTCCCCCGAAGCTGCAGTTGGGTTTGCGGTTGGCGTTGTAAAACTCGAAGAGCCCCGAGATCACGAGGTATAGCCCCAGCGCGAAGCCGCCCACGAGGATGGCCTTGGCCAGCCCGCTGATGTTGCTGGTGACGTTCTCGCCAATCTCGCCCAGCCCCTGGGCGAGGGCCGGGGAGGCCCTGAGGGCGAGGCCGCCCAGGAGGCCCAGGCAGGCGGCGAGAGGGCGCGCGGCTGTCGCCGCGGGGATCCTGCGGTTCTTTCTTGTCAACTCTTTTCTCCTTGGCCCCGCAGGGCCTGCCCGCGCCGGGCGCCGGCCGCGGGCGCGGCCCCGGCGGGGCGGTCTGGCGGACGCTGCGGCCGGCCGCCGCGCGGGCGGGCGGCGCACGCCGCCTACCCGGTGATCGCCGCGATGACGGACGCGACGTCCTGGCCCAGGCTCCTGCCGAGGATCCTGAGGGTGGGAACGAAGTTCACGCAGAGCGTCCCGCCCGCGATGTGCACGAGCGCCCTCCCGAGCTGGCCGGGGCGCTCCGGGGAGTCCCTGAGGAGCAGGAGGCCCCTGCCCACGCCGGCCAGGCCCACGAGGGCCAGGAGGTGCACCGCGAACTGCACGTAGTGCCGGGCGGGGTGCTCGGGCGGGCGGTAGGAGAGCCCCTGGACGGAGGCGTGCCCGAAGACGCTCTGGGCCAGGCTGTCCAGGAAGCCCGGCAGGTTCACGAGGAGGATCCCCGCCCCCACGGCGAAGGCCGCGGCCGCCCAGGGCCGGGCGCGGCCGCAGGCGGCCCCCCGGGCCAGGGAGGCCACCCCGCAGACCACGATCGCGAGGCCCGCGAGGCAGAGGGCGGCCGAGAGGGCGCCCCACCAGCCCTGGAGGTGGGGTATCAGGTTGGCGAGCATGTCGTCGTCGTGCGGCATGGGAGCGGGCCTCGCTGCGGGGGGCTGGCGTGCGGAGCCGGGCCGGGACGGCCCGGCGGGAAGACGGGGTGGGCGCCGGAAGGGGCGCGGCGGGGGCGCCCCGGCGGGCCCGGGGCGGAGCGGGGCGCGGGGCGGAGCGGGGCCCGGGGCGGCGTCACCCCACGGAGAGCAGCAGGATGCCCACGTGCTCGCCCGCGCGCACGGTTACCGTGGGCGGGCGGTCGAAGCCCCGCTCCACCTGGACGGCGGCGCGCTCGCCCACCTTGCCGGCGGCCTCGAGGGCCAGGTCGCGCGCGGTCTTGCCCGCGCCGTCCTCCACCACCGCGTCCCCGGAGACGTAGACCCTGGTGCGGCGCCCCTCCGCCGCGCGGCCCAGGCCCTCGATGAAGCTCGCGGCGGCGAGGCTACCCCAGCGCTCCCAGAAGTGGGTGTCCACGGAGGCGCGGACGGAGGGGCGCGAGGCGTCGGGGTCGATCCCCACGGCCTCCACGCGTATCTCGGGGCCGCCGGGGGGGACTATCCGCGTGAAGGCGATGGCCAGGCCCTCCCCAGACAGCCGGAAGCTCCCCAGGGCCTTGGCGCCCTTGAGCGGGCCCTCGGCGACGGTCGCGACCACCGGGGACGGCAGGTCGGAGTCGAGGGCGAGGTCGGTTACGGCGTAGAGGACGCTCCCCGGCCCTAGGCCGGCGGGGAGCCCCGGCGCCGCGGGCGTGGCCGGGGGCGCCTCCCCGGCCGCCCGCTGCCGCTCCGGGGGGGCGGCGAGCGTCACCTCCGGGGCACCCCGGCGGGCGAGGGATTCGTGCAGGGCCTTGAGGTCCGCCGCGAGCGCCCGGTCGTCGGGGGTGGGCCCGCCCCGCCCCCGCCCCGCCTCCCGCGGGGGGACCGCGGGCGCCAGGGGCCTGGCGTTCATCCGGGGCCCGGGGTCCGGCCCCGCCGCCGGCGCCCCGGCGGGATCCCGGCGGGGCGCCGGCCCGCCCGCCGGGGCCCTCCGGAGGGGGCCGGGGCCCGGGGCGGCGGCGGGCGCCTTCCCGCCGGTGGGCACGTCCACGTAGGATCCCCCGCTGGCCCTGGCCTCGGCGGCCCTCTCCGCGTTCTGGGCGTCCACCAGGCCGTTGTATTCGGGGGTGCCCTCGCCGCCCACCTCCGACTCCGCCCGGACGTCGGCCAGGGGCTCGACCCGGGAGGCTGCGCCGGCGGCGCCGCCGGCCGCCGCGCAGTAGATGAACGCCGTGGCGACGACCGCGAGGAGCACGAGGCCCCCCAGGATCATGTGCCCCCTTGAGAGGTAGGCGAGGGATGCTCCGGAACGGTTTTCCATGGCTTGTGCCTCCGGTTGGCGGCGCGGGCGGCGCCCCTGGGCCGCCGGGGCCCTGGCGATGCCTGGGGCGCCCGGGCGGCCGGGTTCTGCCGGCGCGGGCGGTGCCGCCGCCGCCAGGGGCGGCGGCCGCGGTTCGGGCGGTGCCTCCGCCAGGGGCGGCGGCCGCGGTTCGGGCGGTTCCGCCGCCAGGGGCGGCGGCCGAGGTCTGGGCGGTGCCGCCGCCGCCAGGGGCGGCGGCCGCGGTTCGGGCGGTGCCGCCGCCAGGGGCGGCGCAAGCTTTGGCAGCGAGGGAGACGCGCGCCGGCCGGAACGGTACGGGCGAACGGAACCGCGTTGCCGACGACGCGGTCAGGGGGAAGGGAACGGCTGGCGGCGGCGGGAAGAACCGCTCGAGTCGGCGTCACTCCCGGGACGGCAGAGGGCGGACGCTGTCTTGCCGTTCATGGAAGCGGCGCGGGAGAAATACATCTGGCTGTGCATGGAAGCGGCGAAGGCGATAGTCATCTGGCTGTGCAGGGAAGCGGCGCGGGTGAAATTCATCGTGCCGTGCATGGAAACCGAGAGGGTGAAATTCATCGGGCCGTGCATGGAAACCGAGCGGGTGAAATTCATCGGGCCGTGCTTGGAGACCGAGAGGGTGATATTCATCGGGCCGTGCATGGAAACCGAGAGGGTGAAATTCATCGGGCCGCGCTTGGAGACCAAGGGGGTGAAATTCATCGGGCCGCGCTTGGAGACAGAGCGGGTGAAATTCATCGGGCCGCGCTTGGAGACCGAGGGGGTGAAATTCATCGGGCCGCGCTTGGAGACCGAGCGGGTGAAATTCATCGGGCCGTGCCTGGAGACCGAGCGGGTGAAATTCATCGGGCCGCGCTTGGAGATGCGCGGGCTGAGGCGGTAACTCCACCCGGGGTAAAGACGGGGGCGGTACGGGCGCCGGGACCGTCCGGGGCCGGCCGACCAGGGGGGGATCGACGAGCCGGGCGGCCAGCGCGCCTCCCGCGCCGCCCCGCGTCACCCGGCGTCGTCCGGCCGCGCGAGGGTCACCCGCCTGATGTCCTCCCCCACGTTCAGGAGGGCCGTGTCCTCCAGCGGGGCCTCGAAGACCGTCCAGCCGCCCGCCCCGGAGACGCGGGCCCGGCTCGCGGGCCAGACGAGGGCGTGGCGGGTGCGCACGTAGAGGGTGTCCCCGGACCGTATGAAGTCCGTGTCCCCCACGGGGGGGCTGGCCTGGAGCACGGTCGATCCCTCCGGCCTGATGCCGTCCAGGACGCCGTAGAGGTCGGCGCTCACCGGGCCCGGCTGAGGGGAGCTCGTGAGCTCGGGCGCGGCCAGGGGGCCGCGGCCCCGCACCTGGTAGATGACCAGGCCGTCCACGCTCCTCCCCTCCTCCACCCCGGAGCGGGTCTCGAGCCTCAGCACCAGGGGGATGTCATGCCCCTCGAGGGCGAGGACCAGGTTGGAGCTCCCGTGGGAAGTCAGGGGGGAGAGCACCACCCGGTTGCGGGAGGAGTCCCGGATGACCTCCGCCGTGAAGAGCTCGGAGCTGCCCAGCACGCTCGCCGAGACCGGCCAGGGGCTCCCGCTGGAGTCGAGGAGAACCAGGGCGGTCACGAGGTTGGGGGTGAGCACCACCGCCGGCGGCGTGAAGCCAGGCTCCAGGCTGAGGCTCACCGTGCGGGTCCTGATGGCGGCGGGCGGCGGGTCGGCCAGGGCCCTCTCGCGGGAGTCCGCCCTCTCCCGGAAGACGCGGATCTGCTCGGGCGAGGCCGGCAGGAGCTCCCGCAGGGAGCGCTCGTAGGCCTCCTGCTGGGCCTCCGCACGTTCGGCCCCGGCCCCCGCCGGATCCGCAGGTGCGGCTGCCGCCGGGCCGCCGTCGTCGGGGCTTGCGGGGACTCCTGCGCCGCCACTGGCGGCGGCGTCCGCGGCGGGGCCCGCGGGAGAGGCGGGGCCGGGGCCTTCCGGCACGCCCGCCGCGGGGCTCGCCGCGCCGTCCGCGGCGGTGCCGGCCGTGGTCCCCGCTGCAGGGCCCGCAGGGTCACCGCCGCCGCCAGCGCCGTCCCCTCCGCCGGACCCGGGATAGGCGACGGTGGCTCCGGTCGACCGGAAAGCCGCGTTACGGAGGTCGCTTGCGGGTGCAAGGACAGCGGCCTCGCCGGACCGGGACCCGGTCCGCGCTTCCATGGCTTTCCCTGCGCGGGCGGGCCTTCCGGCACCGGAAGCCTTGGCGGTACCGGAAGGCGTGGCGGTCTCGGGGGGCCTGCCCGCCCCGGAAGGCGCGGAGGTTTCGGGCGGCCTGCCTGCCCCGGTCCCGTCCCCGCCCGGCGGAACGGCGTCGACTGAAGCGCAGGCTGCCGCGTCGGCATCATCGCCATCCGCGCACGCCCCGCTCCGCGAACGGCCGCCTGAGGCGGCCGCAGCGCCCGAGACGGCGGCTCCCGCCGTGCCCCCTTCCCCGCCGGCCCCCGCCGGGCCCGTGCCCTCCGGCCGCGGCGGAGGCCCGTCCGATACCGAGCCGCCGTCTGAGGCGCCGCCGGGGCGCCCGCCGCCGACATCGTCACTGTCGACATCGTCATGTTCGACATCGTCAAGATCGCCGCCGGTACGGTTGCCGGGCGCGGCCCGTCCCGCCCCCGTCGTCACGGGAGGAGAGGCAAGGGTCACCATGAACGAGTCCTCGGCGGGCGGGGCCGCGGCCCCCCCCGCGCCCGGGCCGCCCGCGGCGCCCTCGGCAAGAGGGCCCGGGGAGATCGCCTGCGGGGCGGCCCCGCCTGCGGCGGAGGCGCCCTCAGGGGCGGCGGGGAAGCGGCCCCCCGTCGCGTGGGCGGACTGCAGGAAGGCGAGGGCCAGCAGGGCGAAGGTTGCAGCGGTCATCTGTGGTTTCCCATGACCCCCCTGGGGGGATGCGCCAGGGGGCTGGAGGCCGGCCCTCGCGGGCCGGCTCGGATGATGGATCTGACCCGGTCTCCGGGCGCGCGGCCCGGCGGGACCCGGCTCCGGGTCCGGGGAGACGCCCGGCCCGGCCCGGCCGGG
>JAITEZ010000414.1 GCA_031281735.1 Deltaproteobacteria bacterium | reverse complement strand
CGTCCGCTGCCAGCAGTGGGGCGTCCCGCCCGCCCTCCGCCGGCATGCGGGGCGGCCCTGCCGTCCTCCGGCTCTCGCCCCTTCCCGGCTCCCGTCCCACCAGGCCCGCGGCCTCTCCGGCCTTCGGCCTTTCCGTCCAGCGGCTCTTGCTCCCCGCCCGACTTATAGAGAGAAAACGGCATTTATGCAGGGACATCTAGTCAACATGACCATAGGCCAGGTCCTGGAGCGCAACGCCAGGGAGTGTCCGGACTACGAGGCCATGGTCTATCCGGCAGTGGGAAAACGCTACACCTGGGCCTCGCTCAACGAGGAGGTCGATGTCCTGGCGAGGGGGCTCCTCGCCGCGGGGGTCGAGCCGGGGGACCGGATCTCCATGTGGGCCACCAACGTGCCAGAGTGGCTCACGGTCTGCTACGCCTGCGCCAAGATCGGCGCCGTTTTCGTGACCGTGAACACCCACTACCGGCGCGCAGAGATCGAGTACCTCCTGAGCCAGTCGGAGAGCCACTACGTCTTCAGCATCCCCGGGTTCAGGGGGTTCAGCTACGTGGACGCGATACTCGAAATCGCCCCCGAGATAGCCGAGGGGGGCCGGACCGGCATGAGGTCGAAGGCGCTCCCCTTCCTCAAGAAGGCCTTCTTCCTGGGCCCCGAGGACAGCACGCCCCCGGGCTTCTGGAGCTACGCCGAGCTTCTGAGGGGCGGGGAGGGCTTCCCGGCCGGGAAGCTCAGGGAGATAGCCGACTCCCAGAGGCCGGACGACGTGGTGAACATGCAGTACACCTCCGGGACCACGGGGTTCCCGAAGGGGGTCATGCTCACCCATCAGAACATCGTCACCAACGGCTACTGGATCGGGTACCGGCAGGGGCTCACGAAGGACGACCGCGTCTGCATCCCGGTGCCCCTCTTCCACTGCTTCGGGCTGGTCCTGGGGGCCATGGCCGCCCTCAACCACGCCACCTGCATGGTCATACTCGACATCTACTCCGCCCTGGACATCCTGGTGAACGTCGAGAAGGAGCGGTGCACGGGCCTCTACGGCGTGCCCACGATGTTCATCACGCTCCTGCAGCAGAAGAGCTTCGGCAAGTTCGACCTCACGAGCCTCCGGACCGGCATCATGGCCGGCTCCCCCTGCCCCATCAAGACCATGCGGGAGACCATCGACCGCATGAACATGCGGGACATCACCATCTGCTACGGCATGACCGAGACCTCCCCGGTGGTCTCGCAGACCACCTCCGGCGACACCCTGGAGAAGCGCACCTCCACCGTGGGCCGGGCCATGCCCGGCGTGGAGCTCCGGATAGTGGACCCCGAGACGCGCCAGACCGTCCCCCGGGGGAAGATAGGCGAGGTGGCCGTCCGCGGCTACGTCAACATGCGCGGCTATTACAACCTCCCCGAGGCCACTGACGCCATCATGGACAGGGAGGGCTGGGTCTACACCGGCGACCTGGGCCGCTTCGACGAGGACGACTACCTGGTCATCACCGGCCGCTGGAAGGACATGATCATCCGCGCCGGCGAGAACATCTACCCCAGCGAGGTGGAGGAGGCCATCCGCCGGATGCCCCGCGTCAGGGACGTGGCGGTGGTGGCCGTGCCCTCCACCCTCCACGGCGAGGAGCTGGGGGTCTTCATCATCGTCCACGAAGGGGAGCCGCCCGTGGACGCCAGGGAGGTCCGCAAGTACCTCCGGAACCGCATCGCCAACTACAAGATCCCCCGCTACGTGGAGACGGTCGAGGAGTTCCCCCTCACCGCGAGCGGGAAGATCCAGAAGTTCAAGCTCCGCGAGCAGGCGGCCGCCCTCTGGGCGAAATGACGCCCGCCGGGGAGGCCCCCCCGCGTGTCCCGGCCGGCCCTCCTCCCCCCACGCCCCATCACCTCACCCGCTGCCGCGCGCCGGATCCCCGCCGCATCGCCGCCGGATCCTCCCGGAAGCGGCCCAAGGAGCTGCTATGAGCATCGAATTCTCCGACAGGCTCAAGGCCCTGCCACCCTACCTATTCAAGGAGCTCGACCGGGTCCGCGACGAGGTGAAGGCCCGCGGCGTGGACGTCATCGACCTGGGCGTGGGGGATCCCGACCGGCCCACGCCCGCCTTCGTGGTGCGGGCCCTGGCCGAGGCCGCTGCCGACCCGGCCAACCACCAGTATCCCGTCTACTCCGGCATGAACGCCTTCCGCGAGGTGGTCGCCCGGTGGTACAGGCGCCGCCACGGCGTGGACCTGGTCCCGGACCTCGAGGTCTGCTCCCTCATCGGCTCCAAGGAGGGGCTCGCCAACTTCCCCCTGGCCTTCGTGAACCCGGGCGACGTGGTGCTGTGCCCGGAGCCCGCCTACCCGGTCTACCGGAGCGGGACCCTCTTCGCGGGGGGCGAGGCGGTCTTCATGCCGCTCCTGGAGAGGAACGGCTTCCTGCCCGATCTGCGGGCCGTCCCCGAGGGGAAGCTGGCGAGGGCCAAGATCGTCTGGGTCAACTACCCCAACAACCCCACCGGCGCGGCCGCGTCCCTGGAGTTCTACTACGAGCTCCTGGCCTTCGCGGAGAAGTGGGACCTCATCGCCTGCTCGGACGCCGCCTACTCCGAGGTGACTCCCCGGCCCAAGCCCCACCCCAGCATCCTGGAGGTGCCCGGCGCCAAGGCGAGGGCCGTGGAGTTCCACTCCCTCTCCAAGACCTTCAACATGACCGGCTGGCGGATCGGCTGGGCGGCGGGCAACGAGACCCTCATCAGGGGCCTGGGGCTCGTCAAGAGCAACGTCGACTCGGGCGTCTTCCAGGCGGTCCAGCTCGCCGCCATGAAGGCGCTGGAAAGCGACCACGCGGACGTGGCCGCCATGGGCAGGCTGTACGGCGAGCGCCGCGAGATCCTCTGCCGGGCCCTGGACCGGGCGGGCATAGGCTACCTCCATACCGACTACACCTTCTACGTCTGGGCCCGGGTGCCCAGGGGCCTCGATTCCAAGGGCTTCTGCTCCAAGCTCCTGAACGACGCGGGCGTCGTCTCCACCCCCGGCGTCGGCTTCGGGCCCTCGGGGGAGGGCTACGTGCGCTTCGCCCTGGTCCAGGAGGTCCCCCGCCTGAAGGAGGCGGCCGAGAGGATAGCCTCCCTCAAGTTCTGACCCCGGCCCCTTCCCCGGCCCGGGGCCGGGCGCCCCTCGGGGCCTCCCGGAAGCGGCCCCGTCCCCCGGGCGCCGCCCGGAGGGCTCCCGGCCCCCGCCTCGGCGGGTGGCGGGCTCCCCCGCGGAAGACGGCGCTCCCCCGGTTTCCGCGCCCTCCCTGCCGCCGCCGGGGGCAGCGGCTTCCGGGCCGGGGGGTTACGGGACTGAGGCTTTTCCGGGCCGGGGTCTTTCCGGGCCGGTAAGGCGCATGCGGCCCTGCCGGGAGCTTGCCGCCACGTCAGGAGGGGGAGCGCGCGGCGCGGGAGTTTTCTTCCAGCGGGAGGCCAGACGGGGGCGCGGAAGGGGACGCATGTTGAATCCCCCGCGCCGCGCCGCGGGCTTTCCGGCGCCGGCGTGGTAAGCGCGGCCCCGGCTGGCGGCCCGGCATGGGCGCCCCTCCGGGCGGTGGCGCGGGACGGGGCGCGGGACGCGGAGGGACTCGCGGGAGTGGCGGGCCGTCGCGACGGGATGATCGGGAAGACGCCGTCTGCCTAGGCGGGACGCGTTTTTCGCGGACTGATGCCGTCCCGCCCGGTGGTCCTCCTGCTGTCCAGTCCCGGCGGCCATGGCGGTCATGGCAGGATAGGCCAGGCAGCCATGGGATCCCGGCGGTCTTGGCGGGTACGGAAGGTTCTGCCGGTCCGGCAAGGCCATCCAGGCCGGCGGCTTCGGGAGGATTTTCACCGGCGGGCGGGTTCTTTCCGCGGCTTTGCTGGCCGGGAGCGGCGGGCCGGGAGAGGCGGGCCGGGAGCGGACGGGACGCCGGACAGGCGATCCTGGACAAAGGCAGCGTTGCGGCGTGGGGCCGGTTGGGAACCCGATGCCAAACGCCCCCGGGGGGGCGCCGGCCTTGCGGGACGGGGCCTGCGGCGATGCCGCCCGGGGACGCCTTCGCCTGCCTTGCCGCCGGGCTTCACGGGCCGCGGGGAGGCGGTTCGCGTGCCGCCGCGGCGGGAAGGCCGCCGTTTCTTTCACTGAGACGCGCGGGAGGCCCCTTCCTTCAGGACGGTGAGGGATAGCGCGATCTTCCGGGAACAACATCCCGGACGGTTCCGTGTCTCGATATATTTCCTATTTATATATATAAGTTATTATAAATATTATTTATATTATCTATGTATTATATTTTAAATAATTTACTTCTGTGTGTTGAGACAAAGGATAGGTGAACGGCCAGCTTGCCTACGGAAAGACTGCCGCTGTGGAATCCATCCCTCCTGTTCACCCACGATCCCCCAAACCCCCGCCTGAGTGAGCCGGGCAACCGGATCTCGATGCTAATCCGCAGGGGACACAGGTTCAGGCAGCGGAACCCGTCGCCCGGAACCGTGCCCTGAGGAGTCAGATGTCCCGTCCGGAAAACGGGATCCCCCGCTCCCGGATCACGCCCGGCCCTGCAGGATCCCGACCGTCCGGCGCCGTCATCCGGATCCTCCCCGGCCGGGGGAATCATCCGCCGGCGCCCGGCGACAGGCCCTCTGGGATCCGTGCCAGGCGCCCGGCCGGCTCTTCCGGAGGTTGGCGGGGTTCCCCCGCTTCCGCCCCGGCCAGGGGACGCCGGGGGAACCCGGACGCCACGCGGCGGCCAGGGGCGGCCTCACCCTGGCGATCCCGGAACGGGCCGGGGCGCTTCCGTCCCGACGCCCGGCTGGAAGCCCGCGGGACGGGGCGGGAGGCTCGCGAAGGTCGATCCGCGCTGCGTCGGCCGGACGTGCCGGAACGCCGGCGCGCGGACGCCGGGGACGGGCCCTCCCGGGCAGGGTTCCGGTGCCCGGAACGCGGATGCGGGGGCGGCGCCGATCATGTCGGCGCCCTCAGCGTCCTGGCGGCCGGGCGGGCCGTCCTCGCCTGCGGGGGAGGGGCGCCCGGGGCCCCCCGCAGGAGCCCCCGGGGAACGGCTCCGGGGGCAGGGAAGCAGGAACCAGCCTTCGGGAACCAGGGTCGCAAGACCCTGCATCCGGAGGGAATCCCCGTCCTTTAGGGCGGGGAGGATGTCAACGCATCGTACCCTCACGTCCCTCGAGCAAGCCGGTCCTGTGATTATCCATCAGCTGCTTACCAGTGCAATGTTTAATTGCTTACCAGTGCAATGATTAATTCTTAAGTGTTCACGCTCGATTGTATCATTGCCGCTGGCAGCGCCAGATGCCGTTTATCAAGTCTCAAGGCACCAGGCACGCCGCCTTGCATGAAGGCTGCCTCTGGCGCTGATCCGTGGCCTTGGCCCGTGGGCGCGTGCCCAGGCCATGCCGCGGCCTCCCAGTGGGCGGGGATTCCCCCCGGCGTCCGGCAGGGCCTGTCCCTTGCCGGAAGACCGTGTCCGTCCAAGGCAGGGGCGGGACTCGTCTCCGCCGTCCCGCAGGAAGCGTCCGCCCCGGTGCCGGGGGGGCCGCGAAATCCCTGCGGGCGGAACCTGATGCCCCTGGAAGGGCGGCGGCCGTACCCCTGGCAACGCGCCCTGAGGGGACCAGCGGCGCCTCAGGGCCGGTCTCCGGACGCGTCCACCGCCGGGGGACGGCGGCCTGACCCGCGGCACCGCCCGGGGCGCGGAGTTCCCGCACCTCCTTCCGGGCCAGGATCCCGGGGTGCCGCCCGGCGGATGCGGCCTC
Source organism: Deltaproteobacteria bacterium (assembly GCA_031281735.1). GTDB lineage: Bacteria > Desulfobacterota > Desulfarculia > Adiutricales > Adiutricaceae > JAIRZX01. The sequence goes on along the minus strand of JAITEZ010000414.1, from coordinate 36,844 downwards.
ACCCGGCGGGCTCGCGGTCCGGGTAGTCCAGGCCCTTCCTGGAGGGACGGGCATCCTTGACGCCACCCCCCCCCGAAATAACCCCGCCGGAGCTGCTTCCGGGCAGACACCCCCCGCGCCACACCTCGGGTATGGGAGCCGGGGCTCCACTCCCCCGGCCCGTCCCGCCGGGGCTGGAACCAGGGGCCCGGGGATAGGCTCCGCCTGCCCGCCCTTCCCGGGCTGGCCTGCCGGCCGACACCCTCCCCGCCCCTCCCTGCTGGGCGGCGTCCCGGGCGCGGCCCCTCCCGGCCCCTCCCGCCTTCCTGCGGCTTTCTTGCCCCTCCCTGCCGTCAGGGCGGCCTCTCTTTCCTTCCCTGCCTGCACTCCTCCCGCGCCGTCCTGACGGACCCGTCCGCGACCGGCTGTCCCGGGTTCACGAGGGACGGCAGAGCCCCCCTGGTTACGGCCGTCAGGGCCTCCGTGAGCCGCCTCAGCGCCGGTGCCACTGAGGCGGAGCGTCCACTGGAAGGGCCAGAAGGTCTCTAAGGCACCAGATCATGCTTACGCCCTGCGTCCCGTGGCTTGTCTTCCCGGAGTCGGCGGGGCCGCCCCAGGGCCCGATCCCGGCGCAGTTGTTCACGGGGGGATTTCCGGGTTGTCCGGGAACGTGGAGCGGGGCCGGCCCCAGTCCCTGAACCTCGCGGCGATCGCAACCTGGCATCCGGCGGGGCGTCCGGGGCGTGCCCCGTCAGCCCCTCCCTGAGCCGGGCGGGCCTCGCCCGGAGCCGCGAAGCCGGCCCCCCGTCCCCGCCCTCCGGGAGCTTACGGAGCCGTTCGTACCCGTGGACGATCTCCCGGGCCGGCCTCGCCCCGGCCCCGCCGTGCCTGCGGACCGCCCCGTCCGCCAGAATGTCCGCGCGGCGCCGGGTATCCCTCCGGAGCTGCGCCAGGCGGAACCGCAATGTCACGCCCGTGTTGCCCTTGGCGAAGCTGCGGCACGCCGTGCGGAAGCCGCGGCTCATGAAGCCCTTCCTGCCGTCACCCTGCGCCTTGCGCCGGGTCTCCAGGGAGCGCGACCCGGTGACGCAGACGCGCGTCCCCCGCCGTCCCGAGGAAACCGGCGCAGAGGCGCCTGCCGCTGAAAAGGCGGCCTGTCTCGCCGGCATGCACGCGGGTGCGGCGCGCCAGGTCACGCAGAAGCTCCAGGCGGAGGGATCTCATGGCATAGCCTGCCTGCTTCAGGATCATGTCGGGGCACCCTAGCACCCAGACGCTGGTGAACATGTGATGCATATAGCATCTATATCTAATCCCAAAGCACCAGACAGGGAGGTTAAAACATCTCGATATTTCCTCAAGCATAACCTTGATTTAATTTAAAAAAAATATATTTAGCCATAACTAGCCTTATTAGGCAGGTGATCTGGTTGTATCAGCCAACTCAGGGCTGAATCTGCCCGCCAGGAGGTGGCTGTGGCAATAAAAAACTAAGTCACTCTTGATGATGATGAGCTCAAGGCGCCGGATGACATCATCTAGAGAGGGAAGCATTCGGCTGAGAGACGCAAACGGGCTCAAGCTCCCATTCCATGCAATGAAAGGGGGCATGCTGACATGGGTGTGGCAATCGGATCCGGCATGTCTGTCCGAGTCATTGAAGAGCTGAGGAAACGGTTTGTCACGTATGGTATTGTTACCGCCCTGCGATACGGGCCGAGAGGCCACAGGCCACCGTTTCTCGACGGTGATGATGAAGCCAACCTGATTGTCCTTGCCTGCGGGCAGACAGAAGACGGCGTCAAAGGGGGACGGGTCAGGGGACTGGTGGAAAAATCCAAACTCTCGGCGGGAGACATGTCTCGCGTGAAGCCTTTCGGCGGACTCTAATAGAAATGCCTAAAAGCGCTGGCAAAGCAGGGAATGGTGCATACCTCCGTCTGAATCACCGCGACCTGCCGCCGCCATGGAAGACATCCTCGGTGTCAACAAGCGTCCCGCGTCGGAGGCATGAGCGCTGATCTGCATGGATGAATCATCAAGGCAGCTGATTGGAGAGGTCAGGAAGCCCGTCGGCGCGATACCCGGTTCCCCCAGGAAATACTATACGGGGTGCTCACGCGAGGGATCCGCGGCGGTATCCATGTTTCTTGCTCCCCTTAAAGGGTGGCGCGGAGCTGACGTCTTGATGCGCATGGCAAAGGTGTACCGGGCTTATCAGGCCGATATACTGTGCAATGAGGATTTTCCTGATGATAATAAGATAATATTGGCATGCGATATCATCACCGCACATAATAAAAGCTCGTTGTACAGTGCTTTTACTGCGCAGATGGCTGGACTCATTGCGCGATGCCTCGAGAGGCATCATGCGCCAAAGCGCGGTTCGCGGCCGATTATGGCGGAAATAGAAACCAGCAACCTGGCTGACACCGGATTGAAAGACAGGATATAGCTTCACATGAGCATCCGACTGAGCAGACCAAAGCCTGGGAGAAGTGGGAGAATGCTGCAGCTAACAAGCACAAGTGGCAATTCACGTCCAAGGGTGCACGGAGAAAACTTATTAGACTTTACCCGCAATTTCAATAGAGTCTAGGCACTAGCCGGCTGACCCGGCTCTCGCCCGGCCTTCCCCACGCAAAGGAAAAGCCCGAAAACTCATAGCTTTCGGGCTTCTCTAGGACTTGATCGGACAGGGAAATGGTGGAGCTGAGGGGGATCGAACCCCTGACCTCATGACTGCCAGTCATGCGCTCTCCCAAACTGAGCTACAGCCCCGCATCGGAGGGGCGCTGGGCCCTCCCTCCGTAGCGCACGTCTTTCGGAGGAGGCCGGGGCCAAGCCGTCCGAAAAGCGTAAATGGGTTTGTAACACATCATCCTCTGGATTGTCAAAGAGGATTCCTTCCCAAAAACCCTGATCATGCAATAATCCTGCATAAAAATCAGTTATTACAACAAGTTACAATAACAGCTTTAGCTCTGAAGCAGTTTCCGGCTCCATCAGGGGCCATCCGCGCCCATCGCAGGGCGCAGGCTCCGGGAACGCCGGCCGGCCGGACTCTCTTCCCCGGTTTCCTCAACGGCTTGAATTAAAGCCATATTTTGCGGTTTAAACCGATCATCCTATCTCCTAATAGAGCGTCCGTACCCGGCTCGCACCCTGTTCTGACATGCTGTCGTTGCACCCCGCCGGGCTCTGGCCAAGTTGGCTGGATAGAGTTTTCCTGGCCTGCTGTGGCGGATGCGAACGATCCAAGCATACTATGGCTTTCTAAGATCTATTAGCTATAATTTTTATATATAAATATCATAAATAAATTATTTTAATATTGTTTCTTTACTAAAACAGTTCTCTTTTGCTGAGATGCACCTCTCTTGCTGGACAAGCCCTCCCTCAAGGTCGAAATGAAAGCTGGATGATACATTTAACCCTATTACTGACATTTGATTCCTGGAGGGAAAGACAGGAATATATATCTTGATGCCTTCGCTGAGACCCAGCCATTGAGCATTTCCAAGTATGACTATATAATATTAATTATATTATATATTTTAAATATTATAATATATATTAAACTAACGTCTGTCTTGGAAAGAGGCTTTCTGCGAGGCCATCATCTATTTTTGCCTTCTATTTCCTCATTCTTCTCCCGAATGATCTGAGGTGGCCAGGAAGCCCCAGACAGAAGGCCGTTCCTCTTCACCTGGCAGAGATTGTCGTCTGCATCTGCTTCCAGGCTGACCGAAACGCTTGCCGTCTGCTAAATAATCGTGAAAGAACGGGCCGCGTGATATCTCAAGACCATCTCCGATAGAGGAAGACCTAATCAATGATACTGTATTTAGTTATTATATTTTTTATAATTAATATTATATTAATAATACTTTATAATATATATCAGTAAAAACCAAACCTTCGTTGGACTTATCCGGCGGCTCTTCCGGAGAGGGACAGCTCCTTCTGATCATTGGAACGAAACAGCCTCACCCAAGGTGCCAAGCTCAGCGAAGACCAGCCCCCGGAAGCAGCCCCTGAAGACGGTCCGGCCATCGCTAAGCCCCGCCACCCTCCCGGCTGCCGGAGGGGGGCAGGCGGCCCTCCGATGCCGGGGACGCTCTCATTAGCGACAGGATGACTCTCTCTTCCCCATTCCCTGGCGTCCTTAACAAGCGTAGCGGAGTGTGCTATTTTCGCATTTGGAACCCTGCCAGTCTCCGCCACCCCGTCGGCGAGGGCCGCATCGCCTCCCGTGGCGCCTCCTTCGCCCTTTCAGGCCACCGCATGGAACTGCTGACCCCTACCCAGCCCGCCCCCTCCAAAATCACCAGAACCAGGCTCTTCACGGCCTTTCCCGTGCCGCAAAGGGTTCAGTTCAAGTACATCTGGCTTGAGGGCAAGGCGCCGGAACTCGAGGAACTGCCGCTCCGCAACCTTCACGTGAACGTCCGGTTCATCGGCGAAGTGATCCCGGAGCTCGTTCCAGTCGTGAAAACCGCCCTGGCGGCGGTCTCCGCCTGCGGCCCCTTCGCCATCTCCCTCAAGGGCCTTTACATCCACCCCGCCAAGGGCGTCTACCTGCTGTGCAGCCGTGTGGAGGACGCCGCCCCATTGACCGCCGTGAAAGACGCGGTGGATCAGGCTCTGGATGGCATCGAGGGGGTGCCGCCCGCCCTCAAGAGGCTCTACCGCCCCTCCATGCTGGTGGCCCGCTTCAAGAATAAGCCATCCAAGGAGCTGGTGCAGCTGGTGACCAAGAACAAGGCCAAGCTCTTCGGCGCCTTCTCCGTGGATGCTTTAACGCTCTACAAGAGCCGTCTCGATCCGGGTGGCGCCGAGCACTCCCCGGTGGCCAAATACCGGTTCGAAGGCCCCCCCTTCCCGATCCGCCAGGAACTCGCCAGGGGGCCCGGCGTTCCGGCCCGCAAACCCCGCGCCGGAGCCCCCGGCAAGGCCTATCCTGCCGGTGACGGCCAGGGGGATGACTTCGAGCCCGCCCGCATCATCAGGCCCGCCCCGGCGGGGCGCGTCGTGGGGCAACATCGGGCCAGCCAGGCCGCGCCCGCCGCCGGGAGGCCGGGCGGAAGGCCCGGATCCGCAATCTCCCCAAGAGCCGACCAGAGGGTCTGGCCCAAGCCCGGGCCCAAGGCCGGGCCCAAGCCCGTCGCCGAACCCGAGCCTCCGGCCCCGTACGAGGCCGTCCGCGAGACCGCGCCCGCAACCGTGCCCCAGGCTCCGCCCGGTTCCGGCCGCTCGGAAGTTTCCGTAACCGCGTCCCGGGACATGACAGGGCCCGACAGAGCCGCCGCCCTCGGGACAGACTGCGGGACCGTGTCCGGAAACGCGCCGGATGACACGCACGGGGCCGGTCACGAGGCCGCATCCGGGGATAACCCCCTGGCCTCATCTGCGCCCGCCCTCCCCTCCGCGCACGGCTCCCGCCTGGGGGGCGAGCCCGGCAGCCCCCCCCTCAGGGCTGCCGACCCTGGATCCGCGCAGGTTAACGAGGCGGCCGGGGATGGCCTTATCCGGGAGACTCCTGGCGAAGCCGCAACGGACGCGGGAACCGGTCCCGGGATCCCGGCTCCTCCCGAGGAGCCGCGAACCCCCGCCAAGCCCGCCCCCAAACGTCCCGCGAAATTCGGCAAGAAGCGACGCCATGCCGCGGGCGGCGGACGGAGACACTGAAGGGCCAGGGCGGCCGCTACCGGGCCGCCGGCCCCCCCGCCGGACCCGTTCTTCCCGAAAGCCCGGCCCACACGCCCGCGCCACGGGGCGGCCCCTCCTGCCCCGGCGACCTCACGTGTCCAGGCCTCCCTTCTGCGCCGCCCGCCCGGCGCCGACCAGGCCCCTGGAAGACCCGCCCGCGCTGACGGTGCCCGTCCCTCCGCCCCCCCGCGTCCGGGGATGAGCGGCCCTCGGCGCCCACCCGTCAGTGGACTTAGGCGAACCCCGCCGGGAACCACCCGTGCCGCGGGGAGAACCGGCAGCCGTCATTCCGGCTCCCACGGGGTTCGGGGGTTTACCGTCCTGGGAGACGCGATCCCGCCGCAGGCCGGCATCCCTCCCCTCCCATTCCCCTTCCCGCTGGGGATCCCGGCTAGCCGCCGCGCGGCAGGGAACCACGTTGGCCGTCACGCCGGAACTCCTGATGCGCACGGGCGGAACGCCACCCCATGCCCGGGCCCAAGTCCGGGCCGCCCTCCTGCCTCCCCGCCCCTGCCGGGCCCCGGCAAACCCTTGTCTGGCTGGGAAGCGCGGTGGCCGTACCGCTGGGACGCTCGAGTGGCACGGGCGGATCTCCCGGCAGAACGCGGGCACTGACCGTGACCGGTCACCCTCCGATGCCCCCTTTCCGTGAGGGATCCCCGCAAACCCTTTCCCTGACGGATCCCCGGAAAACGTTTCCCGGCAAGCCCTTTCCCGGCATGGAAACCCGTCGGCAGTCCCGCCGGAACGCATGAGGGGCACGGGCCCGCCGCCGTCCTGCCCCCCTTCCCTGGCTACCCCCGGCAAAGCCCCCGCCCGCGACGGGAACCCGGGACACTTCCCGCCGGAACGCATGGGATCCACGGGAGGATCGACCGCCTCCCGGCGGCCGGGCCACGGGACGCTAGCCGCGCGGCCTCCCCCGTCCCTGACCGATCCCAGTGACACCCCTGCCCGGCGAGGGATCCCGGCGGACGTCCCCCCGGAACCCGCCCGGCCCTGGGATTGGCCGCCTCCTGACGCAAGAACCCCCCGGAAGGAATGGCTCCGGGGGGTTCTTGGCCGGGCGGGCGGACGCCAGCCGCAGACGCCCGGCCGCGTACGGAAGGACGGCGGCCCTCCGGTTCCGGCGGGGGCAGGGGGCGGCTATTTCCCCTTGGCGGCCGTCGCGCCGCCCTCGTACTCGAAGGCCGGGAGGGTCGCGCCCTCGAACTTCTCGAGGATGAAGGCCGCCACCTCCCCGCTCTGGTAGGCCTTCACGAACCTCTGGAACCTGGGGTCGTCCTTTTCCGTCTCGCGGGCCACGATGACGTTCACGTACGGCGAGTTGCTGTCCTCCAGGTAGATGGAGTCCTTCAGGGGGTTGAGGCGCGCCGCCTGGGCGTAGTTGTTGTTGATGGCCGCCGCGGCCGCGTCCTCCAGGGAGGCGTAGGTCTGGGCCGCGTCCACCTCCACGATCTTCAGCTCCAGGGGGTTCTCCACGACGTCGAAGGGCGTGGGGGTGATCCCGGCCTCGGGCTTGACCTTGATCTTGCCCGCCGCCTGCAGGAGGAGGAGCGCCCTGCCGCCGTTGGAGGGGTCGTTGGGTATGACCACGGTGTCGCCCTTCTTGAGCTCGTCCAGGGATTTAATCCGCCGGGAGAAGAAGCCTATGGGGGAGACGTAGGTGGTCCCGACGGAGACCAGGCCGTCGGGGTGATCCTTGAGGTAGCTCTCCAGGTAGGGGATGTGCTGGAAGGAGTTGAGGTCGATGTCCCCCGCGGCCAGCGCGGGGTTCAGCTGGCCGTAGTCGCTGAACTCCCGGATCTCCACCGCGAGGCCTTCCCGGGCCGCCACCTCGACGGCCTTGTTGAGGATGTCCACGTCGGAGCCGGCGACCGTCCCCACGACGAGGGGCTTGTCCTGGGCGAGGGCCGCCTGGGCGGCGAGGATCATGGCAGCGGACGCGAGGGCAGACAAGATGCTTCTCATTGGGTTTCTCCCTGTGTTTCTGACCGGCGCCGGCCTCTTGGCGGCAGGCGCCGGGCGGCCCCGCCGCCAGGGGCTTCCTCGCGGCGGGCATGGGCGGGTTTCCCGGGCCGCAGGCCCGAGCATGCGGCGGGGGCGCATGGCGCCCCCCCGCGCCTCGCCCGGGCGCGTGACGGACGAGACCGCCCCGGGGCAGCTCCGGGGCAGCTCCGGGGCAGCTCCGGGCGGCGAGGGGCGGAGGATGGAAGTCGTAAGGCGTAAGGCGGAAGGCGGAAGGCGGAAGGAGGCCCCGGCGCCCCCCTCCGGTCCCTGACGATCGGCAAGGGGTATCGGGTGCGCGGGCTTCCGGGACTCCCTCCCCGCAGGGGCCGGGCGTCCCTCTCCGGCGGGCCCTCCCCGGAGGGGGGCCGGCCGCGACCGCCCGGCAGGGCGGGGCGGCCTCAGCGGTCAGCGCGGGAGCCCCCGGCGGGGCCGGGGCCCCTCACCTCCGCGAAAACCTCAGGACGAGCTTGTCCCCCACGTGCTGCACGAGCTGCACCACCAGGACCAGGATCAGGACCGTCGCCCACATGATGTCGGTCTGGTAGCGGTGATAGCCGTAACGGATGGCCAGATCGCCCAGGCCCCCTCCCCCCACCATGCCGGCCATCGCCGAATAGCTGATGAGGGTCACTATGGCGATGGTGACGGCCATGAGGAGCCCGGGAAGGGCCTCGGGCAGGAGCACGCGGGTTATGATGCGCCAGGAGGAAGCCCCCATGGACTGGGCCGCCTCGATGATCCCGTGAGGCACCTCCAGCAGGCAGGTCTCGGTGAGCCTGGCCATGAGCACGAAGGCCGCCAGCGTCAGGGGGACTATCACCGCGGTGGAGCCGATGCTCGTGCCTACGATGAGACGCGTGAGAGGGATCACGAAGACGATGAAGATGGGGAAGGGCACCGAGCGGGTGGCGTTCACTATCAGCCCGACGATACGGTAGACCCAGCGGTTCTCCAGGATGTGGCCGGGACGCACCACCACCAGCAGCACGCCCAGCGGCACGCCCGCGAGCACCGTGAAGGCCGTAGTGACCGAGACCATGTAAAGGGTCTCGAGGGACGCCTTCTTGAGCATCAAGAGTTGCTGGACTGTCAGGAGCATGTCTGCGTGGCTCCGTGCGGCGGCGGTTCAGGTCAGCCTTATCAGGGGACCAGTGGAAGGAGCGGGGACCAGTGGAAGGAGCGGGGATCAGGGATCGGCGGGATCCTGGAGTCCTGCGGCGGCGGGAACCGCCGCAGGCGCGTCCCGGCCGGCGTCCCGGCCCGCCGTCCCCGCCGCCCTCAGTTGAGGGTCTCCACCAGCATGGTGCCGCTCCTCTCGGCGAGCCAGGCCGAGGCCTGCTCCACCTTGTCGGGAGGGCCCTGGAGATCCAGAAGAAGCGACCCGAAGGGGGTCTCCTTGATGCGGTCCACATGGGCCTGGAGGATGACGGGTGAGACCCCGAAGAGCCGCGCCACATCGCCGGTGATCGGCGACTGGACGGCATCCCCGGTCATGCGAACCCGCAGGAGCCTCCCCTTGGGCGCGTAGCCGCTCTCGAGAAGCCCGGACTCGCTCTTGAGCACCGTCTCCACGAAGCCCCGGGTGACGGGGTGCCGCGGCCGCGTGAAGACCTCGGCCACCGGCCCCTCCTCCACCACCGAGCCGTCCTCCATCACGGCCACCCGGTCGCAGATCTCGGTTATGACCTTCATCTCGTGGGTGATTATGACGACCGTGAGCCCCAGCCGCCTCTGGATGTCGGAGATGAGCGCGAGGATGCTCGCCGTGGTCTGGGGATCCAGGGCGCTGGTGGCCTCGTCGCAGAGGAGTATCCGCGGATCGTTGGCTAGCGCGCGGGCTATGCCCACCCGCTGCTTCTGCCCTCCCGAGAGCTGGGAGGGGTAGCTCCCGGCCTTGTCGGAAAGCCCCACGAGATCCAGGAGTTCCTGCACCCGCGTCCGGACGGCCACGCGGTCCGCGCCCGCGGCCTCCAGCGGGAAGGAGACGTTGCCCGCGGCCGTGCGCGACGAGAGGAGGTTGAAGGACTGGAAGATCATGCCCATGGAGCGCCGCGCGAGCCGCAGCTCGCGGCCGGAGAGCGAGGTCATGTCCCTTCCCGCCACGGACACCGTGCCCGCGTCCGGTCGCTCCAGGAGGTTTATGCACCGCACGAGGGTGCTCTTGCCGGCCCCGGAGAGGCCCACCACCCCGAAGATCTCGCCCTCGGCCACCTCGAGATCCACCCCGCGCAGGGCCTCGACGGCGCCCATGCCGTTCCCGAAGATCTTGCGGAGTCCCTTGATCTCGATAAGAGGCATCGCCCCTCTCCCCGCCCGGCCCCCAGGGGTCGGCGGCCGCCTGCGGATCCCAGTGCCGCCGCGGCAACCGCCCCGGCGCGCGGCCCGCCCGGCACGGCCGTCCCGGCGGCGCCCGCCCCAGAAACGGCAAGACCGAAAACCCCAGGGTCCCCGGAAGGGCTCCCGGAACAGGTTTTCGGCCTTCATGAGGTCAGATCAGCCGACGCGGGAGAGTCCCCGCCGGACGCGGCACCCGAGCGGCGCCGCCTGACTTGAGGATAGGACTATCGGCGCGGCGTTGTCAAGCCGGGCGCTGACACGGGGAGTCCGCCCCTCAGAACACCCCCAGCCCCTGCCGCAGGATCACGGGCTCGTCGTCCACGAGGGAAAGCACGGTGGAGTCCCGGCCGGGCACGGGCCCGCCGTCCACCACGGCGTCCAGGCTCCCCTTGAAGAGCTCCTCTATCTCTGCGGGATCGGTCGCCGCCGGGAGGGCGTCGGCCTCGTCCCCCGGGTCGGCCCCCGGACGGGGGAGCGAGGCCGAGGTGCTGATGATGGGGCTTCCCAGGGACTTCACGATGCCGATGGGTATGTTGTGGCCGGGAACCCTCAGGCCGCACTCGTGGCGGCGCGAGAGCATGATCTGGGGGACCAGGCGCGTGCCGGGGAGCACCACCGTGAAGGGCCCGGGGAGAATCCGGCGGATGGTGCGGTAGGCGAAGTCCGAGACCCTGGCGTACTCCGAGATGTGCTTGAGGTCGGCGCAGATGAAGGTGAAGGGCCTCTTCACGCTTCGCTGCTTGAGCCGGTAGAGCCGCTCTATGGACTTCTTCCTGCGCAGATCGCAACCGATCCCGTACTGGGTGTCCGTGGGGTAGGCGATGAGCCCGCCGTCCCTCAGGATACCCGCCACGCGCTCCAGGAGCCTGCCCTGGGGGAAGTCGGGGTTTATGGCGATTATCACGCGGGAGGGGCCTTTCCCCCGACCGTCCCTGGATGCCCGCCCGCCGACCCGGCGGCCGCCGCCGGGCGACGGAGGTCGCAGGCGGCGACGCATCCGACGTCCCCGGCCTCGTCCGCCAGGTCGTCCTCGGGGACGATCCGGTTGCGTCCCCCGCTCTTGGCGCGGTACAGGGCCCGGTCGGCGCGCTCGACCATGGACTCGAAGGACTCGCCGGGGCGGAACTGGGCGACGCCACCGCTCAGGGTGACGGGCAGGAGGTTCCCGCGGATCTGGATGGCGGTGCCCTCCACCTGGCGGCGAACCGCCTCGCCTATCTCGCACGCCCCCTCCAGGGGGAGCCCCGGGCACATGAGCACGAACTCCTCGCCACCGTAGCGGCAGGCGAGATGCCCCCCGGGCGCCGCGTGGTTCTGGATGATCTTGGCGCAGACCAGGAGCACCCGGTCGCCTATGTTGTGGCCGTAGGTGTCGTTCACGGCCTTGAAGCGGTCGAGATCGAAGATGACGATGCTCAGGAGCAGATCGTCCCCTCCCTTCTCCACGAGGCTCGCGAACTGGAGCGTGAGGTACCTGCGGTTGTAGAGCTGGGTTAGCTCGTCCACCGAGGCGAGCCGCGTCTGATCCCGTAACTCTCGGGTGAGCGCGGCTATGATGCCGTTGGCCTCGCCGATGTGGCCCGCCAGGTCCGACTGGTCGCTCATGGCGGCGCGGGTCTCGTTGATGAGCCCTTCCATGAGCTCCTTGATCCTGCCGTCGGCGATGCCGGGCGCCGCCATGCGCGAGGCGGTGTCCGAGAGCATCTGCCCGTAGCGGCCGGTGGAGTCCAGCGTCCGGCCCAGGTTGGCCTCCAGATCCTGGCTGATGTTGCCAATCTTCTCGCCCACCAGGGTGAGCCTGCGCGCGCTGTCACCTATGAAGTCGTAGAACTCGTGGTAGAGCCGCTCCGAAAGCTCGGGGCTCATGACCGTGTTGTTGCGCAGGATCTCGTCCAGCCGCTCCCGGAGCCTGTCGTCATTCCCCGCGAAATAGTCGTAGAAGAGGCGGTAGTTGTAGGGCGTGAGCGGGATGCGGCGCTTGGCCAGGAAGGGCAGGAGGCGCTTGGCCGTCTGGTAGGTGGCCTCCATGAGCTCTTCGAAGCCAGACATCCCGGCGGCGTATCCCACGCCGGAAGCATCGGGCTTGAGTTTCGGATCGAGTTTGTTGGCGGGGGACACGGTGGATACAGACCTTGGGCCTGCGGCGGGGTAAACCATCGTGCCGGGGCGCCCGCCGCAACGGCGCCGCCGGATCCGCGCACCGGGGAATCCTTGCGGTCATAACCCCTGAGGCCGCCGTGCGGGGAATCGCGCCGTGCGGGGAATCGCCCTGCGGGACGATTGTCATATTAACTGCCGCCCCCGGAAAAGTCCAGCGGGTTTTCACCGCGGCCGTGCCCCTGGGCCGCGGGGAGGCACCGCGGGACGGACCGGCGGGACGGCGGTCACCCCCCGGCCGGAGGGAGAGGGCCGGCGGCCTGCCACAGGAGGGGGGGCAGGAATGGGTAGGCGTACCGAGAGTCCGACCCTGCCTCCCCCGGCAGGCGAAAAGGCGCCCCCGCAATGAAAAGCCCCTCCGCCGGGAGGGGCCTTCTCGCTTGCGCGGGGCGGGCGGGAGGGCTGCGCGCCCCCCCAGCCTCCCCTCCTACTGCTTAAGCTGGCTGTGGTTCGTTTCCTGGCGGTGCCCGCCGGAGAGCAGGTTAAGGCCCTTGAGCTCGCGCTCGAAGTCCTCGAGGGTGTAGTTCCGGTAGACCGAGGCGAAGCGGATGTAGGCCACCGGGTCGAGCTTACGCAGGAAATCCACCACCCTCTCGCCGATCTCGCGGGTGGGGATCTCCTTGTAGTTGGCCTCCTGGAGCTTGCGCTCGAGCTCGTCGATGAAGGCGTCGATGGTGGAGACCGCGATGGGCCTCTTCTGTGCGGCCATCATGATGCCCTTCTTCAGCTTGGCGCGGTTGTACGCCTCGCGGCGGCCGTCGTTCTTGATGAGCATCGGGGTCTGCTCCTCCACCCTCTCGTAGGTGGTGAAGCGGTGGTTGCAGGCGGTGCAGACCCTCCGCCTGCGGATGGCGGCGTTCTCACGGCTGAGTCTGGAATCGAGCACCTTGTTGTCCAACTTGCCGCAGTAAGGGCACTTCATGGGAATCACTCCTCATGGGGTAAGGTCCGCCAGGGCGTCACGGCCCCGGCCATGTTGACGGCTGCCCCGCCAGGGCCCGGCCCCGGGGCGGGAGGTGAGGGATTCTGAGGCTGACGGCCGCGCCTTCAGGCGGACGGGAGGGACTCCCGCCGCGGCCGCCGGGGAGGGCCTGCGCCCGCCGGAGGCCGGACCGGGACGGGGGGACCGGACCCGGCCGTCTGGCGGGAGACGTCTGGCGAGGCGATCCCGGCGGCGAGGCCTCCCGGCACGCCGCTGGCGGCGGGCCCTGCGGGCGCCGGATAGCGGCCCTGGGGGGCTGGCGGTGCGCGGCCAGCCGCGCGGTGACGCGTCCCCCGCCGGGGCGCCTGGCGATGCCCGGAGGCAGCGTCCGGGCGGGACCCCGCTGGAGGCCGTCTCCGGTCTCCGTGTCCGCCGGGGCCCGCCTGGTGGGGGCCCCGGGGAGGCGCACGCGCCTCCCCGGGCAGGGGGGGCGGGCGTGCCTATCCGGCGGTTTGTAAGACGCCCCGGCCGGCCGGAAGCCCCGCTAGGGCGTGGCTTGCCTGCAAGGGGAGGAACAGGCTTCGCGGGAAGGGTTCGAGACCCTCCCGCGAGGAGGGCCGGGATGCCTGATTGCGCCAAACGGCTAAGATCAAGATTACCTAGCCACTAATTATACCTAATTATCCAAATAGCGCAACTATCTTTTCCGGCTCACCCCCTTATTGTATAAATTGTCACCGTAAAGTCTCAAAAGCTCACTCTTGGCAGATTTTATTCCCGTCAGTCTCTGTTCCCCTTTCATGAAAAGGCGTTCCGCGTTTCCGAGCCCTCCGCGAGGAGCGCTAAGCGCTTTTGTAATATATACCTAATATGCATAAAAATATTAATTATAACTTCTCACAAAACCTCCGATTTTTTTTGAGGTTTTTAATTAATTCTAGCATCTAACCCCAGCATCCGCCCCTGCCAGGACCCTGGTGCGCCGCCCGCTGCCTTCCCCTCGCCCGTGAAGCCCCCCCGCAATCCCACGTTCGCAGCACAATACGACCCCTCCGGCCTCCGGTGCAGCCCGTCCTCTTGAGGCCCAAGGGGTTGCCTTCCCGCCTCCCCGGAAGCGGCGCGGGCACCCCTGGCCCCCCGCCCGGGACGGATTCCCCGGCGGCCCTCGCCGGGCCCTCCGAGCGTAGCCCGGCATCGCCCTGCCCCCCTGAAACCGCTCCGGACGCGGGTATCCAGACGCCGGCGCCGCCCGGGCGCGCCCCCCCCTCCCGCGCCAGGGATCCGCGTCCCTCCAGGTGCCGGGGAGCCGTAAGGGCGCGTCCGGCGGACGGCCCCGCCCCTTGAAAAGCTCCCGGGTTTGTGGGAACCTTTAGCGTACCAAGTCCCGCGACGCCGGCGCGCAAACCTGGCCCCGGGCCTTCCCCGGAGCCCCTGGGGGGGTTATGATCCATTGGACAGACAAAGAGAGAACCTTCATGAAGGAGGCCCTGCGGCTCGCGAGGCGCGGCTGGGGCCTCGTCTCGCCCAATCCCCTGGTGGGCGCGGTGATCGTCAGGAAGGGGAAAATCGTCTCCACCGGCTGGCATTCGGGCCCCGGGCTCCCCCACGCCGAGGCGGCGGCCCTCGCGGCCGCCGGCAAAAGGCAGACCGTTGGGGCGGAGCTCTACGTCAACCTCGAGCCCTGCCGACACACCGGCCGCACCGGGCCTTGCACCGACCTGATAGTTGCCGCCGGCATCGAGAAGGTCTACTACTCCATACCCGACCCCAACCCGCAGGCGCGGGGGGGGGCCCAGGCTCTGGAGGACGCCGGGGTGGAGACCCGCCGGGGCCTCCTGGCCCGCGAGGCCTACGACCTCAACCAGTTCTTCGTCAAGTGGCAGTTCACCCGCAGGCCTTTCGTGATCCTCAAGACCGCGGCTAGCCTGGACGGCAAGATCGCCACCCGCGCCGGCGACTCCCGCTGGATCAGCTCCAAGGTCGCCCGCAACTACAGCCACCACCTGCGCGCGGGGGTTGACGCCATCCTCATCGGCCGGGCCACCGCCGCAAAGGACGACCCGGAACTCTCCGCGCGGCCCTGGGGCCGCCGCAAGATGCACCGCGAGCCCATGCGCTGCGTGCTCGATCCGGGCCTGAGGCTCCCCGCCTCCCTGAAGCTCTTCGATCCCTCCTACGGGGGGCCCACCGTCAGCTTCTGCGCCCCGGACGCGCCGCCCGCTGCCGTGGCCGAGCTCTCGGCAGCGGGCGTGCGCGTCATCCACATCCCCTGGGACGGGCGCGGCCGCCTCTCCCTGGGGAAGGTCCTGGAGGCCCTGGGAGAGCTGGAGGTCCAGAGCGTCCTCATCGAGCCAGGGGCCACCCTGGCCGCCTCGGCGCTTTTGGACGAAGGGGTGGCCGACCTCGTCCACGTCTTCATCGCCCCCATGTTCCTGGGCGGCCAGGACGCCCCCAGCATGCTGGGGGGCGCGGGGGTGGAGAAGCTCACCGATGCCAGGGGGGCAGAAATCCTGCGCATCGCCCGCAAGGGCCCGGACATCCACTTCGTCGTCCGGCCCCAGGGGGCCTTCACCCCGCCCCCCGGCTTCCTCGACCTCCCTGAGGACGGCCCCTCCGGTCACCTGGAAGAGGAGGGCTAGGACGGCCGCCGTCCGGGCCGTCAGGCATCCCGTCACCCGGGCCGCCTTGCCGACGGAACGGGACGGCCCGGCCAGGGTTCCCGCGATGCACGGGCGCGCGGCCGGCCCCGCGGCGGCGGCCGTCGCGGAAGGCGTCTGCGCGGGGTCGCTCGCCTGCCCGCCCGCCCCCCTCGACAGACCGCCCCCGGCGGAAAGGATAGCCATGTTCACCGGCCTCGTCCACGGGACCGGCAGGATCGCCTCCCTCAGGAGGGCCGGCCCGGACGCCACTCTCACGCTAGCCCCAGGCTTCGCCTGGGAGTCCCCCCTGATCCTGGGAGAGAGCGTCTGTGTCTCCGGCGTCTGCCTCACCGTGACCCGGCTCCTGGACGGCGGCTCCTTCGAGGCCTTCGCATCCGCCGAGACCCTTTCCCGCTCGACCCTGGCGACCGCCCGCCGCGTGAATCTGGAAAGGGCCCTCCGTCTCTCCGACCGCCTGGGGGGGCACCTGGTCTCCGGGCATGTCGACGGCCTGGGGGAGACCCTCTCCGCCGCCAGGGACGGCAGGAGCGTTCGCCTCTCCTTCCGGGCCCCCGCAGGGATAGCGCGGCTGATAATCCCCAAGGGCTCCGTCTGCGTGGACGGGGTGAGCCTCACCGTGAACGCCGCGGGCAGCGGGGCCTTCGACGTCAACGTCATACCCCAGACCCTCACCGCCACCACACTGGGCGACCTGCATCCCGGCGACGTGGTGAACCTGGAAGCCGATCTCGTCGCCCGCTACGTGGAGGCCCTCCTCCCAGGCAGGGAGGCGGAAGCCTCCCGGCAGGCGGGGGACGGCGCGGCCCCGGAGCCTGCGGCTCCACCGGAGGCCAAGCTCCTGGCCTTCCTGGAATGAGGGCCAAGCCCCTGGCCTTCCCAGTGAGAGCCACAAATCCTTGCCTTCACGGAATGAGGGGGGTACGCTGCCTCCGGAAGGCCCTGCGGATCCCTGCGCCGCGAAGCCGCGGAACGGCCCGCAGGCAGGGCATGCGCCGGTTAGACTTCCCCGCCAGGAACGCGACGCCCTGGCGGGTCGCGGAAGACCCTGCGCAGGCCGCCAGCGGATGAACCGCGAATTTACCGTAACCCCGGACTCGCCGTCGCGGCAAGCAGGGGACGGGTCTTAATCATATCCCCGGGCGGGAACCGAGATCAATCTCACCGAACCCGCGGCGGGGAAATAGCTTCCGCGCGGAAACCGGCCGCGCCGCCGGGACGGCGTAGCACCGCCCCCCCCTTCCGCATCGCTAATCCCGCGCCGGAACGGCTACCCCCCCGAAACACTCAGGCGGGCGAGGCCTTTCGGCCTCAGCCCGCCTGAATTATACGACGCCATGGGGGGTGGGAACTGGTTAAAGATTGCCGCCAGGGGGAGCGTGAGTCATGATGAATGATGGGTGGGCGAACGGCAGGGGAAGAGAAATGGGCGTCGCTTAACAGTGTGATCCGTTTATATCCCTGGCTCCAGCGATTATATGCTTTAGCACGTGGCGTGCCAATTATTCCCGGAACATGACAGTCTTCACAGGCCATCCCTCGGCCGATCGGGCCGAACCCTTGCCTCACGGACTTGCCCGCCCTCACTAGGCCGCCACCCCCGCCCGGCGCCCGCCGCGAGCCTTCCACTCCGCAGGGACGACCCGTTGCCTGCGGCCGCCGCCCCGCCACCGAGTACAATTGACACTCCATTAGGTCAACCGGTTATTTTTTACTCCGCGCTCCCTACCGGGCCGCCCCCTACACGTCATCCAGGTTGGCTCCGACCCGCCCTGCCAACGCGTAAGCGACCTTGCCGCCAACCGCCGCTTGGGTCGCTACCCACGAAACCCTCCTCGGGACGCCTCCGGAGACGCCCGCCGGGACGGAGGCAGACGGAGCCTGTCGCCTTGATACCCATAGTCCTTCCTCCCCCGCTAAGAGTTATGATTCCTGATCCCTGAGCATCCTGTAACCCTGATCATCCCGGGTCCCGGAGGACGATCCCCTCGCCTTTCCTGGACAGCCTCGCGAGAAAATCGGGAAAGCACCCTTCAGGCACGGCATCCCCCGTCCTGACCGCCTGGGCTGAGGGAGCACATATCACGCCCCGCTCTAGCCAGGGACAAGGAACCCGATGCCGGTACGGGGGGCGGGCCGTGAACCGCATGGAGCCAGGGGACGCCCGCTGGCCTGGGCCGCCAGTCTGGAGACAGGCGCCCTACCCGTCTGCGGTTGTCCCGCGTCCCGCGTTGCAGACGGATGCTCCCGTAACCTGCCGCCGGGATCCCCGTCCCTGCCTCCACGGGAGCGCGCGAGAACGAAGCGGAACCCCGGGGGGCGGTTCCCCGGATCCTCCCCGGTCGCCTCATGCAAAAATGGGGAAAGCGCCGTTAGTGGACGGTCTTTCCCCATTTTGAGTATCAGGGTATTCTGCCGCGCGTCTTTGGGGTTGTTTAGCGGGAACCGGAAAATCGCCGCCAGGACGGCGGGTGGGTCTCGAGCCGGGGGAAGCAGAGGAGGGATGTCGCGGATTTTCAGATGCTGGCGCGGCAGAGGCAGATGCTGTTCCTGCCTGTGGATGGCCTGGTTCCGGTAACGCAGACTAGTTAGCAACTTCAAGGCCAATAGGGAGGAAGATACAGTCATCTTTCAACATGTTGTAATAACAGATATTTTTGTCAATACTCTACTTCTTCCCTTACCCTCAAGCTAAGGAGTTTTCCTACATCAGCGTAATTTTTCCTTCCGTTTCCGGTGTTCCCCCTACGCTTCCGGTGCTTTCTGCGTCCGCAGGGATCCTGCGTAACCTGCGCGAAGGTGCTGCCCAGGCCCTCCTCCGGCACCGGCCTCGCCTTCCCAGACCTCCGAAGTGTTTACCCTAGCCCTCCCCGCGACCGGATTGAGACGGCCCCGGATGGCGGGCCGACGCGTGGCGGGCTCCCCCCCTCTCGGGCCGAAAGCCATCGTCCGTGCCGTGGCCGACAGGATCAGCCAGGGCCCGGGCAACGGGAGCAAGGCAAGGGCAGAGAAACACCTTGCGGCACTGGGAAGGCGATGAGGTTCAGGTTTTCCGGAAGGCGTTTGGCAGCCCGGCGGTTTCCCGCCAACCCGCCGGGACGTGGAGCAACCTCTCTTCCCGGTTTTTCCCAAAATTAGTTTTGATTTCTCTGCCTGCTTTTGGATAACATACTGAAATCATTAAGTATTTTTTTTAAAAAAACTATTGCAATTGAGAATCAGTTTATGTAAGATGTCTTCCAGCTGAAGGACGGGATTGACTACATATACAGCCTCCCACCTGTTGAACCGGACGATTCCGTTCTTCCGCTACACCGGGACTGGGCCGGAGCGTGGAAAAACCTGGCTTTCCACAATCCGGCCCTTTTATTGTCCTGTCTCAGCCATTCCCCCCGCCCCTACCCTCTGCAAGCCCGCCTTCCTGTCCGCACCAAGCCCCGTGCAAGATCTCCCCGGATCCCTCAGCTCCCCACTTTCGTTTCCCATACCCGCACTCCCTACTCCCATCCCAGCCGAGCCGGAGCTGCCGGGATCAACTGCGCCGGTGCCGTCCGCGCCATAACGTCACGCGCGTTGCATGCCAAGGGTGGGCGGAGGCGGGTGCTGCAGATCGACCCGCCATGTCCCCTGAAGACGGCGATGACGTCCCGCAAGTCTCCATGGCACCACGTCCGCAAGGAACGCGATCCGCCTGAGGGGCCCCTCCCGCAGCTCCGGCCGCCCGTGACGTCCGCGCCGCTCCGGCGCCGCGGGCCGGCGCCGCGCGTTCCGCGCGCGCGGCGCGGCATCGGCGCGTGCCCCCGGGCGTCCGGAAACGCCGCCTGCTGTTCCCTTTCATCGTCTCCTGAGCTATAATCCTTGTTCCGCCGGAAGGCGCGGATCCTCTGTCCGCGCCGCCCGGGCCCCGTCCGCCGAAACCGGCGCCGCCGGGCCGCCCGAACGGCCTGAGAACCCGAGCCCGTCCCGTGACGTCTTCCCCGCTGAGGGGTGGTCCACCTCGGCGCCTCCCGGCGGAGGGCCCCGGGGAGGCGTCCCCGCCGGAAGGCGTCCCGCGCGGATGCCTGCGGGGCTCCGTCATCCTGGAGCGACGGCAGGAGACGGGCTCCCGCCCGAACGCCCCGCGGAGGCGCACATGCTCTGTCCCAAGTGCGGCTACAACAGCTTCGACCACAACAGCAACTGCCCCAAGTGCCGCAAGGACCTGAACCCGTTGCGGCGGCTCCTCTTCCTGACGGAACCCGTCCCGGGGAACGTCAACTTCTTCGCGATACTCTCGGGCGAGGCACCCCCGGAAACCTCCGGGAGTGAGGGCTTCCCGGGCACCGACCCCGGCGGTTTCGGGCAACCCCCGGAGACGCTGGGCTTCCCCGACCTTCCCCAGGCCGGCCCGCCTCCGGACTCCTTCCCCGCCCCCCAGGCGGACGGGGTCCCGTCCTACACCCCCGGCCTGGGGGCGCAACCCGCCCCCGCCTTCGGCATGGGCTCCTTCCCCGAGCCGCCGGGACCGCCGCCGCCCGCCCCCGCCTTCGGCATGGGCAACCTGGGCGCCTTCCCGGAACCCCCGGGGCCCCCCGCGCCGCCGCCGCCGCCCCTGCCGCCGCCCGCGCAGATGCCTCCCCCGCCGCCCGCGCAGATGGCGCCTCCGCCACCACAGATGCCGCCTCCGCCCCCGCAGATGGCGCCGCCTCCGCCGCCGCAGATGGTGCCGCCTTCCCTTCAGCCGACCGACACCGGCCAGATGGACGTCTCCCAGCTTCTGGAGGACGCGGAAGTGGCTGTGGCACCGGGGTCGACCGTCGTGCCCCCCCGGGCGGCACCGGAACCCGAGCCCCAGCCCGACACCATCTTCGACGTGGAGGTGATCGACGACGAGGGGGCAGGCGAGGCCCCCCAGGCCCAGCCCTTCGCGGCGGCCCCGCGTCCGTCGGGTCCCAAGCCCAGGGAGGCCTCCGAGACTTTCATGGTGCCGCAGGACAGCCTGGAGGAGGCCCCGGACGGGGGGGCCGAGTTCGGGGACGCGGACATGAACGGCCTGGACTCCCTTGACGACGACGAGGGGCTCTCGGTGGATGGCACGGACATGTCCGACGTCTCCGACCTCCTGGACGAGCTGGACGAGGAGTAAGAGGCCCTCCCGCCGCCAGGGCAGCCGGATCCCCCCGCCCGATCCCGGAGGCGGGCCGCGCCGAGGCAGGCCCTCCCCTTCCGAGGGCCCCGCCCGCCGGGTGCCCGGAAAGGCCATCCCTTGACCTTCCCCACCTTCGCGCCGGACGACCCCCGCGGCCGCCTGGCCTTCCCGCTGGACGTGCCCGATCTGGACCGGGCGCTCCGCCTGACGGAGCTGCTCTCGGGAAGCGCGGGCTGGTTCAAGATAGGCCTGGAGCTCTTCGTGGCGCTGGGCCCCGAGGCGGTCGGGCGCGTGCGCGACCTGGCCCCGGACTGCGGGATCTTCCTGGATCTCAAGCTCCACGACATCCCCGCCACCGTGGCCGGGGCCATGCGCCGGGCGGCCGCGCTCGGCGCGGGGCTGGTGACGGTCCACGGCCAGGGCGGCCCCGAGATGCTCAGGGCCGCGGCGGCCAGCGCCGGCGCCGCCAGGGTCCTCGCCGTGACGGTGCTGACCAGCCTCGATCCCGCCGCGCTCCCAGAACTCGCCCCCGCCTGCCGGGCCCCGGGCGCCCTGGCCGCCCTCCTCGCGCGGCGCGCCCTCGAATCCTCCTGCCACGGTCTCGTCTGCTCCCCGGAGGAGACGGCCGCCTTGCGGGCGCTAGCGGGCCCCGCGGCCCTCATCGTTGTCCCCGGCATTCGCCCCGCCTGGGCGCGGGTGGCCGCCGACGACCAGACGCGGGTGGGCACACCCGCCCGGGCCATCGCCGACGGGGCGGATCTCCTGGTGGTGGGACGCCCCATACGTGACGCGGTGGATCCCCGGAAGGCCGCCTCCCTCGTCCTGGAGGAGATAGCCGCCGCCCTCGCGGCGCGCCGGAGCCCGGGGCCCGCCGGGCGATAGCCGCCGCCGGGGCGCGCCCCGGCGCCAACGGATGCCTCAGATGCCTTGCGCCAACGACCCTGAGGGGACATGCGGCCCCGACGTGGCCGGCAACGGCCCCCGGAACGGCCCAGCCGCCGCCGGCCACGCCGACACCGGCGACATAGACCCCCTGGACGGGGACGGCCGGAAGGCCCTCCGCGATCCGGACGCCTCCGACCGCGCGCCTGCGGGCGGCCTCCCGCCCGGGGACGGCGGCCCGGACGGGGCGGGGCGGCCGTGCCGCCCCGCCTGCCCCGGCCGCCCCGCGGCCTTCGACACATCCCTCCTCAGGGAGGTCCAGCGCCCCGGCCGCTACCTGGGCGGGGAGATCGGGGCCGAGCCCAACGAGATCCCGGACGGGCGGGGGCGGCTCTTCCGGACGGCCCTGGCCTTCCCGGACGTCTACGAGATAGCCCACTCGCACCTGGGGCACAAGATCCTCTACTCCCTGGTGAACTCCGTGCCGGGCCTCTCGGCGGAGAGGGTCTACGCCACCTGGCCGGACATGGAGCGGGCGCTCAGGGCGAGGGGGCTCCCCCTCACGTCCCTGGAGTCCCGCAGGCCCCTCGCGCACTTCGATCTCGTCGGCTTCTCCCTCCAGTACGAGCTGGGCTACACGAACATCCTCGCCATGCTGGACCTCGGCCGCGTGCCGCTCCTGGCCTCCGAGAGGGCCGAGGGCGACCCCCTGGTGTGCGCGGGAGGCCCCGGCTGCGCCAACCCCGAGCCCCTGGCGGACTTCTTCGACTTCTTCCTCCTGGGGGACGCGGAGCCAGGGCTGGTGGAGGTCCTGGAGGCCCTGTCCGCGATGCGGGCCGGGGGGCTCCCCCGCCGGGAGATCCTGCGCGGGCTCGCCGCGCGGCCCGGCGTCTACGTGCCCTCGCTCTTCCGTCCCCTTTACGTGGACGGGCGGCGCCCCCCCGGCGGGTTCGCGGGGATCGAGCCGCTGGATCCGGCGCTCCCCCGCCCGCGCCGGACGGCGGCGCCCTCCCTCTCCGGGCTCTACTTCCCGCGCATGCAGATAGTCCCCTTCATCCGGCCCGTCCACGACCGGGTGGCGGTCGAGATATCCCGGGGCTGCTCCAGGGGCTGCCGCTTCTGCCAGGCGGGCTACATCTACCGCCCGGTGCGGGAGCGGGGGGAGGCAGAGATCCTGGATCTCGTCTCCGCCAACCTCTCCTCCACCGGCCACGACGAGGCGGCCTTCCTCTCGCTCTCCGCAGGCGACCACACCGGGATAGACGGGGCGGTGCGCTCCTTCATGGACCGCTTCGGGGGGACGGGAGTGTCCCTGTCGCTCCCCTCGCTGCGCGTGCGCTCCGTCTCCCGCGAGCTGGCGCTCCAGATCCAGCGGGCCCGCAAGACGGGCTTCACCGTGGCCCCGGAGGCCGCGACCGCCCGCCTGCGCTCCGTCATCAACAAGGATCTCTCGGAGGAGGATCTGCTCACGGCGGCCGGGACGGCCTTCTCCCTGGGCTGGCGGACCCTGAAGCTGTACTTCATGTGCGGGCTCCCCACGGAGACGGGGGAGGATCTCGAGGCCATCGGAGCGCTCGCCCGGAGGATCAAGAGAACCACCCGCGCCAGGCTGAACGTCGGCCTGGCCCACTTCACTCCCAAGGCCCACACCCCCTTCCAGTGGGAGCCGGGCTCGACGCCGGCCGAGATCCGCTCCCGCATCGATCTCGTCAAGGCCTCCTCGCGCCGGGACGGCATCGCGGTCAAGCACGCGGACCCCGGCGCCTCGTTCGCCGAGAGCCTGCTGGCACGGGGCGACCGCCGCGCGGGCCGCGCCCTTCTCCGTGTCTTCCGGGCGGGCGCCCGCTTCGAGGCCTGGAACGACCTCTTCGACCTCTCCCTCTGGGAGGCGGCCCTGGCGGCGGAGGGCTTCGACGAGGGCTTCTTCCGCTCCCCCCGCGACCCGGAGGCGCCCCTCCCCTGGGATCACCTCTTCTACGGCGTCGACAAGGCCTTCCTGCTCCGGGAGCGCGAGAGGGCGTACGCCGGCATCCCCACTCCGGACTGCCGCGACGCGGGATGCCTCGGCTGCGGGGCCTGCTCGGACGGGGCGAGGGTGGAGCTCACGGGAGACTGGCCCGCCGACGGGAGACACGGCGGGGCGTCCCCCGGGGGTCAGGCGCGGGAGGCAGCCCCCGAGGGCCCGGCCAGCGAGGGCGCCGCCCGGGAGGGGGCGCAGGAGCCGCCGGCCGCAGGCGGCGAGCCGCGGGAGGCCGTCGGCCGGGACCGGGGCGAGGGCCATCCCCGGCAGGCCGGCGGCCCGGGATCCCCGGGAGGGGAGGCCGCCCCGCGCCCCCTGTCTCCCGCCGCCGTCCCCCCGGCCCCCGCCACGGGAGGCGCCCCGGCCCCTCCCAGGGCCAGGAGGCGCAAGGGCCCCCCGGCCCGGGAGGCGCCCCCTGAGTTCCGGTACGCGGCCCGCTTCGAGACGACCGGCCGGCCGGTCTTCCTGGGGCACCTGGAGCTGGTGGAGCTTTTCAAGCGGGCCTTCCGGAGGGGGGGGCTCAGGCTCGCCCTCTCCCGCGGCTTCCACCCCTCGCCCAGGCTCTCCTTCCTGTCGGCCCTCCCCCTGGGGGTCCCCAGCCAGGACGAGGTGATGGTCTTCAGCCTGACCGAGAGCCTCCCCCCGGAGACGGTCTGGAAGCGGCTCGAGCTTCCCGCCGGGTTGAGGATGCTGGAGGTCTCGCGCCTCCCGCTCGCCTTCCCCGCCCCCTCCCTCAAGGGGACCGAATGGCTCGTGTCGGCCGCAGGCCCCGTGTTCAGGGACCCTCCCCTTTTCCCTGAGGCCCGACTGAGTTATACTGACGGGAAAGGACGGGTCAGATCCTTCGCGCTCGGGGAATGGGTGCTCGGGGCCCGCGCCCTTTCTCCTGAGAGGCTGGCACTGGCCATCGCCTTCCGCGAGACGGGCGGACCCCGGCCGCTCGAGTGCGCGCGGGCCCTGTGGGGCCTCGACCCCTCCCAGCCCCTGGAGCTCTCCAAGCTCAGGACGCTGACCGGGTGACCGCCGCGCGTACCTCTCGGGCTTTCTGGCCTCGCGTCCGCAAGAGCCCATGACCTCGGAGCTTCTCATCAACTACCGGCCCTACGAGACCCGCACCGCACTCCTGGAGAACGGCGAGACGGTGGAGTTCCGTCTCGAGAGGCCGACCGAGGGCCGGGGGCTCTCGGGATCCGTGTACAAGGGCCGGGTGGCCCGGGTCATCCCCGGGCTCCAGGCGGCCTTCGTGGACATAGGCCTGGAACGGGCGGCCTTCCTCTACGTGGACGACCTCTCCCCCTGCGCCCGGGGCCTCTCTCGGAGCCTGGGCGGCCCCGCCGGGCTCGAGGGCGAGGACGCCAGTCCGGACGGCGCCGAGGGCGGGGATCCCGACGCGGACGGCCTCGAGCGGCTCATCGAGGGGATCGAGGGACTGGAAGACGGGGCGGGGGCGGCCGAGGCGCCGCGGACCCCCATCGAGACACTGCTCTCGGAGGGCCAGGAGCTCCTGGTCCAGGTCTCCAAGGAGCCCATGGGGCAGAAGGGCGCCCGGGTCACGACCCTCGTCTCGCTTCCCGGCAGGAGGCTCGTCCTGCTTTCCTCGGGGAGCCACCTGGGGGTCTCGCGGCTCATAGAGTCGGAGGCCGAGCGGGGGCGCCTGCGGGGGCTCCTGGAGGCCTCGGCTCGGGACGGGCTGGGGCTCATAGCCCGCACCGCCGCGGAAGGGGCCTCCGGCCCCGAGATCCGGTCCGAGGCTGACTTCCTCATCCGCCTCTGGAAACGGATCCTCCGGGAGGCCGAGGGGCGGGCCGCGCCCGCCCTCATCCACAGGGAGCTGGATCTGGTGCTCCGCTCGGTGCGCGACACCCTGACCGGCAGCGCGGAGCGGCTCGTCGTGGACGACGACCAGCAGCTCGGGCGCATCCGGGAGTTCCTGGAGGCCTTCGCCCCGGAGCTAGCGCCGGCCCTGGAGCTCCACGACGACCCCACCCCCCTCTTCCACGCCCGGAGCGTGGAGCAGGACCTGGCCCGGGCCCTCTCCCGCAAGGTCTGGCTCAAGAGCGGCGGCTACATAGTGATCGACTCTACGGAGGCGCTCACCGTCATCGACGTGAACACCGGCCGCTACCTGGGCAGGAGGTGCCTGGAGGAGACCATCCTCAAGACCAACCTGGAGGCCGTGCGCGAGATAGCCTTCCAGCTGCGCCTCCGCAACACGGGCGGCCTCATCGTCATAGACTTCATCGACATGGAGCGCAAGGCGAGCCGCGAGCGCGTGACGGCCGCCCTCCGCGAGGCCCTGCGCCGCGACCGCAGGGTGGCCAAGATCCTCCCCATGAGCGAGCTGGGCATCATCGAGATGACCCGCAAG
This sequence comes from Deltaproteobacteria bacterium, assembly GCA_031281735.1. Lineage (GTDB taxonomy): Bacteria > Desulfobacterota > Desulfarculia > Adiutricales > Adiutricaceae > JAIRZX01. The sequence goes on along the minus strand of JAITEZ010000414.1, from coordinate 10,672 downwards.
CGCTACCGCGAGAACATCGACAGCCTCCTGCGCGGGCCCTGCTGCCGCTGCCAGGGCCAGGGATACCTGCTCTCCGGCACCTCGGTCTGCCACCAGGCCCTGCGCGATCTGGAGCTCGCCGCCGCCGACTGCCCGGGGGCGCCCCTGGCCCTCAGGATCCACCCCTCCATCCGGGACTATTTCCTGGGGGAGGGCCGCGCGGCCCTGGAGGATCTCGAGCGCCGGATCGGCATGCCCGTCTCCGTCAGGGCGGACGCGACCCTCCACCCCGAGACCGCCGCCATCGAGGCCGGCCCGCCCCGGCCCGCCGGTTTCCCGCCCCCTCCCGCCCGCCCCCCCGCGGCGGCGGAGCCTCCCGCCGGGCCCCGTGACGCGAAGGGGGACGGCGCATGAGCGAGCCCGTGCCCTTCGAGATGACGCGGCTGGAGCTCCTCAGGTGCAGCTTCTGCCGCAACCCCTCCTGGGAGGGCCATCCCGGCTCCCGCATCGCCTCGGCCACACTCACCATCCGCAACACCGGGGGCTTCTCGCCCCAGGGCGACTCGGCGCGCTTCGTCCAGGCCTTCCGGACGGAGGAGGGCGCCCTCATGCCCTTCAGCCTGGAGGTGGAATACGGCGCCGTCTTCAGCATGTCCCGGCCCGTGCCCCCGGAGGAGAGGCCCTTCTACATCCACCGGGCCTTCCCGTGCCTGATATTCCCCTTCATGCGCGAATACGTGGCCGAGACCACCCGCCGGGGCGGCTTCCCGCCGCTCGTGATCAACATGTCCGCCGACCGGGGCCCCTGGGACGGCGCGGGGCCCGGGGCCCCTGACGGCGGGGCGGTGCTCAAGTGGATCCACTAGCCTTATTCCACGGCCTCTACCAGGTCCTGGGCGGCATCGCGGCGGGGCCCGCCCTCTTCGTCTCCTCGCTCTCGGGCAGGGGCGGCGGCTTCTGGCTCGACCGGCTGGGCTACCCCGCGGCCGGCGGCGGCAGGCCCTACTGGCTCCACGCCGCCTCCGTGGGCGAGGCGGGGAGCGCCTGCGCCATCATCCGCGCCTGGCGCACCCAGGAGCCTGACTCGCGCTTCGTCCTGTCGGTGGGCACCCCCGCCGGCCGGGCCCATGCCGAGAAATCCCTGGCCGGCCTGGACGGCGTGCAGTTCATGGCTCCGCCCCTGGACGTCTGGGGCGCCTCCGGCCGCTGCCTCGACCGCATCGAACCGTCCGCCCTGGTGGTGATCGAGACCGAGATCTGGCCGGGGCTCATCCGCGCCGCCGCCCGGCGGCGCGTGCCCGTGGTCCTGGCCGCGGGCCGCATCTCCGAGCGCACGGCCCGCCGCTACGGCTGGGTCAGGAGCTTCTTCCGGCAGACCCTGAACTCCCTCGCGCGGCTCCTCGTCATCTCCGAGGACGACCGCAAGCGCTTCCTCTCCCTGGGGGTCACCCCCGACCGGGTGGAGGTGATGGGGAGCCCCAAGTTCGACGGGCTGATAGACAGGGCCCGGCGGGATACGCCCGCGCCCCCCATCGCCCGCAGGGCCCCCTTCCTCCTTGTGGCGGGGAGCACCCACCCCGGCGAGGAGGAGATAATCCTCTCCGAGCTTCTCAAATGCCTCCTGGGCCGGGCGCTGGATCACCCCCTGCCCTTCCCGCCGGATTCCGACGCCATCGCCATCGGGCCCGAGGCCATCGACGCCTGGAGGAACTTCGCGGAGGATGCCGCTTGCGGGAATGCCGCCGGGAGGGAGGCGGTCCCCGGCGGCCCGGGCCCTGCCCCGGCGGGGGCGGCGGAGGGCCCCGCTGACGCCGGGCCCGCAGGGGGGACGGGGGCCTCCGCCCCGCCCGAGGCCCCCGGCGATCCCGCCGCCCCTCCCAAGCCACTCCTCCCCAGGAACCCCTTCAAGATGATAATCGTCCCCCGCCACGCGAACCGCGCGCGGGAGGTGCTGGCCCTCGCCCGCAAGAAGGGCTTCGGGGCGGAAATCATCACCGACCCCGAGATCCCCCTGGCGGAACTCCCCGATCTCGCCGTCTTCGGGGCCGTGGGCTCGCTTCTCCGCCTCTACGAGAGGTGCGATCTGGCCATCGTGGGCGGGAGCTTCGTCTCCGGGCTCCAGGGGCACAACCCCCTGGAGCCCGCCGCGGTGGGCCGCGCCTCCTTCTTCGGCTCCAACATGGCGAGCTTCCACGAGCAGGCGAGGGCCCTCATGGAGCGCGCCTCCGCCAAGATGCTCCTCCCCGTGAGCATACACTCGGTCCTCTCCCACTTCGTCCAGGACCCCTCCCTTGCCGCCGTCTCCGGCCAGCGGGGCAGGGCCTACGTGGCGAGCCTCTCGCCCGCCGCCCCCCGCATCGCCCTGGGGATCCGCCAGGCCCTGGGCGTGGCGGGCGCCGGCGGCACCGGAGGCCGCCCGCCGGGCGCGGACGGCTCCGCGGCCCCCCCTCCGGCGCCAGGGGAGGGGACGGGGGAAGGCAGTTGACAGTGCCCGCGGCCCGGCCACGGCCCGCCGGGCCGGAACGCGGGCCGGGCGGCGGGGGCGCGGCGGCCCCCCCGGCCCGCCGGGCCCGCCGGGCCCCGCGAGCGCGGGACCTCCTCTGGGCGCTCGCGCTCGCGTGGGCCCTCCCCCTCGCCGGCCCCTCCCCGGCCCGGGGCTGGATCTCCTCGGAATGGCTGGGCGGCTGGCCTGGTGTCTGCGAGGGCTCCACCTGCACCGACGACGGGAAGCCCCTCTCCGAGGCGCCGCCGTACATCCGCCGCAACATCCTGGAGCACCAGCTCGCGAGCCCGGCCTGCCCCTCGGATCTGATCTTCATCTCCCTCGAGTACCCGGAGAACACCGGGAGCCCCGCCCTGGACGCCGAACTCGCCGAGGAGGCGGCCCGGAGGTTCCGGGAGGCGCGCACCCGCGCCCTCAAGCTCTCCTGCAACGACCTCCTCGAGGGTTGCGGGGGGCTCTGCCTGCCGGTGAGCATGGAGAGCCGCTTCTACATCCACAAGTCCGCGTCCTGGACCCTCTCGATCTTCCGGGTGGACCGCTTCATCGGTAACTTCCGCCGGAACCGCCACGAGCCCGGCACGGTGGCGTACTCCTTCGAGAACTACAGCCTCGTCACCGGCAAGAGGCTCGCGGCGAAGGACATCTTCCCGGAGCCGGGCCGCGCCGCCAGGGCCTTCTGGGCCGAGGCCGACGGCATGCTCGCGGACCGCGGGGCCTGCCTCTCCGGGAGGTACCGGCTCCCCGGCAACCGCCCGGCGGGCAGGGATCTGCGCCCCGGCGACATCCTCCTCAGCCGCCAGGGGGCCACGCTCGCCCTCTACGCCGGCCGGGACAGGAAGTGCCTGCCCCTGGCCCTCGACCTGCCCAGGGAGGTCATGACGGCCCTGGGCGCGGCCCGGGCCCTCTGGGACTGGGAGCAGTAGGCGGGCGGGGGGGCCCGCCGGGCCGCGGATCGCCGGAGGCGAGGCTTCATGGCGCTGTCCATCATAGCGGGGTTGAAGAGGGGCCTGAAGCTCGAGAGCCCGCCCCCCGCGACCGCGCGCCCCACGGCGGCGATGGTGCGGGAGGCGCTCTTCTCCATGATAGCCGGCAGGATCCCCGGCGCCAGGACGCTCGATCTCTACGCCGGGAGCGGCGCCATGGGGCTCGAGGCCGCCAGCCGCGGGGCCGCCTCGGTGCTCCTCTGCGACCGCGACCCGGAGGTGCTCAGGACGCTCCGCAGGAACGCCTCCCGCTTCGGGGAGGGTTTCGCGGTCAGCGTGGCGGAACTCTCCTTCCCAGAGGGCTTCCCGGCCCTGGGGCGCCACGCGCCCTTCGACCTGATGCTGCTCGATCCCCCCTACGCGGAGAGGGAGGCGCCCCTGGAGTTCCTGAGGGAGGCCCCCGGCCTGGGCCTGGCGGCGCCCGGGGCGCTGCTGGTCTGGGAGATGGCCCCCGCCACCCTGAAGGCCCTCCCGTCCCTGGACACGGGTTCGTTCTCCGTCACGAAGACCCGCGCCTGGGGGGCCCGGGCGGCCGCGATACTCGAGTACGAGGGGTAGGCGGGCCCCCCCCGGGGAGGCTCCTCCGCGCGCCGGGGCCGCGAAAGGCATGCCTGCCCGCGGAAGCGGGGCGTCGGCCGGGGGATCCCAGCCGCCAGGCCCGCGGAAGGCTCCCGCCTCCGCGCCGCCGCCCGTCCCGGGCGCGCCTACGCCAGACCCCGCCCGGAGCCCGGGGGCATGGCCGGGGCCCGCCTGCCGCCCCGCGCCCCGGCGTTTCCGGGGCGCGGGCGGCCCGCCCGGAGGAAGCGGCGGGTCGGGACGCGGCATGCCGCCGGCGGGGGGCCGGGCGCCCCCGCGTCCCGGGCCAGGGGCCGTCAAGCCCCCTGCTGGCCGGCGCCGGACACCGGCCCGGCGGGCCGGGAGGCCAGGCATGAAAAGGAGCCGTGACATACGATAAAAAGGAATCGATATATGATCAGGGCGCCCCGTCACACGGCGGGCTGGGGGGGGAGCTGTCCCGCGCCCGGGCAGATACCGGGCGGGTGCCGCCCCGAAGGCGAGGCGGGGACAAGGTCATGGCCGGGGACGGCTCCCCTGCCCCGGGCGCCATCCCCTTATGGCTGACCCCGCCGGGAGACTCCGATGATCTCCCGGAAGCCCTGGCGAGGCCCAAGTCCCGCATGGGCAGCCCCGCGCCGGGGGGGGCGGGCCGCATGGGCGGGACTTTCCAGGGCCGCCGCGGAAAATGCCGCGCGGCCTGACCGCCGGTGCCAGGCATGAGCCGGCCGAGGTCACGGAACACCTCGGGGGCGGGAAACGCCGCGCCGGGGCAAGCCGCGAGGATGACCCGCCCCGTGCCGGATCAGGATCCAGCTATGGCAACTGCAATTGACACGGCGGCTTGCCGCCGTCAGGGACAGGGCAGGCGCCTGCAGGGCAGGAATGCTTGTGGCCCTCATAGCAGTTGTTATTACTGCAAATAGAAAACCGGATTGACGGTACGGTGACAGCCGGCACCGCAATCGGGGACGCCTGCGCAGCCAGGACGCAACCATGGCGCAATCATGGCCTTATCCGGGACGGGACGCGCGCGGCGCCCGCCCCGGCAGCGGCAGGACCCGCCGCCGGGGCCCTGCAGAGCGCGGGGGGCGGGTGGGCGCGGGACGGCGCGCCTCCCTGTCCGCCTCCCCGCGGGCGGCGCCCCAGTCCGCCCGCGGAAGCGCGCGGCGGCCGCCGGGTCTCCCGGCGTGACGGACTGATTGCCGGCATGATAAATGTTTACCGGATTATCTGAAGGTAAATATTTACATCGCCCGGATTCACCCCGGAAAACGTTGCATCCCGCGATCGCCCGTGCTAATCTCTCCTGCGTGGGGCTCCAGGAGGCCCCGCCGGCGCCGTCCCGGCCAGTTCCGGGAAAGCGCGGACTCCCCCCCCCCCGGAGCCGATCAGGAAGCTGAAGGCCGGGACGCCAGCCGTCCCGGCCTTTCCTGTCTCCCCGTATCGGCCGTCCCGGCCATCCGCCCCGCGATCACCTCGAGGGTGTAACCCCGCATGTCACTCTTCCCCGCCACCAGCAAGCCCCTCCCCGCAGGGGGCCCGTCGGGCAGGGACGGCGCGGCCACCGGCCGCTGTCGCCCCTGCGACTGACCCCCGGCGCCTGCCCCCCCAGCGGCACCGCAGACTGAAGACAGCGGCGATACCCCGCCGCCTCCAGAGCCAATGACGCCGCCGCGCCAGGCGCGTGATCCCTCCAACAAGCGCGCGGGATCCGCCCGGCGACGGCGCCGCCCCCGTGGCGCGCCGCGCCTGCAAACCCGTGCGCCGCGCACCCCGCGCGGCGGCCCCGGGGACCAGGCGGCACTCATCCCCCGCGGCACGCGCGCGCGTCAAGCGCGTCGGCCCCCGCATGCAGATTAGCGCCGGGGCGCCCGCCGCCAGGGCACGGGATCATTGCCGCCGGCGGCAAGAAACCCGGCGGGAATGACGCGGCCGCGCGGCCCCGCGCCCTCGCCACCCCGAGGGCGCGCCTCCGCGCGAACCGCGACCGCGCCTCCGCGCGGCAGGGCGACCGCGCCTCCGCGCGAACCGCGACCGCGCAGCCGCGGCGGGCCGGAAAGATCACCGCTCCCCGCCGACATGCGCGGCGCGGCCCCGGCGCCCTTGCGCGCACGAGGGCGGACAGTCCCCGCCTCGCCTCAGGATCCGGCCGGACCGCCCGGCCGCCACGCCCCCCATCCTCAACCAAAGGAGAAACGCCAGCATGGCCACAACCAAGAAGACCAAGGTGACCGCAATCATCGTGACGGCCGCCCTCGCCGTCATCGCCTTCGGGGCCTTCCGCGGCCGCACCAGGGATGCCACGCCCACCGCCGCCCTTCTCGCCTCGTCGGGGCCGCCGCCCGCCGGCACGGCGCGGGGGGACGGGCCGCCGCTCCGCGTGGTCAAGACGTTCACGCGGCGCGACTGCTCGCTCGCCCCCTGGCTCATCACCGACAAGCTCGGCTACTTCCGCGAGGAGGGCATAGAGCTGGTCTTCACCGGCGAGCTCCAGGCCCCCCAGCAGGTGCCGTCCCTGCTGAACGGCACCAACGACGTCACGAGCCTCCACCCCAACGCCGCGGCCATGGTGATCAACGGCGGCGGGAAGATCAGGGGCGTGGCCCGGGCCGGCCGCGAGCCCGCGGAGGATCTCCCCCCCGAGTTCCGGCACATGTGGTGGTTCGTGAACCCCGAGAAGCACCCCGGCGTCCACAGCTTCTCCGACCTCAACTCGCTTCCCGGCAGGATAAAGTTCTCCCTCATCAACTCCAACTCCTGCAACGACTTCCTCGCCAACAAGATCCTGGACGCCCACGGTGTCCCCCGCGACAAGATAGAATGGGTCACCATGCCCGACGTGCAGGCCATCCAGGCGCTGTCCCAGGGCCTCACCGACGTGGGCGGAGTGCACCCCCCCTTCTTCAAGGGCATGATCGACGCGGGCCAGAGGAAGGTGGCCGACACCCTGGAGGCCAGGCTGCCGCCAGAATCGGCGGGGCTCACCTACTACTTCTTCACCGAGGACTTCATCGCCAGGAACCCGGAGACCGTCAAGGCCTTCGCCCGCGCCATGATCCGCGGCCAGAGGTTCATCAACGAGAACCCCGAGCAGGCGCGCCTCTGGACCCAGGAGGCCATAGGCGTCCCGGTCTCCGCCAACCACTACTACGCCGAGGTGCCCAGCCTGGCACCCGAGCTGGCGGCCCCCTGGCTGGAGGATCTGGAGGACACCGGCGCCCTGCCCAAGGGGAAGCTCAAACCGGTCGACATCGTGGACATGCAGTTCGACGGCATCCCCTTCTCGGACGGGGACAGTGCCGCCTCCAGCGGGAGCGCCACGGCGGGGGAGCCCGTCTACAGGCTGTAGGGGCCCGCCCGGCGCCCCGGCCGCCAGCCGGGGCGCCGCGGGGGGCGCCCGCCTTCCCGAGACACGCTGACCGCCCCGCGTCACGCCTCGCGGAGGCCCGCCTGGAGCCCGCCCTCGGGCTGGGGGCGGGGGGGCTCTTCGCTCCGCCTCACCCCGTGAGCCGCCTGAGGCTCGCCGCGAACTCCCCCGAGAGCCGGGAGAACACGCCGGCGATCGCGGGGTCGAAGTGGGTGCCCGCCCCCCTGACGATGATCCCGGACGCCTCCGCGTGGCTCATGGGCTCCTTGTAGGGCCTCCTGGACACGAGCGCGTCGTATACGTCGGAGACGGCCATGAGCCTCCCCTGGAGGGGGATCGCCTCTCCCGCGAGCCCGGCCGGGTAGCCCGTGCCGTCCCATTTCTCGTGGTGCCCGACGGCGAGGAGCCGTGCGTGGCCCATGAAGGCCGCGCCGGACGCGGGCAGGCCCGCCCTGATGGAGTCTATGATCTCCCCGCCGATGGCCGCGTGGGCCTTCATCTCCTCGAACTCCTCCGGGGTGAGGCGGGCGGGCTTCTTGAGGATAGCGTCGCTGATGGCTATCTTCCCCACGTCGTGGAGCTTAGATGACTGGAGGAGGGTCTCGCGGTCCCAGCCCCGTGTCTCCCGGGCGTAGATGCCCTCCGCATCCAGGCCCTCCAGGAGTATCTCGAGCCAGCGCATGGTGCGGGTCACATGCCCGCCCGTCACGTCGTCCCGGAACTCAACGAGGCTCGTGACCGCGGAGAGGAGGGTGCCCTGGAGCCGGGCTATGCGGTCCGCGCCGCCGGCCGCCGCCCCGCAGGCCCCGGCGCCCGCTGAGTCCCCGCCTTCCCCGCCGCCGCGCCGGGAGAGCGCGGCCTCCAGGCGGGCGACCTCCCCCTCGAGGCGCGCGTTCCTGAGAGCCGCCCTCTCGAGCTCCCGGCGGGCGCCCTCCAGGCTCTCGCCCCTCTCGCGGGCCTCCCTCCGGTAGTCCGCGAGCTTCATGAGCACCCAGCCCTTCTCGATCAGGGGCTTGCCGCGGACCGGCTTGTCCAGCAGGCAGGCCCAGGCCGGGGGCGCGCACGGGGACTCCACCGCGCTGTCCGGCCCGCTGACGGCCTGGATCACGGGGATGTCCCTGTTCAGCGGATCCTCCCAGATCCTGCGGAGGGTGGCGGCGGGTTCGAGGGCGGGCCTTTCCACGTCCATCACTATCAGGGACGGGCGCCTGCCCCCAGCGAGCGCCCTGAGCAGCCCCGCCGCGTCATGGACGATCTCGATAGTCCCCAGCCCCTTCAGCACCGTCTCGGCGCAGCCGATCTCGAACGGGGAGAGCCCCGCCAGCAGGAAGCGTCCATCCTGAACGGAGTACATGTGCGCTCCTCACCTTCCGCCGCCGGGGCGGGGCGGGCTGATAGCGGGCTGGGCAGGGCGGGGGGGCTCAGCCCCCCCCCGTCCCGCGCCCGGGCGCGAAGACGGACTGGCAGGCGATGGGCATCCGCCAGCCCACCCCGAAGGCCTGGGAGGTTATCCTGAGCACGGGGGCGGCCTGCCGCCTCTTGAACTCCGCGGACTTCACGAGCCCGGCCACCCGCGAGACGACGGGCCCCGGGAAGCGCCCCTCGGAGACGAGCTCGCCGGGGCTCCTGCGGCGCTCCAGCAGCTCCTCGAGGATGGCGTCCAGCTCGTCGTAGGGCGGGAGGCTGTCCTGGTCGGTCTGGCCGGGCCGGAGCTCCGCCGAGGGGGGCTTGCGGATGGTGTTCTCGGGTATGACGACGCCCCCGCGGTTGATCCACCGCGCGAGGCGGAAGACCTCCGTCTTGTACAGGTCGCCTATCACCGCCAGCGCCCCGCACATGTCGCCGTAGATGGTGCAGTATCCCACGGAGATCTCGCTCTTGTTGCCGGTGGTGAGGAGCATCCTCCCGAACTTGTTGGCCACCCCCATGAGGAGCGTCCCCCGGATCCGGGCCTGGAGGTTCTCCTCCGCCGCGTCGGGCGGCAGATCCCCGAAGACCGGCGCGAGGGAGGCCCCGAAGGCCTCCATGGCGGGGGCGATGGAGACGCGGTCCAGGCGGCCCAGCCGGAGGTTTCCCGCGAGCTCCACCGCGTCCGCGACCGAGTGCCCCGAGGAGTAGGGGCCGGGCATTACCAGGCCGTGCACGTTCTCGGGCCCCAGGGCCGAAGCCGCGATGGCGGCGGTGAGGGCCGAGTCGATGCCCCCCGAGAGGCCCAGCACCGCCGAGCCGATGCCGTTCTTGACGCAGTAGTCCCTGACCCCCAGCCCCAGGGCCCGCCAGGTCTCGGACTCGGGGGAGAAGTCGTCCTCGCTGACGCACCCCCCCCCGGGGGACTCGAGATCCACCACCAGGATGTCCTCGGCGAAGCCCCCGGCCCGGGCCAGGAGCCTCCCGTCGGGCCCGAAGCAGGAGCTCCTGCCGTCGAAGATGAGCTCGTCGTTGGCCCCCGCCTGGTTGCAGTAGAGCGTCCCAACCCCCCGCCTGGCCGCCAGCGCCGAGAGCATGCCCTCCCGGAGCGCCTGCTTGCCGATGGAGAATGGCGAGGCCGAGAGGTTCAGGAGCGTGTCGAAGGGGGGGTGCCCCTCCAGCGGGTCCAGGCGGTAGAGGGGGGAGGCCCAGAAGGCCTCGTCGTTCCAGACGTCCTCGCAGATAGTCACCGCGAAGCGCACCCCCCCCCTCTCGAAGACCAGCGGCCCCTCGCCCGGCTCGAAGTACCGGGCCTCGTCGAAGACGTCGTAGGTGGGGAGCAGCCTCTTCGCGTAGGCATGCCTCACGGCCCCGCCCTCCATGACTAGGGCGAGGTTCTGGAGGGCCCTCCCCCTGCCGCGGTTGAAGCCGACCGATCCCGCCACCGCCGTGACGTCCAGGCTCCCCAGCTCCCGGGCCAGCCGGGCCGCCTCCGCCTCGGCCTCCCGGACGAAGGCGGGGTACAGGAGGAGATCCCGGGGCGGGTAGCCGACGAGGCTCAGCTCGGGGAGGAGGGCCAGCTCCGCCCCTCTCCCCGCCGCCTCCCTGACGGCCTCGAGGGCCTTGCGGGAGTTCCCCCGGATGTCCCCCACCTTGGGGTTGAGCTGGATCAGGGCGCATTTCATCGAGGGGATCCTTTCGGGGGGGAGGCGAGGGGGGCTCCCGCCGGACAGGGCGCGGGGACGGGCGTCTCCCCTCCGCGGCACCGCAGGGACGGGGTATGGGGCGCGGGCGCCCCGTCACCGCGAGATCTTTAGCATAATCCCCGCGGGCCATTCAACCGGCGGGGCCGGCCTCCCCGCGCCCCCCCGTACG
>JAITEZ010000096.1 GCA_031281735.1 Deltaproteobacteria bacterium | reverse complement strand
CTCGATGGTCGGCGGCTTGGCCGGATCCTCGGCGAGCCTGGCGAAGTAGCGCACGCCCTCGTAGAGGAGCTCGCCCACGGGGTTCCCCCAGGCCGAGGCGGTGTCGTAGTAGCTGTCCCCGCTCGTGGTGCCTGAATTGATGACCAGGGAGTCGATGTTACGGATGATGCCGGCCTCGTAGTCAACGGTCTTCTTGTTGACCTTCCTGGTGGATACCTGCTGGATGAACTGCCCGGTGTCGAGGTTGATGTGGGCGTAGCCCTTGGGGTTGGCGTCGGTAACGAGGCCAGTGTCGCGGGCGGAGAGGTCGGTCATGTGGTTCCGCAGGACACCGCCCTTGCGCCTGGTGTCCTGGCCGGTCTTGACATCGGTCTTGTAGGCCGCCTTGGAGAAGTGGTAGGAGCCGGTAAGGAGGGCGAAGAGCATCTGGCCGCTCTCGCCGTGCTGCTGCAGGAGGCCCGCCGGCTTGAGATTGCCGTTGGGATAGGCGCGGCAGTTCTCGCTTTCCGAGTAGTTCGCCGGATCGCAGACGTTGACGTTTATCGTCATGGTCCTGATGAGGCCCTGGCTCTGCAACTCACCTTTCATCGAGCCGTCCGATTTCAGGGCGTATGTCGTGGACGGGATCGGGGACTGGTTGAAGACCCAGTCGAAGTAGCGGCCTGCCTTCCCGGTCAGCACGATGTCCTTCTCGAAGATGTTGGTCTTGTTCTCCCCGGCCGAAGTGAGCGGGTAGCTGGGGTCATAGGACTCGTTGGCGTTCAGGATGAACTCCACCACGGGGAAATGGTTCTTGTCGTTGTCGCTGGCGGTCTTGTTGCGGGTCCGCGCGAAGAAGTGGGCGGAGCCCGGTTTCGGCTTGGCGAAAGGCGTGAACTTGGAGACGTCGTAGTACACGGACGCCGGGGTCTCGTCCGCCCAGCGGTCGTCCGCGAGAACGTCGGACCCCCAGGTGTGGGAGTCGCGCGGCACGAGCGAGCTCTGCAGCTGCGTGAAACCGGTGCCGATGGGCTTGCCCTTGCTGTCGTAGGTGACGGGGTTCTCGTCCAACCAGCGGTAGCCGCCGTAGAGGAGCTTGCGGATGACGTCCATCCTGGTCATCGAGACGTAATTGAGCCAGTTGCCGCTGAAGTTCCCGCCGCCGGAATTGGGCAGCTGGCAGATCCCTATCTTCTCGTGGGTCTGCCAGTTCTCGGCCCGCGCGGCCTTGATGCCCCTCTTCTCGACGTCATCTGGGCGGGCGTCGTCCAGGACCTCCTGGGACTCGTCCTCCCGCGTGGAGCCCACCCTGACGAAATACGCGTCCTTCTGGCCGTTGACGTAGCGCTTGGTGAGGTCGCCCGTGTACTTGTAGCAGGACTTGCTGTCGAAGTACCCGTAGTAGTCCACCGAGGGGTTGAAGCCGGTGTCGGGGAGGCCGTCGTCGTCCATGTCGATCAGGTCGCCGTAGGCCTGCGTGTGCAGGTTGTGGTCCTTGGACAGCACGATGAGCACCCTCGGCACCATGCTGCTCGAGTTCGCGATGGGGCTCCTCTCGTAGTTCGACGGATCCGGGGACGTGGCGGCGGACGCCCGGGGCGACCACGCGGCCAGGAGCGCGCAGGCGGCGGCGAGGGCGATCCCCGCCGCGCGCGCAGCGGTCGGGAGTAGCCGCCCGGAGGCGCGGAACGCCAGCTCCGGGGAGGGAGGCCGGGACGTGCGGAGTGGTGTCTTGTGCGTTCCGGTGTATTGGCTGGTCATCTGTAAACCTCCCGTTTCATGATGCTCCCGAGGCTGGGGATCCGCAGTCGCGGATCCGCGTTCGGTACGGTGTCGGCCGGGGCCAGGCTCCGGCGGCGCTCCGCCTCTCGGGCCGGGCGGGCGGGCGGCAGGCGGCACCCTCCGGACGATCTGGTAACGGCGATTATTAGTGTTTTGGAATTCCGGTAACCGCAAACTGACCTTTCCGCAGTGAGCGGGCCGATCCAGGGTTGCGGCGGTCGGCTAGGTAGGCAGGCTGAGAATGCCGCCCGGCTCGAGGGCGATCAGCCTGCCGGTAACGTCCTTAGACGAAAGCACTGTCATGAAATGACCCAAAAAGGCATGAAAAACAACCTAAACTTGATACCTTGGACGGAAAGCCGCTCAAAATACCATAAAATTCAATCATGTTATTGAAAGAGAGCGATCTGAACCGGGAACCGGGGAAAAGCGCTTCCCGGAAGGGGACTTGGCGGGGCGGGGATCCAGAGCGGCCTGACCGTCGCGGCAGGCCAGCCGGTTTCCTCGCCGCAGGCCCCCGCAGGACTCCGAGCGGTTTCCGGGGCCGGGAGGACTCCATCCCGGGGAAAACCGGTGCGTTTGCAGCCCGAGGGGGAAAAAGACCTTGCAGAACAAACGTCCATGCTATCGACGGGCATACACGGCAGTTTAAGGAAAATCGCGCTGGCCGCGCAGGGGGGCCGTCGGGCCCCCGTCCCCCGCCGGAACGCGGGTGGAACAGGCACGCTCGGCCCCGGGGAAAGACGGCAAGGCGGTCAGGCAGGGAGGGGCCGGCCTGCGGCGTCCTCGGTACGGCAAGCGGCGGCCGTTCCTGGTTTACTTGCCCTGATGGGCGGTCGCGGAGGTAAGCGGCGGCCGAACCGCTCGGAAGAGCTTGAAAAAACAAAACCGGGCCTGGATGCCTTAGGCCCGAATACTGCTCTTAATATTACTCCTTAAGGCGTATGAAAACAATACGATTTTTTATGAAACAAAACAGCTTGTTAGCTGGCATCCGGGAAGAAATAGCGGTATGCCGTGAAGGAAAGCGGCCCAAAATATATGGGGGAAGGAGTCCGGGCTTCTCTGGAGATGCAAATAAACAATTTATATCAAATTAAATATAATATTTACCATTTAAAAGAAGATGATTTAATTAACATTTGCAAGACAAGAAAGGCACCTGCTGAAACTGCCGCCGTCAAAGCCGACGGCCGACAACGGTTCCGCAAGGCTGGCCTCCTGCCGTCTGCCGGAAACCCCGGCCGTCAGCGAGAGACAGGGCCGAACCCCGGAACAGGGCGGCCGGCGGGACACCTGTCCCGTCGAACGTTCCCCCGTTGGCTCATACCCTCGGCAGACGTACAAGCCATCCTCCACCCTTCCTCTTAGACATGTGGTACATATACCCGGCGGAAGCGCCGGAGCGGCCCGCCCCCCGGTGACACGCCCGGCGGCACGGGCTACCGATCGGTCATGGTTTTTTTTGCAATTTCCATGCCGTCAACGCAGGCGATGCTGCCCCGCACCGGGAAACGCGGGGGGAGCCTTCCCGCCTTCCCCGCCGGCGGCTGGGAGCCGGTCGGAAAGCGGCCCTTCCCCGCCCGCCGGGGACGGTGCCGGATCCCGGCGCGCGCCTGCCGCCGGCATCGCCCCCGGCGCCAGGGGGCAAAGGGCGCCGCCCGAGACCAGGCACCGCTCCGGGAACGCCTCCTCCCCGCCGCCGTACGCGGGCGCGGGGCCGCCTATGCCTCTCCCGCGGACTCGCCCAGCGGCGATGCCCGGAATTCCTCCGGGAAACCCCGCGGGCCGCCCTTCCCGCGCGCGCCCTCAGAAGATGGCCCGGGGCCGGGCCCCGTCCTGGGGCCCGATCACGCCCTCGCGCTCCATGTCCTCCATGATGCGCGCGGCGCGGTTGTAGCCGATGCGCATGTGCCGCTGGATGTGCGAGATGGTGGCCCGCCCCGTGCGGCGCACGAGCTCCACCGCCTCCTCGTACTTCTCGTCCCTCTCGCCGGGGCCGCCGTCCTCCTCGGCCTCGGGCGGTGCCAGGGTCTCGATGTAGTCCGGGGGGCCGAAGGACCGGATGTGGTCGGTGACCCTCCGCTTCTCCTCGTCCGAGACGTAGGCCCCGTGCAGGCGGCGCACGCGGGACGTGCCCGGCGGCATGAAGAGCATGTCGCCCTT
>JAITEZ010000080.1 GCA_031281735.1 Deltaproteobacteria bacterium | reverse complement strand
AGGGGGATCGCGCCGCCGGGGGCGCGGGGAGGCCCCCCGCGTCCCCGCCGCGCGGGGGGCCCCCCCGCGCCGAGCCGGGGCCCGCCTGGGCCGCCATCGCCTGACCGCGCCAGGCCCGCCGGGGCCGCCACCACTTCCGGGTCCGGGACCGCCCCGGCCCCCGCGTCCCGGATCCGCCCCTCTCCCGTGCCCGCCCTCGCGGCGGCGGACGGCCGCGCGTCGACGCCGAGCGCGCGGCGGCACGCCCCCCCGCGACCGCGGGACAACGAAACCCCCATGCCGCGCCAGCCGCGGCAGTTGGGGAGGCCCGCCTCCCCGGAAGGTGAACAAATGCGAACGGCCAGACACCGGATGCCCGAACCCCTCGCCTCACTAGCCATTCTCGCCGCGGCGGCGCTCCTCCTGGCCGGGCCGCTCTCCCGCCCGGCCGGCGCCCAGGGCGAGATAAACTTCGGGATCATCTCCACCGAGTCCTCCCAGAACCTCCGCGTCATCTGGGAGCCCTTCCTGGAGGCCATGGCCAGGGAGACCGGGCTGAAGATCAACTCCTTCTTCGCCACCGACTACGCCGGCATCATAGAGGGCATGCGCTTCGACAAGGTCCAGGTGGCCTGGTACGGCAACAAGGCCGCCCTGGAGGCGGTGGACCGCGCCGATGGCGAGGTCTTCATGCAGACTGTCAACTACGACGGCACCGAGGGCTACTATTCCGTCCTCATCGTCCACAGGGACTCGCCCCTGAACTCCCTCGACGACGTCTGGAGGGACGCCGCCAGCCTCACCTTCGCCAACGGCGATCCCAACTCCACCTCCGGCTTCCTGGTGCCCGGCTACTACGTGTTCGCCCTGAACGGCAAGGATCCCAGGACGGCCTTCAAGAGGACGATCAACGGCAGCCACGAGGCCAACGCCCTCTCCGTGGCCAACAAGCAGGTGGATCTGGCCACCAACAACACCGAGAACCTGGAGCGCATCGCCGTCACCTCCCCCGACAGGCGCCCGCTCATCAAGGTCATCTGGACCAGCCCCCTCATCCCCTCCGACCCCCTGGTCTGGCGCAGGGATCTCGATCCCGCCGTCAAGAAGAGGCTGGAGGACTTCCTCCTCAGCTACGGGCAGAGGGGCAACGCCGAGGAGGAGGGCATACTCAGGGCCCTGCTGTGGAAGGGTTTCAAGAAGTCGAGCAACGACCAGCTCATACCCATCCGCCAGCTCGAGCTCTTCAAGGAGAAGACAACCATAGAGAACTCCGGGAGGATATCCGACTCCGACCGGGCGCGCCTGGCCGAGATCGAGGCCCAGCTGGACGCGCTGGAGAAGAAGTAGGGAGGGGCGGGCGGCCGTGGGAACCTACGCCATGGAAGAGGGGGCCCCGCCCCGGCTTCGCGGGGGCAGGCCCCTGCGGCGCAAGCTCCTGTCGGGGGGCCAGGCTCTCCTGCTCCTGGCCTTCCTGGCGTGGTCCTGGAGGGGGGCCGAGATAAGGCCCCTGGATCTCTGGCGGGACGCCGGCAACATGGCTGTCCTCGCCAGGGACTTCTTCCCCCCGGACTTCCGGGATCTCTCCTACTACCTCAGGGAGATGCTGATCACCATCCACATCGCGCTGTGGGGGACGCTCTTCGCCGTGTTCTGCTCGGTGCCCCTGGCCGTCATGTCCTCCGAGAACGTCGTCCCCGCCTGGGTCTACCAGCCCGTCCGCCGGGTCATGGACGCCTGCCGGGCGATAAACGAGATGGTCTTCGCCATGCTGTTCGTGGTGACGGTCGGGCTGGGGGCCTTCGCTGGCGTGCTGGCGCTGTGGATCCACACCACGGGCGTCCTGGCCAAGCTCTTCTCCGAGGCCGTGGAGGCAGTGGACCCCGGGCCGGTGGAGGGGATCCGGTCCACCGGCGCGGGCCTGATCGCCGAGGTGTGGTACGGCATCCTCCCGCAGGTCTTCCCGCTCTGGATCTCCTTCACCCTGTACCGGTTCGAGTCCAACGTCCGCTCGGCCACGGTCGTGGGCATGGTGGGGGCGGGCGGCATCGGGGTGGTGCTCTGGGAGCACATCCGGGGCTTCCAGTTCCAGAAGACCTGCGCGGTGATGCTCGTGGTCATCGTGGTGGTGAGCGCCTTCGACCTCCTGTCGCAGTACCTGCGCAAGAAGGCCATCTGAAAGGCCGGCCGTGCCTGGCCCCGCGGAACCCCCGTCCCGGGGGCAGCGGCGGCCGGGACGCAAGGCGCGGCCGCCGTCGCGAGGTCGCCCGTGCCATTCCGATACTCGGTCTTCTACCTCCCCCCGGCGTCATCGGCCCTGTGGCGGGTCGGCACCGCGGCGCTGGGGTACTCCTGCCGGCTGGGGGGGAGCGTCGGTTCCTCCGAGCCCCTAGCGCTCCTCCTGGCCGCCGCGCCGCTCCATGCCGGTCCAGGTGAGCCGCCGCGCCTCCGTTCCCACGCGTCCCTCTACGGGTTCCACGCCACGCTGGTCGCGCCCTTCCGGCCCGCCGTGGGGGAGAGGGAGCTAGTGGCGACGCTGGAGTGCATCCTCGCGGGCTTCCCCCCCGCCCCCGTCCCCGCGCTGCGCCTCGAGCTCCTGCGGGACTCCTTCCCCGCCCTGGCGCCGGTGGCGCCCCCGGGCGACCTGCCTGTCCTGGAAAGGGCCCTGGTCGTGGGCCTGAAAGCCTCCGCCAGGGAGACGGAAGAGGACGACATCCTGAGAAGGGGTCGGCTGACCGCCCGCCAGCGGTCCTACGCGCATCTTTGGGGCTACCCCTACGTGCTGGAGGAGTTCCGCTTCCATCTCTCCCTGGGCGACACGCCGGACCGGCGGTTCCTCGCGGAGCTGGGGGGGCTGATCCCCCCGGAGGCCCTGGAGCCCTTCACGCTAGACACCCTCTGCCTCTGCGCCCAGCCCTCACCGGGCGCCCCCTTCAGCCTGATCCGGGAGCTTCCCCTCGGGTTATCTCCCGGAATCTGAGACGCGCCGGAGGCCGCGGTATCGCGCCGCGGATGCCGGGGGATCGGGATCCCGGCCCGGGTCCCGCGGGCCTTCCCCGGCGGAGGCGCCGATCCCGAGGACGGACTGACGCGCCGGGACTGAGCAAGGCTACCACCGGCTTGACTAGGACAAGACGACCCCCGGCGTGACGGGCGCCTCGGGGGGACGGAAGGGACGGGCGGATCGCATGGAACCTGACGGCGCGACGGGACTGGCGGCGGCGCAGGAGCGCAGGCGGGAGAGGATGGAGACGCTCTCGCTATCCCCGCCGGAGGAGCTGGAGAGGATAGCCTCCCTCTTCGCCGGCTGCCCGGAGCCGGTGACCGTGCGGGCGGCGGAGACCGGCCTCGTGATGGTGCGGGGGCGGATCGCCGGGCACGGCGCCGCCTTCAACCTGGGGGAGGTTCTGGCGAGCCGGTGCGTCGTCTCCGTGGAGGGCGTGCTGGGCTTCGGGTACACCCTCTTCCCCGACGAGCGGCACGCCTATCTGGCGGCCCTGTGCGACGCGCTGGGCGGGCACCGGGACTACGCCGGCCCGGTGGAGCGGGAGCTGGCGGCCCTGCGGCGGAGAAGGGCGGAGACGGTCTCCCGCGACGAGGCGGAGGCCGTCGGCACCCGGGTGGAGTTCTTCACCATGGTCAGGGGGGACGACTGATGGAGGCCGTCCTGGCAGGCATCGCCCCCGCGTTCCGGGATCACCCCCATGACAGCCAGAAGGTCTTCCGCCTGGCCCTCGAGGCCATGGCGCGCCCGGCCCGGTTCCTGGAGGCGGACTTCGCGGGGCTCTTCCCCGCCCCGCCGCCTCTGGACCCGGCCGCCGCGGCCCTGATCCTGACCCTCTGCGATCACGACACAGGGCTCTATCTCTCCCCCTCCCTGGCCGGCGCGGCCGGTTATTTCTCCTTCCACACCGGGGCGCGGCCCTGCCACCCGTCGGAGGCCGCCTTCGCGGTGGCCGGGGATCTCTCCGAGGCGCCGCCCCTGGACGCGCTGGGCTGGGGGGACGAGGCCTGCCCCGACCTGGGGGCGACGCTCGTGATTTGCTGCCTGCCGGGCGGGGGCGGCGCCGTCCCGCCCGGAATGGCCCTGCGCGCCTCGGGCCCGGGCCTCGGCACCCCGCTGGAGTTCGCCGGGCACGGGCTCACGGAGGCCTTCGTCGGCGAGAGGGAGCTCATGCGCGCCTGCTATCCGCAGGGCGTCGACGTCTTCCTGACCGGCGGGTCGCTCATCTGCGCTCTGCCCCGCACCACGGCCCTGGAGCGCAGTCGGCAGGGGGGGCGGGGGCGCATGCGCGTAGCGGCCAAGGCGGGCGGCGGCCAGGGCGGCCGGGGGAGTGCGGGTGAGCACCGACGCAGCGGTCAGGGGGGTGAGGGGGAATGTACGTAGCTGTCAAGGGGGGCGCCCGGGCCATCGAGCGGGCCCACGGCCTGCTCGCGCTCAAGAGGCGGGGGCCGGAGGAGGTGCCCGAGCTGGGCCTCGCGCAGATAAGGTCGCAGCTCCGTCTCGCCGTCAGCCGCGTCATGGCCGAGGGGTCCCTCTACGCCCCGGATCTGGCCGCCCTCGCCGTCAAGCAGGCCTGGGGGGACCTGGTGGAGGCGGTCTTCCTCCTGCGCGCCGCGCGCACCTCGTTCCCCTCCTTCGGCTACAGCGAGCCGTTGGACACGGCGGCCATGCGGGTGGCGAGGAGGATCTCCGGCACCTGGAAGGATCTGCCGGGGGGGCAGATCCTCGGGCCCACCTTCGACTACACCCACCGCCTACTGGATCCCGCCCTGGCCGGCGGGGGGGGCGGGCGCGCCGCGGATCGCGGGCATCCGGAAGGCGGGCCTGGCGCGGCCGCAGGGCGGCACGCCGTCCCGGCCCCGTCCGCCGGCCGCGAGGGCGGCGCGGCCGGATCGGCAGGGATCCGCGCCTATCCGGGTTCCGGCCGGGCCGAGCCGGAGGCGCCTCCGCCCGGGGCCGTCCCCCGGGCGGCGCTCATCCTGGAGCGGGAGGGCATCCTCGAGACGGAGGAGGATACCGGCCGGGAGCCTGCCGATCTCACCCAGGGGGCACCCTCTTTCCCCGCCGGGAGGGACCTGAGGCTCCAGGGGCTCGCCCGCGCCGACGAGGGTTTCCTCCTCTCCCTGGCCTATTCCACCCAGAGGGGCTTCGGATCCAGCCACCCGTTCGTGGCCGATCTGCGCGTGGGCCTGGTGAAGGTGGAGTTCACGCCGCCGGAGCTGGGCTTCCCCGTGACGCTGGGGGAGATAGAGCTGACCGAGTGCGAGACCGTGAACCAGTTCGGGGGCGGCTCCGGGGCCCCCGCGAGGTTCACCCGCGGCTACGGCCTAGCCTTCGGGAACAACGAGAGGAAGGCCCTTTCCATGGCGATGGTGGAGCGCGCGCTGCGCTCGGAGTTAGGCGAGCTCCGGAAGGGGCCGGCCCAGGACGAGGAGTTCGTGCTGGGCCACTGCGACAACGTGGAGGCATCCGGCTTCGTGAGTCACGTGAAGCTCCCCCATTACGTGGACTTCCAGGCGGAGCTGGGCCTGCTGCGGGACATCCGCGCGGCCGCCTCCAGGGGCGGCGCGGGCGGATCCCGCGCCCGCGGGGACGCCTCCGGCGGGTCGGCGCCGCCCGGCCCCCCCGCCGGCGGGTCGCATCCCGGCGGGCACTCGCCCGCCAAGGAGGGCTGAACTTGAAGATCCCTGCCACCCGCGGCTTCGCCTTCCTGGGCGAGGACAGCAAGAGGCGCGTGAGAAGGGCGATCCTGAAAGCCGTGGCCCTGCCAGGCTACCAGGTGCCCTTCCCGGGCCGGGAGATGCCCATGCCCTACGGGTGGGGCACAGGCGGCATCCAGGTGACCGCGTCCCTCATAGGGCCCGCGGATGTCCTGAAGGTCATCGACCAGGGCGCTGACGACACCACCAACGCGGTCTCCATCCGCGCCTTCTTCCGCAGGACCGCCGGCGCGGCCGTGACCGAGGAGACGGCGCGGGCCACCATCATCCAGACGCGCCACCGGATACCCGAGACGCCACTCGCGGAGGGGCAGATCATGGTCTACCAGGTGCCCATCCCCGAGCCCCTGCGCTTCATAGAGCCCAGGGCCGGGGAGACGCGGGCCCTCCACGCCCTGGGAGAGTACGGCCTCGTGCACCTCAAGCTCTACGAGGACATCGTGCGCCACGGCGAGATCGCCCAGAGCTACGACTACCCGGTGATGACGGCCGGCCGCTACGCCATGAGCCCCTCGCCGATACCCCGCTTCGACAACCCCAAGCTGGACATGTCGCCCGCGCTCCACCTCTTCGGCGCAGGCCGCGAGAAGAGGATCTACGCCGTGCCCCCCTACTGCCCGGTGCGGAGCTTCGACTTCGAGGACTACCCCTTCAAGGCGCGGATCCGGCAGGGGCGTTGCGCCCTCTGCGGCTCCGAGAGCTCCTACCTGGACGAGGTGGTGGTGGACGACGCGGGCGGGCGGATCTTCGTGTGCTCGGACACCGACTACTGCCGTTCCCGCCTCGCCGCGGGGGCGGCGGCGGGGGAGCGGGAGGCCGCCCCCGCCGGGGAGGGCCGGGGGCGGCCCGGAGGAAGCCCCGTCCCGCCCGCCGGGCCCGGCTCCCCGGACGCCGGCCGATCCGCCCCTGGCGGGGCGCTCGGCGACCGGTGCGGGGAGGGCGGCCCCGGCGGCGGGGGGGAGGGCGGCGCGACAGGGAGGGCTCCCGCCGCGCGGGAGGGAACGGGGCAGGGATGGAACAGCCGATCCTGCGCGTGAGGGGGCTCGCCAAGCGCCTCGGGGACGTCCAGGCCTGCCTCGACGTCTCCTTCGATCTCTATCCCGCCGAGATCCTGGCGGTGGTTGGGGAGTCCGGGAGCGGCAAGACCACCCTCCTGAAGCTCGTGGCGGGCATGCTCGCGCCCGATTCCGGCGAGGTGCTGTACACGGACGCGGAGGGCCGCGTGCACGACATCCCCCGCATCCCGGAAAGCCTCAGGCGCAGGCTCCTGCGCACCGAGCTGGGCTTCGTCTGGCAGGATCCCGCCGACGGCCTGCGCATGAAGATCTCCGCCGGCGGCAACATAGCCGAGAGGCTCCTCGCCGGAGGGCTCAGATCCTTCGCGCGGGCACGGCAGGCGGCGGCCGACTGGCTCGCGCGGGTGGAGCTCCCGGCGGGACGCCTGGACGCGCCCCCGGAGGAGTACTCGGGCGGCATGCGGGCCCGGCTCCAGCTGGCCAAGAACCTCGCCACCCGGCCGCGGGCCGTCTTCCTCGACGAGCCCACGGCCGGCCTGGACGTCTCGGTGCAGGCGAGGATCCTGGATCTCGTCCGGGGCCTCTCCGCGGAGTTCGGGCTCGCGGCGATCCTCGTGACCCACGATCTCATGGCCGCCCGGCTGCTGTCGCAGAGGATCATCGTCATGAAGGACGGGCGCGCGGTGGAAAGCGGGCTCACGGATCAGGTCCTGGACGACCCCAGCGCCCCCTACACCCAGCTCCTGGTGTCCTCGGTCCTGGGGGAGGCGTGAGGGCGAAAGGCGGCGTGGCCGCCGCGGGGGTAGGCACGGCCGCGGGAGTCGGCACGGCCGCGGGAGGCGGCACGGCCGCGGGAGGGGAGGGTGCCGGGATGTCCGCCGGCGGGCGGGAGGGGCGCCGGGGGTCCGCCCGGGGCATCGCCATAGCCGTGCGGGATCTGCGGAAGACCTTCGTCCTGCACAACCTGGGCACCGAGCTGGAGGCACTCAGGGACGTCTCCCTCGAGGTCCGCTTCGGCGAGTGCCTGGCCGTCGACGGGGCCTCCGGGGCCGGCAAGTCCACCCTGCTGAGGTGCCTCTACGGCAATTACCTCGCCAGCGGGGGGGAGATCGTGGTGCGGGGGGAACGCGGCGAGGTGGATCTCGCGACGGCCTCGCCCCGCGAGATACTCGAGCTGCGGGTCCGCACCCTGTCCCACGTGAGCCAGTTCCTGCGGGTGATCCCCCGCGTGAGCGCCCTGGACATCGTGGCCGCCCCCATGATCGAGCAGGGGCAGGATCCCGGCGCGGCCAGGGGGCGCGCCGGGGAGTTCCTGGCGCGGCTCAACATCCCCGAAAGGCTCCACGCGCTCCCGCCCATGACCTTCTCCGGCGGCGAGCGCCAGCGGGTGAACATCGCCCGGGGGCTGGCCCGGCGGGCGAGGATCCTCCTCCTGGACGAGCCCACGGCCTCCCTTGACCGCCATAACCGCCAGGTGGCGGTCGATCTCATCAACGCGGCCAAGGCGGAGGGCGCGGCGGTGGTGGGCATCTTCCACGACTCCGAGGTGCGGGACGCCCTGGCCGACGCCGTTTTCTGGCTGGGAGCCCCGCCGGGCCGCTGAACCCGGCGCGCCGCCTCGCCGGGTGCCCGCCGATGGTTTTTCCCCGCTGCATGTCAATCGCCTGACGGGCGGCCTCGCAGGCGGCGGTTGAGTCAGGTGACAGGATGGTTTCCATGTCCTTCGGGGGATCCCGGGGGGTGCCTGCCCAGCTTGGCCGGGGGAGGCCGCGCCGGGGCCGGCCGAGGCGAGCGGCGCCGGGCGCTCGTCAAAGATTGCTCCCCGCTGCATGTCAATCGCCCGATGGCGGCCTAGCAAGCGGCGATTGAGTCAGGTGACAGGATGGTTTCCATGGCTTTCAGGGATCCGGGGCGGTGCCTGGCCCGCTTGGCCGGGTGAGGCAGCGCCGGGGCCGTCTGCGGCGGGCGGCGCCGGGCGCCGGGTCGCGCCGGCGGGTCGCGGGACGCCGGGTGCGGCGCCGGACGGTAGAGCCGCGGGGAGGCCGCGGGTGCCCGCCGTTAGGCGGGGGATTGCCAAGGGGGAAGAGCATGGCATGGATACACGCCAGGGCGGCGGGCGATGAAGCGTCTGCCGCCGAGCTGCGGCTCGTGGACGGGAACATACTCACCCCGGAGGGGCTCCGCCGGGGGACGCTCGTCTGCCGGGACGGGCTGATCCTGGGGATCGAGCCCGGGCGCGGCCTCGCGGGGCGCTCCGGCGAGGACGTGGGGGGCGATCTGCTGGCGCCGGGGTTCGTCGAGCTCCACACCGACAACCTGGAGAGGCACATCATGCCCCGCCCGGGGATTTTCTGGAGCGACCCCCTGGCGGCGCTGGAGGCGCACGACGCCCAGCTGGCGGGCGCCGGCATCACCACGGTCTTCGACTCCGTCTGCGTGGGGGAGCCCCTGGACAAGGGCCGTCACGCCATGCTGCCCCTCTCGCTTGAGGCCGTCAACTCCGGCCGGAGGCAGCTGCGCTGCGCCCACCTGCTGCACCTGCGCTGCGAGATAAGCGATCCCGGCATGTCCGGGCAGCTGGACCTGGCCCTCGGGATGGCCCGGCCCGACCTCGTGTCGATCATGGATCACACCCCGGGGGAGCGCCAGTGGCGCACCCCGGAGGACTGGCTCGTCTACCACCAGGCCAAGATGCCGGAGGACGAGCTCCTGCGGGTCTCGCGGAGGCTCAGGGCGGCCAGGGACTCCTGCGCGGAGGCGAACATCCGCAGGGTGGCCCTCTATGCCAGGGACGAGGGCATACCGCTGGCCAGCCACGACGACACGGACCCGGGCCATGTCGCCGACGCGGTGCGCCTGGGGGCCCGGATCTCGGAGTTCCCCACCACCCTGGCCGCCGCGCGCGCGGCGAAGGAGGCCGGGCTCCTCACGGTCCTGGGGACGCCGAACCTCGTGCGGGGCAAGTCCCATTCGGGGAACGTCAAGGTCAGCGAGGTGGCCGAGGCCGGATGCCTTTCCTGCCTCTCCTCGGACTACGTCCCGGGGAGCCTCCTCCACGGGGCCTGGAAGCTCTGGAGGGAGCACGGGTTCACGCTCCCGGAGGCCATGGGCGCCATCTCCGCCAACCCGGCACGGGCCGCCGGCCTGGAGGATCGCGGCAGGATAGTCCCCGGGCTCCGGGCGGATCTGGTGCGCGTCAGGGAGATCGGCGGCCGTCCCAGGCTCATGGGTGTCTGGGTCGGGGGCGAGAGGGTATTCTGACCGGGGCGGGGGACAGGGGGAGG
>JAITEZ010000097.1 GCA_031281735.1 Deltaproteobacteria bacterium | reverse complement strand
CTGTCCCAGTGGGCTATAAAGGACGGGAGCTCGTCAGTGAGGTCAAGGAGGGTGAAGCCCTCTATGGCGGTGTGGGTGGAGAGCACCGCAGTGGGCACGGGGCACACCTCGAAGCCCATCGTGCTCAGTATCGGGATGACCACG
Organism: Deltaproteobacteria bacterium; assembly: GCA_031281735.1. Classification (GTDB taxonomy): domain Bacteria; phylum Desulfobacterota; class Desulfarculia; order Adiutricales; family Adiutricaceae; genus JAIRZX01. Next base: position 8,034 of record JAITEZ010000097.1, on the reverse strand, counting down.
GTGAGGGAGCACCGCCCGAATCCCGAGAGATCGTGGATCGCGGCCACGCGGGGCAACGGGTTCTTCATGGATGACCTCCTGGGGGATCCCCGGTCCTGCCGTAGGGGGGCGGGGCCGGGCCTGTGCGCCCCGGCCGGTGAACTCGCCGCGCCGCGGCCCCGCCGCCCCTCGGCGCGCGGCCGTCCGGTCCTGGCCCGGAGCGACGGCAAGGGCCGGGCCCGTTCCCGGTTCCCGCCGGCGGGTCTGGGAGCCCGCAGGCACCGGTCGGGCGGATCCCCGCGGGCCCGGGGCTTCACTCGGGGGCGAGCGGCGGCTTCTCCCCGTCACCGGAACCGGCGTCGCCGACGGCACCCTTCCCGGCAGGGCCGGGCTGCCGCCAGCGGAAGTAGAGCCCGCCCAGGCCCGCGAGACCGATGAGGATCATGAGGCTCCCGGAAAACACGAACATCACGAAGATGTGCGGGCCGTCCGTCATGGAGAAGGCGGCGCGGAGGGTCCACAGCCCCGCCGGGGTGAAGATGACGGCCATGACAAGGCACAACAAGGTTTTGAACATGGAAGGCCTTGACATCGGTTCGCGGCGGCTGCGGGAGGCGCGGCGGGCAGGGGCTTGTCCCTCCCGCCGACCGGAGGGACAAGGCAATAAGCGGCATTATGTCCAGACAGGCGCGGCCGCACTCCAAGGGGGGGGGCCGGAACGTGGATTATAGCAGAAAAAAAAGGCCGGGAAGGAACCCGGCCTTTGTTAAACTATAAGCCGGCGCGTTCCCGCGCCGCGAAGCCTACTCCTCGGTTACCGTGATGGCTTTCACCTCGCAGGCCTCGACGCAGCTCTCGCAGCCCACGCACTCCGCCACGTTGACGGGAACCGCGACCCCGTCCTTGATCTCGTAAACGTCCACCGGACAGGCGTCCTTGCAATTGCCGTCGCCGTTGCAGAGCCCGGCATCGATTTTCACTATGTAACCCATCTTGCCATTACCTCTCGGTTGAGTTGGTTGACGGTGCAGTCGCGGGCCTGACACAGGCCTCCCACCCTGAAGCGCCCTCAAGGCAGCGGCGGAGCCGAACCGGGGGCACCCCTGAATTTTTCCCAATGTATAGCTGAAACCGTCAAGAATGGCAAGCATTATTTTGACAAACGGGCTTCGGAAACGGCCGGGGGCCGGGCTTTCGGCGCCTCCGGCCGAACGCCGCGGGAAAACCGTTGCCCTGGCTGCGGCCGGTTCCCGCAGGGGCAGTCCCGGCCCCTGCGGGGAAACGATCCGCCCCTGTCCCCGCAGTCGCCCGCCCCGTCGCCGGCGGCGGCAGCGGCGCGGTGCGCCTGGAATGGCCGACGGCTACGGCTGGCTGGGGGAGAGGCCCCGCCGCCCTCCGGAGGCGTCCGTAGGGCGGCGGGGAGATGGATGGAGGGCGGGGCATCGCCCCCGAGCCCGCGCCGCCGTCCGCTGGAGGCCCGGAGGCTCCCTTCGGGGAGTGAGGCGGCGTCCGCCGGCGAGCTGACCGCAAGGGCCCTGCGGGGGCCGGGACGGCCAGGCGCAAGGGGAGCCAGGCGGGACACGGGGACGCAAACAGCCGCCCCGAAGGCGGGCGGCTGAGAGCGGCGGCGGAACGTCCTGAGCGGCAGGCTATGCGGCGGCCTGATCCTCGGCGGAGATCTCCGCCGGGTACACGCTCACTTTCTTGCGGTCGGCACCGTGACGCTCGAACTTCACGAAGCCGTCGATGAGGGCGTAGATGGTATAGTCGCGACCGATGCCGACGTTGACGCCCGGGTGGATCTTGGTTCCCAGCTGGCGGACGAGGATGTTTCCGGCGCGGACGGACTCGCCGCCGAAACGCTTCACGCCCCTCCGCTTGCCTACCGTGTCGCGGCCGTTGCGGCTGGAGCCCCCGGCTTTCTTGTGGGCCATGGCACTCTCTCCTTAAGGGATTCTACTCGGCCGGAGCCGGCCCATCGCCAGCGGGGGCGGAACCCGCCGCCGCACCGCCGATGGAGGTGATGAGGATCGCGGTGAGATCCTGGCGGTGGCCCTGGCTTTTGTGATAGCCCTTGCGGCGCTTCTTCTTGAAGACCAGGATTTTGGGGCCCCTCTCGTCATCGCGGGTCACCTTGCCGATGACCGAGACATCGGCCAGGAGATTGGGCCCGACCTTGACGCCGGTATCGTCCCTGACCAGGAGAACCCGGCTGAAGACGACCTCATCGCCGACTTTGGCGCCCAGGCGGTTGACCTTGATGGTCTGGCCTTCAGTTACCTGGTACTGGCGGCCGCCTTCTTCGACTATGGCATACATCGCAGACTGCTCCTTGAGGAGAACTAAATAGATTGGGAATATTATCGCAAACGAGCCGGGGTGTCAAGACACGGGAAGAGGCCAAGAGGCCGCCGGGACATGAGGCCAGGACGGAGAGCCCGAGGGACGGGGCCGGGCCGAGAGTCTGGGCGGAGGCAGAAGAGGCCTTTTAAAGTCAAAACAAAAAAAAATCACTGATTATAAGTGGTTGATTCTACTGTAACCTCCCCCTCCAGGTCAATCAGATGGGATTATGAGGGAGAGGCTGATAAAGCTCAATTTGAGACGCTTCAGAAAGAAGTGAACACTTCTGCTCGCGTACAGCTCTCCTGTTGCTGACCTCTTTCATGGCGGTCAGCCCTGTCATCCCGGCTGTTTCCCAGTTTTCTGTCTTCCTCCTTGCTGTCATGTTTCTGTCGGGGCGGACGATCCGGCTGTCCGGAAAACCGCCCCTGCGGGAGCCTCATGACGACTTGCAGAATCTCCTGCGCCCAGTAACGAGGTTAAAGACCCTCCTGATGTCCATGCCAGGCATCTTGAGGAAGTTCGCGCCGGCGTGACCCTGAGGGTGCCCCGGATTCTCGGGCGGCCTGTCCCCTGCACGATTTCGGCCTCGCTCATGGCACCCCCCGGTGCCGTCGCGCTGCCCGGCCTCCGCGGCTTTCCAGGGCGTCCCGTCCAAGGCGCGGTTCCTCGCAGCCCCGGGGCTGGAAAGGCTGTGCCCCAACGAGGCGCCCCGCCCTGTGAGTCTCACGGAGCACAGGCCCTTGCACGGCCAGGCCCCGCCCCGCAGACGTCCCCGTCAAGGTTCGCGTTGCAGGCATCGCCGCTCCGGCTCATGGTCGTCCTGGCCGCCTGTCCGCGGGGGCACCCGGCCAGGGCTACCTTCCCGTCGGTCTTGCGGCCCGCGGGCGTAGGCGCGGGCCCGGCCGCCTCCGTCCGGCTGCCGGGGGATCCTTCAGGCGCCGTGCCGCGGGGTGACGATCCCGGCGCCTGCCGCCCCGGCGGGCGCCCGGTTGCGCCCGATGTTGCAAGGGTTGTCGCCGGGGATGACTTCACGTCGACATTCGTCTTCTCCATGAGTTTGACGAGGCCATCGATGGCATTGGAACCGCTCCCGTGCGCGCCTTCGGTCTTGACATATCCCGCGGGATTCAGCGCGGTGGCCATGAGCCCGCCCTTCCCGGCGGTGGCGCACACCTCCGCGGCCTGGATCTTGCGGCCCTTCATCCTCCTTGACCCCGCCGCAGGCCGCTCCGGTGTCATGCGGGCCCTGTGTCAGCGGCGGCGTCCCTGGGATCCCTGAGCCGGAACGGGGGCCCTCCCCCTCTTCGCCCGTGACCGCGCCGCGCTGTACCCGCATGAGCCCCGCCAGAAGCCGGGAATGACTTTCGGCATTGAGGCGCGGGTCGTGCCGCAACCGCCCGGCGAGGGTCGCGGCGTCCGCACAGCCACGGCCTCGGGCATGAGCCGCCTCCTCTCCGGGCCGGCCTGGCCGTAAGGGTCGCAACCGGCCTTACGGGTCTCGCCGTGCCTGTCCCTGTTCCCCCGGCCAGGCCCTGCGATCCGCTGCGGGCCCTTTCATGAACCCCCTCAGGGAGAGGGAGACGTTCTCCCGGAAAAGACCGCCCCGTGGAGGGCCTTGATATCGGAGCGGACGTGGGGGGAGTCGGTGCGGACGACTGAGGCGTCCGCATCGAAGGTCCGCAGGAAGGCGTACGTCATTTGCAAGCATGCGTTTTCCGGCCCTCCTGCCTCCAGGAACCCCTTCCGGAACGTGCAGCACGTCTACTCTCTGTTCCTGACAGCCTCGTCAGGCGCACAGTCAGGCAGCCCCGGCGGGAATTTTACGAAGGCGTCGCGTTTGAGGGCAGGGAGTGCCTGCTTCACCGTCCAGTCTTTCATCTCCTGAAGCATGCCAAGGCCTGTGAGGGGGCTGATGCCCTTCGAGGGTCTTCCGTTCCATGCGTGGTAGCGCCTGGACGCGGGCATCCCCAGGCTTGGGATCAGGGGGGCACGGACTGCCTGAAGATATCGTACGCGGAGATCTCGCAATCGGCTTTCTGTCCCTTCAGCGAGGGGTGATCTAGCGCGTGCAAGCCGGGGAGACTATCGATTCGTTTCTCATTGAAGCATGCTGACCTGGCCTTGAACCTCCTTGTCACTCAGGCTTTGGAGGCATAACAAAAAGCAGTGGTTCATAATATCAACTCTTTTATGAATAAAAATATATTTTTTATTTACTATAATTTTATCTAGGTATATAAATTTTATTAAATATATAAAATTATATATTAATATACTTATATATTAAAATTATATAAAATTTAAATTATTAAATACTTTTTTTATAAAGAATAATTAATATTTTAACTATCATTAACATATCTTTAATTCTATTTTAATTAAAAAATATCACTAAAAAAACCGGAAATAGGGTAAGAATTTATATAATAAATTTATATAAAAAATTTATATAATAAATTTATATAATAAATTTATATCAATATTATTAAAATAATTTATATATTTCTATGAACTATTATATAAAATAATAGATTAATAATATATCTAAAACAGATCGTTCTTCTCGTCCCCTCCCGCAAGAGTCGCAAGGCCGGTTTCAGGGGACATGAGAGGCATTGATGCGCCGCCGCCTTTCAGGGGGCACGAGGAGGACACCCGGCAGCTAACGTCAGGTCGGACCAGGCAGCAACCCCGCAGGGGCCGCCGGCCCGGCCGTCCCACCGGACTGCCCGCGGGGCCCCACGGGACGTACCCGCCGTGAGGTGGGCGGCCCGGCACCGCCGCGCGGGGGCGCGAAGGTAATCCCCTCTACCCCCCGCCGCGGAGCGGCCCGCCACGGGAGGCCCGCGCTCCCCGGGGCCCTCACTTCACCACGAGGTTGATGAGCTTGTCCGGGACGTAGATTTTCTTCACGAGCTCCTTGCCCTCGATCCACCTGAGAACCACGGGGCTTGAGAGCACGAGGGGCTCTATCTCCTCGGGCGTGAGGCCGATGGCCAGCTTGAGCCTGTCCCTGAGCTTCCCGTTGATCTGAACCACGTACTCCACCTCGGGACGGCGGATGCACTCCTCGTCGTGGGAGGGCCAGGAGGAGCGGAACACGGATCCTGAATTCCCCAGTGACTCCCAGATCTCCTCGGCCAGGTGCGGGGCGAAGGGGGCGATGAGCCGCGCGAGCACCCCGGAGATCTCGCGGTTCCGTATCCTGTTCCGGGTCAGGTGGTTCACGAGCTCCATGATCCTGGCCAGAGCCGTGTTGTAGGAGAAGCGCTCGATGTCATGGCCGACGGCCTTGATCGTGGAGTGGAGCCAGAAGAGGGTCTCCGCCCCCTCGGGCGGGGCGTCCGAGAGCGGGCCCGCCGCGTCGGGGCGCCTGTTGCCCCCGTCCCCGGCGGGCGGCCCGCCAGGATCCGGGACGGCGGCCGCCCAAAGCCTGTCCAGGAAGCCCTTCATGGCCCTGACGCCGCCGTCCCGGAAGTCGCCGCCCTCCAGGTAAGAGCCCATGAACATCAGGTAGACCCGGAAGGCGTCCGCGCCGTAGGCCCCCACGTAGTCGTCGGGGTTCACGATGTTGCCCCGGGACTTGCTCATCTTGGCGCCGTCCTTGACTATTATTCCGTGGGCGACGAACCTCCTGTAGGGCTCGGCGAAGTCGAGGAAACCCGCCCGGTTGAGGGCCCGGCACAGCCAGCGGCTGTAGAGCAGGTGCAGGACCGCGTGCTCGTTGCCGCCGACGTAGAGGTCCACCGGCAGCCACTTCCGGGTGCGCCCGGCGTCGAAGGGCCTGTCGGCGAACTCCGTGGAGGGGTAGCGGTAGAAGTACCAGGCCGAGCACAGGAAATTGTCGGAGACGTCCGTCTCGCGGGTGGCGTGCCCGCCGCACTGCGGGCAGACGGTGTTGTAGAACTCCGCGTGGCGGCGGAGCGGCGAGTGCCCGCTCCCGTCCGGCCTGAAGTCCTCGATGGCGGGCAGGAGCACGGGCAGATCCTTCTCCGGCACCGGCACCGCCCCGCACTTGTCGCAGTAGATGACCGGGATCGGCGGGCCCCAGTAGCGCTGGCGGCTCACGCACCAGTCGCGGAGGCGGTAGAGCGTCCTGGGCTCTGCCTTGCCCTCGGCCGCGAGGCTCTCGATTATCCGCGGGATCCCCTGGCTCTTGGCCTCGAGCCCGTCGAAGGGCCCGGAGTTCATCAGCGTCCCCTCGCCGGGATAGGCCTCCCTCTGCACGTCCGGGGTCCCCGGGGGCGCGGAGACCACCTGGATTATGGGGAGATCGAACTTGCGGGCGAACTCGTGGTCGCGCGCGTCGTGGGCGGGCACCGCCATGATGGCCCCGGTGCCGTAGCCCATGAGCACGTAGTCCGCCGCCCAGACGGGTATCCGCGCCGAATTGACGGGGTTCACGGCGTAGGCGCCGGTGAAGACGCCGGTCTTCTCCCGCTTCTCGTCCTGGCGGTCGGTCTCGCTGATGGAGGCCGCCCTCCTGCGGTACTCCTCGAGATCCGCCCTCCTGTCGGGGGCGGTTATCTCGTCCAGCACCGGGTGCTCGGGGGAGACCACCATGTAGGTGGCGCCGTAGAGGGTGTCGGGCCGGGTGGTGAAGACCCGGAGCTCCGGGCCCCCCTCGATCCGGAAGGCCACGTCCGCCCCCGAGCTACGCCCTATCCACTGCCGCTGGGCGGTCTTGGTGCGCTCGGACCAGTCGAGGCGGTCGAGCTCGTCCAGGAGCTCGTCCTGGAAGGCCGTGGTGCGGAAGTACCACTGCTCCATCTCGCGCTTCTCGACCCTGGAGGAGCAGCGCTCGCAGAGATCGTCTATCACCTGCTCCTTGGCGAGCACGGTCTTGCATCCGGGGCACCAGTTCACCTGGCCGCGGGCGCGGTAGGCGAGCCCGTTCCTGAGGAGCGTAACGAACATCCACTGGGTCCAGCGGTAGTACTCCGGGACGGTGGTGTCCACCTGGCGGCTCCAGTCCACCATGAGCCCGATGCGCTTGAGCTGGTCCTCGCGGAAGTGCTCTATGTTCCTGGGCACCATCTCGGCAGGGTGGCGGCCCTGCTTGATCGCGAAATTCTCCGAGTGCATGCCGAAGGCGTCGAAGCCCAGCGGTTCGAAGACGTCCCAGCCCAGGAGCCTCCGGTAGCGGCCCTGGATGTCAGAGCCCACGAAGGCGAAGACGTTCCCGACGTGGAGCCCCTCGGCCGACGGGTACGGGAACATCATGAGGTTGTAGAATGGGCGTTCGGCCCTGTCCAGGTCGAGCCTGTTGGTGCCGTCCCTCTCCCAGCGGTCGCGCCACTTGGCCTCGACCGCGGGGGGATCGTACTTTGCCATGCGAGTCCTCCGCGCACCCCGGGCGGACCACCGTCGCCTGTCAGTCTGGTCCGTCCTGGCGTGATCGGCCTAAAACATAGTGGCATCGGCCCCGCAAGTCAAGGGATACGGCCCCGGGGGCGGGCATCCCGGCGGGGCGGCCGCTGGCCGGGGCCGCTCCCCGGCCGTTACCGCATCCGCGCCGGAAGCGCCGCGGGCGGACGGGAACCGCCCGCCGCCCGGGGGAGCGGGTGGACGCGGCCGCGCCGCGTCCCGGGCCGCCGTCTTGCAGCCAGCCGGCAGGCGGCTTGCCGGGCCTTGCCCGTTTAACCGCATCGTTTTATATTAATATAATATAATAATATAATAATATAATAATATAATAATATAATAATA
>JAITEZ010000035.1 GCA_031281735.1 Deltaproteobacteria bacterium | reverse complement strand
CACCGGCGGGTTCATTTCCCGTCCGGTAGGCGTGTAGCCGCCCCGTGAGGGCTCCTTCCGGGGGGAGGAAGGCTCGGCCGCCCTGCCGGAGCCGCGGGAGGTCCGGAACGCCTCCCGGTTTGGCGGGAGTTGCGGCTGGCCCCCGTGCCAGTGCACCCCCCCTATAGCCCTGTCCTTGTCCGCCTATCGCCTGGGGCCCTATCGGCTGAGGGTGGCGACATACCTGCCGGCGGAGCCCTTTTCCACCACCAGGGGCAGACCGAAGGCCTCGGAAAGCGTCTCCCCGGTCATGATCCCGGAGACGGGCCCCGCCTTCAGGGCCTTCCCGCCCTTCACGATGATGCCGTGGGTGATGAAGGGCGCTATCTCCAGCGTGTTGTGGGTGGTGAGGAGTATCGTGGGGGCCTCGGGCGAGGCGGAGAGCCGCATGAGGTTCTCCAGGAACAGTTCCCGCCCCCCCATGTCGAGGTTGCTCATGGGCTCGTCCAGTATCAGCAGCTCGGGGGCCATGAGGGCGGCGCGGGCCAGGAGCACACGCTGGCGCTCGCCGGAAGACAGCAGCCGGAAGGGGCGGGTGAGCATGGCGGACAGCCCGTAGTCGCCCGCTATGGCCTCCGCCCTCGCGATCAGCTCCGGGGAGGGGTCCTCGTAGAGCCCCAGGGAGGCGAGGGGGCCCGAGGCTATTGTCTCCAGGAGGGTGGATTGGCCGGGCAGGAGATCCGACACCGCCTGGGAGACCCAGCCGATGCGGCGCCTCAGCGTCCTCAGATCCACGGTCCCGAGCCTCTTGCCCAGGACCGTGACCGTCCCCAGGGTGGGCCAGATATAGCCCGTGACTATCCGCAGGAGGAGCGTCTTCCCAGCCCCGTTGGGGCCGAGGACGGTCCAGTTCTCGCCTCTCTCGACCCTCCAGCTCAGATCGCCCAGGAGCGTCGTCCCCCCGCGGGTGAGCGACACCCCCGCCAGCTCCACCGCCGGGGAGCCTTCCCTGGGTTCCATCTCGTTTCCTTTCCCGGGACTCGGATCCCGCCGGCCCCGCGCCGGGCCCGTCATGGCCCGCCTCGGCCGCTGGCCGTGCCGGGGCCACCTCGCTTTCGCGGAGGCACCAGTTTAAGGCGAAACCCCTCCCGGATCCAGCGTGTTCGGGGCGGGGAGGGGCGGGGGTGGCCGCCGGGATGGCCCGGAGGCGACGGCTGGCCAGGAAGCGGGTTCACACGCGGCTGCGGGATCCCTCCCTCATACCCGTCAGCGGCCGGGAAGCTTTCCGGAAGGCCGGGTGCGGGGCGCCGCCTCCCTCCCTCCTGGCGGCAACCGTGGGAAGCATAGGAAGGTCCGGGGAGAGGGAACACCTTCCTTGGCGCAACCTGCGGTTATCAGGACGGCAAGGGGTGGTATCATTCCTCATCCGGGGTTGGTTGTCGTGTCATGGCGTCCCGGCAAGACACCCTTCCCGGGAAGACTAAGCTGTGATCCGCGTACCCGAGGCCGGAATCCTCCCCTGCCAGCACTCGGGTCGCGACCCTCACAACGCGCTCGCCGTAGCCCGCGCAACGCATCGCCAGAAGCCGGAGCCTGGGGTTGCGCCAGAAGCCGGAGCCTGGGGATTCGCCCGGTGCCGGAGCCTGGGCTTCGGCTGGGGGCAAGCCGGGCACTTCCTGCTGCTGAAGGAACGCCCTTCGCCTCCCTCGCCTTCCCCGCGATGTAAGCCCTTTCGCGGACGGGAGGAGGGACGCCGGGCGTGAGGGGTCGTCCCGCCCGGATGCAGGGGGTATCCGCCATGGGCCGCCGGCCGGCCCGCCGGGCTGGGATCCTGTGGCATCATTGGAAACATTGCTCTCAGGTTGTCAAAAGATGGCCTAAACGTTACACTTGAGGAGACCGTGCCCTGCGAGGCGGCGCAATACCGTGCCGCCCGGGCGCGCGGTAGGCCCCGGAGTGCGGCATACGGCCTATGGACCCGGGCGAAGGTCCGGGGTTCCCGCGAGGGGGCCCTGGGGAACCGGATTTCTGATGGGAACGTTCTACTATGTGAGAAAGGCCCTCGCGACCGACGTGGGGGCCATCTACGAGCTTTTGAAGGGCCTCGCAGCCGAGGGGCTCCTCCTGCCGCGCAGCTATACGAGCCTTTACGAGATGCTCCAGACCCTCTACGTGGCAGTGTCCCAGGAGGGGCAGTTCATGCTGGGGGTGGGGGCCCTCCAGGTCTCCTGGGAGGACCTGGCGGAGGTGAGGTCGCTCGCCATACGAGATGGCTTCCGGGGGCTCGGCGTGGGCCGGGCCATCACCACCGCCATCGAGGAGGACGCGCGGGCCCTTCTCATCAGGCGGCTGTTCGCGCTCACCTACGAGCCGGAGTTCTTCTTCCGGCTGGGCTACCGCCAGGTGGGCCTGGACTCGCTCCCCCAGAAGATCTGGGCCGTCTGCTTCAACTGCGTCCACTATCCCGACTGCAAGGAGATAGCCGTGGTGAAGGAGCTCGACCCGCTGCTCGCCGCCCGGGAGCCGGATCCCTCGATCAAGGCGGCGGCCCTCAAGGAGGGTGCCGTGGCGCCGGGCCCGCTCCCTGGCGGCCGCGATGCCCCTGCAGGCCCGCCCCTGAACGGGCCCAGCGCTCCGGCAGGCCCACCCATTGGCGGGCCCGCCGCTCCGGCAGGCCCGCTCCTTGGCGGGCTAGGTGCTCAGGCAGGCCTGCCCCTGGGCGGGCCGGGCGCACCGGTAGGCCCCCTGGCGGGGACGTTGAGACCGAGAGTCCCCCGGCGGAGGAACTGAAGGGCCGCGCCGGGATCATCGGCGGGGGGCGCCGGGCCGCCCTTCCGGGGACCGGCGAGGCCGGAGGGTTCCTGGAGCCTTCGGGGTCAGTGCCGGGAAGCCGGGCTGAGGAGGGCGAGACGGACTAATCAGGGCGGGAGCGATTTAATCCGGGGCGAGGCGCGCGGCGCGGCGGCCGGGTGAGTTGCGGCCGCCTTGAGGTCGCCAAGATCCTCAGGACGGCATCGGGTGCCTGCTGGGGTCAGGCGGATCCGGCGCGTGGGGCCTGGCCCGGGAAGGATTCTGCGCTCATGTCCAGGTCCCGGCTGGGCCGGGGGGACACCGGGATGGGTCATGCGTGCGGATAGAGTATGCGGGAGCTGTTTTCTGGCTTTCTGGATTAAAGGTTTGACAGGTGTCAGGACTGGCGGTAGACACCACTCCTTCCCGCGGGCGTTTCCAGGGCGAAGGCCGGTTCAGAGAATCCTGTGCAGGGTGCTCCCGCTTTCTGAAGTATACTGGACGTTCCCCTTCGCCTGGCGCGGCCGGCGTCCTGATGATCCGTCGGGCCTTGTCGGCTTCGTTTACGGAGATTGCAAGCAGAGCATGCCGGGCCCCGAACGGTTACAGCATACTCTTTCGGCGTCATTCGGATGCGGGGGGATGGTTGCTCTCATGAAACCGAATGCCAATTCCTGTCTGGTTCCATGCCGCGCATTGCGAGAAGGCGAAGGGCGGGACGTTCGTTCTGCCGTTAGCGCGGTAAATCCAATGCGACTAGGCTGGCAAGAGCATGCGATAATTTTTGTCTAATGATCATTCCAGATACATCTCCATGAAACGATCTATCTTGTCTTGGGTTATGACATCCTGTTCTCTTGTCAACAACCCTAAACGTGCGAGCGTTATTCGAGGGGGATAACGCAATGCTCTTAAATCAGTGGCATTTACTTGGGTATGTCCGTTGAAACGGCGGACAATGCTGTCTATGAAGCTGGAGTTGAGGAAAGTTGCGAGACCGTGAGCTACGTTTCCTGGTAGCCATCGCTTGCGAGAATGAAAGACATTCAAGTGATTATCAAATCCAAGCCAGTGCAGTTCATGAAAACGGGACGGATCGACGACGCTGGCAACTATCCGGCGTTTTTCCTCCTTGGAAGACATGCGCCTAACAACCACATAATATCCGTTAGGGTATAACAATTTCACAGTCTCAGGGCAGCACCTGATAGCGTTGAATCTTTTGAACCCCGCAATGGGCCATTCGCCGTGCCCCCTGAAATGAGCGGGATAAAGCAGGGGGGCATCGTTGCCTTCTGGCGTCCTATGCAGATAGTCCTTCATGCGGAAATCCACCACTGGCCCCGTCGACACCTCTATGCCAATGTCACTGAGCGTGTGGCAAATGTCATTTGAATGCGCCTGAGGCGCGCCGCCGTTCGCTGGGATACGAAAGAATGATTCTGGATCCCCAGGGTTCACAATCGCTGAAAAACAGTGGGATGTCGCAGTATAATCAAGCATATCGCCGTCAGTGGATGTCGATACTACAACATCCCCCTGCTGTGCATCTCTCTCCAACGCCAGTATGACATTTTCCTGCAAAATGCCGTCATCTTCAAACGCTTTGTTCCGAGATTCGAAAAGATGGATATGGAGGATGGACGTGTGGCTGAGGATGAATTGCCGGAATGGCCTGTAATAAGGGCCGTTACAAAAGCTGCGCGGAACGATGGCGACTATTTGTCCCCCCTTGGCAAGCATGGCAACCGATAGAGCCACAAAGGCAGAATAAAGATTAACCGTCTCTATGCCTACATCGCGCAGCAGCTTACGGTGACGGGAACTGCTGTTTATCTTCCTGTACGGAGGGTTGAGGATTGCATGAGAATACGGCCGCTCATGATTTAATATCTTAATCACCGCTTGTTCAATGAAATCACCCTGGATAAAATTCAAAGACAGGGGAATGGCATCCTTATCCGTTTCAAGAATTTTTCGAGCCGAGGACAGCATATCAGGATCAATATCAAATGCGTCAAGGCGGCCATCCTGGAAGGACAGTGAGCTTTCCTTCCATCTGCTAAAAAAGGCACGACATAAAGCGCCTTGCCCCGCGCCGGGGTCAAGAAGATACATGATCCCTTGCCTCCGGGTAAACAGGGACGCCATGAATGAGGCTATGCTAGGCGGGGTCATGTATTGCCCCAACGCAGCCTTGGTTGGGGCTCGCGGATGTATGGACCCTGGTTCGGATTGCTCTGTGGATTGAGACATAGTCCTAATGACCCCGTGCCTTATTCGTCAGCCATTATGATCCATTTTTCCTGGACGGGCAAGTGCCGTGGGACTAATTGTCGTCTTGTGCCATAAACGCCCTGTTTATATGAAAGACTGGGAGGGCCATCCGGGCAAGATTGTCACGTATCCGTTCACGGTAAGGAGAGGCCGGGAAAGCCCGCGTCAGAGACTCGGCGCCGCAAGGAGGGCCTGGGAGAGCGCCTGGAGGCAGGCGGGCCCGGGAAGGGCAGGCAGGGGAAACCTCCCCCGGCAGTCGGCCCCTTCAGGACGAACCGGAAGGTCTGCATCACGGCTGACTGTCCCGGTTGCCCGTCCCGGGAGACGTTGGAGGAATGCCGGCCCGCAGGCAGCTACCGCAAGGATATCGTGGGGGGGGGAGGCGTCCCGGATGCACGTCCCTCCGGGAGGCCGGGACAGTTCCGGCCCGCGAGCCCGCCGCGTGCGCCGGCGGCGGCCGGGCGGCGCCCTGGTATCACGGCCCGTAAGGGTGGGCTGGGTACGCCGTGCCATTTGGGGCGATGCCGCCGGCCAGGCCGCAGCCCACCGGCGGGGGGGGATCCGCCCGGAAACCGTCCTTGAGGCTCCTCCGGCCACCCAAGGTCGCGTTCCCGGCCGACAGTCCGCGGCCACCCCGCCACCCTTCCCGAGGCCCCAGGCCCGCCCCGGGGATTCCGCGGCCCGCCCTGCCGGGCTCACCCCGGGCCGGAGCCCGCAGGGTCATGACCGCCCCTGGAAGCGGATGCGGTCCTCGCGGGCTCCCCCGGCGCCAGGACGGAAGATCCCGGCGGGACGGCGCCTGCCGCGCATCCCGCACCGGCCTTGGCCGGAGACGGTCTTCCGGCTGGGTAAAGGCCCTGCCGGACGCCGGGGGGAAGCCCAGCCCCCGAGAGGCCGCGCATGGCCTGGGACCGGCGCCCAGGGCCCTGGCAGCGGGGACGGCGCCGGGGACAGCCCGTCACGACTGCCGGCATGACCGGTGTCTTCCGGCCTGAACCGGAGCCCGCCGGGTCATGCCCGGCCCCGGAGGAGAAGGCGGCCCTCGAAGGATGCCATGGCGGCAAGGCGAACGCACCCGCCGGGACGGCATCCGAGCTTCCCTCCCCGGTCTTGGCAGGACGGGGCCTCCCGGCCGGGAACTGCCCCTGCCGGGCGCCGGCGGGAAGCCCCGCCCTCCGGATGGCAGCTACATCG
>JAITEZ010000411.1 GCA_031281735.1 Deltaproteobacteria bacterium | reverse complement strand
CCCCGGCCCGCCCCCGCGGGCGGCCGGCCCGGCCCCCGCCCCGCACGGCGGGCCGGCCTTCCCCGGTACCCCGGTGGCACGGCGGGCGACCCGCCGACCGCGCGGGGCGCCCGCCGGAGCGAGTTCAGGAATAGATATGTCGGCCAAGGCTGTCCGCAAAGTCCGCAAGAAGAAGGAGAAGAAGAACGTGCCCGCCGGGATCGCCCACATCCTGGCCACGTTCTCCAACACCATCGTGACCATCACCGACCCCGACGGCAACACCCTCGTCTGGTCCAGCTCCGGGGTCATGGGCTTCAAGGGATCCCGCAAGAGCACCCCCTACGCGGCCCAGACCGCGGTCGAGGACGCCTGCAAGAAGGTGCGCGAGTACGGGATGCATACGATCCAGATCTACGTGAAGGGTCCGGGCAACTCCCGCGAGTCCGCCCTGCGGGCCTTCGCCTCCTCGGGACTCCACGTGACCCTCATCAGGGACGTCACCCCCATCCCCCACAACGGCTGCCGCCCCCCCAAGAGGCGCCGCGTCTAGCCGCGGCCCCCCGCGCCCGCGGGGCACGCGCCCGGGAGCCGCGCACGCACCCCCCCGCCCGGCCCGCCGGCCCCGGGAGCCGGAGGCTCGCGGCGGCCGCGCGGGCCGGGCGGCCCTTGCCGCCGGCGGATCTCTGATCACGTGCTCCCTGTCCACCTAAGGACGCCGCGCCGCCGGCCCCCCCCATGCCCCGTGGCGCCTCTCCGGGGCCACGGCCCCGCGGCCCTCCGGCCCCCCGGGCCGCCCGAGGCGGCGGCACGGGGCCTTCCACCCCTTTCCCATCCGGGAGGACGATTCGTTTGGCCAGATACACCGACGCAAGCTGCCGGATTTGCCGGCGTGAGAACTCCAAGCTGTTCCTGAAGGGGGACCGCTGCTACTCCGCCAAGTGCTCCTTCGACCGGAGGCCACAGGCGCCGGGCATGCACGGCAAGCACCGCGGCAAGCCCACCAGCTACAGCCTCATGCTCCGCGAGAAGCAGAAGGTCAAGCGCTCCTACGGGCTCCTGGAGAAGCAGTTCCGGTCCCTGTTCGAGAAGGCCGAGCGCCAGAAGGGCATGACCGGCGGCAACCTCCTCGTCCTCCTGGAGCGCCGCCTCGACAACATCGTCTTCCGCCTCGGCTTCGCGGGCTCCCGCACCCAGGCCCGCCAGCTCGTCTCCCACGGCCACTTCCTTGTGAACGGCCGGAAGGTGGACATCCCGAGCTTCCTCGTGAAGTCCGGGGACAGGATCTCCATCCGCGAGAAGAGCCGCTCGGCCGCCGTCATCACGGGCGCCATGGAGACCGTGGGACGCCGGGGCGTGCCCGCCTGGATGGAGCTCGACAAGGCCTCCTTCTCCGGGCAAATCAAGGATCTGCCCACCCGCCAGGATCTCCCCGTCACCATCAACGAGCAGCTCATAGTCGAGCTCTACTCCAAGTAGCCCCCCGCCCCGCCTTGGCGGACGGCCCCGGACGCGCGCGCCCCCCGTCCCCTCTCCCCGCCGCCCGCGGGGGGAGGATCGCGCCCGCGCGGGCCCCCCGGCGCGGGGCGTCGCGCGGAGCCCCGCGCGCCGGCACCCGGCGGAGCCCCCCGCCCGGGATCCGTGCGCTTTTGCGGACCGGGGCCCTGCGGCCCGCCCGGGGCCGCGGACGGACGCGGGGCCTCCGGGGGGCGATCCCCCACGGGCCCCCTAGCCATTGAACCTGAACCCGCGAGCGGTTCCCGGGAGAGGCCATGGAAAAGAAGCTGTCCGAACTGAAAATCCCGCCCAAGGTGGAGATCGATGAGTACGTCCCCGCCAGGAACTACGCCAAGTTCGTCTGCAGGCCCCTCGAGAGGGGCTTCGGGCTGACCCTGGGCAACGCCCTGAGGAGGGTGATCCTCTCCTCCATGACGGGGGCGGCCATCACGTCCGTGAAGATCTCGGGCGTGCTGCACGAGCTCTCCACCATCAACAACGTCAAGGAGGACGTGGCGGACATCATCCTCAACCTCAAGGAGATCAGGCTCAAGCTGGCCCCCTCGGCCGATACAGCGGAGCTAAGGCTCGACGTGCCCGGCCCCGCCGAGGTGACAGCCGCGGACATAGTGACCGACCACAGGGTGGAGATCCTCAACAGGAGCCAGCGGCTGGCCTCCGTGGCGGCGGAGGGCCGCCTCACCATGGTCATGAAGGTTGAGGCGGGCCGGGGCTACGTGCCCGCCGAGAAGCCCGCGGTGGACGAGTCGCAGGAGATAGGCGCCATCCCCGTCGACGCCATGTTCTCGCCCATCCAGAAGGTGAACTTCAACGTGACGAACACCACCTTCGGCCACCGCACCGACTACGACAAGCTCACGCTGGAGGTCTGGACGGACGGCTCCGTGTCGCCCCAGGAGGCGGTCTCCAAGGCCGCCAAGATCCTCACCGAGCAGCTGCAGATATTCTCCAGCTTCAGCGCCCCGGGAACGGGCCTCGGCGCGGTCGCCGTCCCCTCGGGAGGTCTCCTGGACGCCGCCTTCTACCGGACCGTGGACGAGCTGGAGCTTTCCGTGCGCGCGGCCAACTGCCTCAAGAACGCCGACATCTACTACATCGGCGAGCTGGTGCAGAAGTCCGAGAGCGAGATGCTCAAGACCAAGAACTTCGGGCGCAAGTCCCTGAACGAGATCAAGGACGTGCTCAACAACCTGGGCCTGCACCTCGGGATGACCGTGGGCGAGTTCAAGCGCCCCGCCATGAGCGACGAGTAGGCCGCACCGGCCCTGGCGCGAGCGGGCGAGGGGGGGGTCCGCCCCCCGGGACGGAGAGTGTTATATGAGGCACCGCAAAGCCAACGTTAAGCTGGGGCGCACCGCGTCCCACCGCCGGATGCTCTTGAGGAACATGGTCACCAGCCTCTTCGACGGCTACCTGGTGGACGAGGAGGCCGAAAAGGCCAAGGAGTCCCGGAAGGCGGCGTCCCAGGGCAAGGACGAGGGGGCCGACAAGGATCGCCGCCCGGCCCGCAGGCGGGTGAACCGCCTGGTGACCACGGTCGACAAGGCCAAGGCCCTGAAGCCCCTGGTCGACAGGCTGGCCATCCTCGCCAAGAAGGGGGACGAGCCCAGCTACCGCCGGGCCATGGGCATCCTCACCAAGGGCTCGGTCGTGAACCGCCTCTTCGAGGAGGTCAAGGAGCGCAAGCTCTTCGCCGAGCGCGACTCCGGCTTCCTTACCATGGGCCGCATCGGCATCCGCAAGGGCGACGCGGCGGTCATGGCCGCGGTCTCCCTCATCACCCCCGACTACGTGAAGGTGGGCTCCGAGGGCGACCGCTCCCGCCGGACCGTGGACCGCCGCCGCCGGGTCGAGGCCAGCCGCAAGAGGCAGCAGGAACTCGAGGCCGGCAACGTGGCCTCCAAGGAGGGTTAGGAGCACGGAGGCCGGCCCCCCCGCGGCCGTTCCGGGGCGCCCCGCGCGCCCGCCGTCCGCGGCTGCGGCCGGGGCCTCCCCGCCTTCCCCGGGGCCGCAGGCCCCGGCGGAGACCCCGCCTTCCCGCAAGCCCCGCGACCCCGCGACCCCGGGGCCGGGGCGCCTGCGGGGCTTTTCGCGATACTGACGCCGCCCGTCGCCTGCGGAAGGACCGGGCGGCGTTTTCAGCTTGCGCCCCCCTTCCCGGACTCCCCGGCGCGGCGCGGGGTTCCCGTCCGTCCCCGCCGGGATCCCCGCTGAGGCCTCCCTGGCCGTCCCGGCTTCCCCCCCCCGCCCCCCCGCCTCCGGAACCGTCGGCCGCGCCTCCGGGGTAGGCCGCGCGGGCCGCGACTCCTCTGTCATTTCAGCCCCCGTTATGTTACCGTAACAATGCCACAAGACTCCCGGGTCGGCCTCGGCCGGGCGGCCGGGCAAGGCACCCGGAATCCGTGCCCGGACGCGGACTCTGGGACAGCGTGGCACGGGCCGGCGGTCGAGGCGCAAGGCGCCTCTTTCCGCCGGGACTGTCCGGACAGGTCCATTCCCCCCCCCAACGGGGGCGAGGAAAAAACTCATAATGAAATTCCTCCGACAACTGTTCGGCTTCTTCTCCAGCGATCTCGCAATAGACCTCGGCACGGCCAACACCCTGGTCTACCTCAGGGGCCGCGGGGTCGTCCTCTCGGAGCCCTCCGTAGTGGCCGTCAGAAAGAACGGCAAGAGCGGCAAGGTCCTGGCGGTGGGGACGCAGGCCAAGGAAATGATAGGCAAGTGCCCCGAGGGCGTGAAGGCCATCCGCCCCATGAAGGACGGGGTGATAGCGGACTTCGAGATCACCCAGGCCATGCTCCGGCACTTCATCCGCGTCGCCCATTTCCGGAGGATACTGAAGCCCCGCATCATCGTGGCCGTGCCTTCAGGCATCACCCAGGTGGAGAAGAAGGCCGTGCGCGAGGCGGCCGAGCAGGCCGGGGCCTCCGAGGTGTATCTCATCGAGGAGCCCATGGCGGCGGCCATCGGGGCGGGGCTCCCGGTCACCGAGCCTACCGCCAACATGATTGTGGATATAGGTGGCGGCACGACGGAAGTCGCAATCATCTCCCTGGCGGGCATCGTCTATTCGAAATCCGTGCGCATGGGCGGCGACAAGATGGACGAGGCCATCACCCAGTACATCCGCAAGAAGTACAACCTCCTCATCGGCGAGCCGACGGCGGAGCTCATCAAGCACGAGATAGGCACCGCCTACCCCTCCGACCAGGTGGACACCCTGGAGGTGAAGGGGCGGGACACCGTGACCGGGCTCCCCAAGGCCGTGGCCATCGACTCCGAGGAGGTCCGCAAGGCCATCACCGAGCAGGTCGATGCCATCCTCACCACGGTGCGGTCGGCCCTGGAGCAGATCCCGCCCGAGCTCGCGGCGGACATAGTCACCAAGGGCATCGTGCTCACGGGGGGCGGGGCGCTTCTCAAGCGCCTGGACAAGCTCATCTCCGAGGAGACCCATCTGCCCATCTGCATCGCGGACGAGCCCCTGAAGACCGTGGCCATCGGCTCCGGCCGCGCCCTCGAGAGCCTGGATATCCTGAAGGAGATAACGATCCAGTAACCGGCCGGGACACGCCCCCCGCGCCTCCCTTCCGGCCCCCCGGGCGGCCGCCCCTGCAGGCGGCTGTCCGGGGGGTTCAAGTTTCGGGGCCTGCGCCCCAGGGATCCCTACCCGGATGATCCGCGTCCTGGGGGCCCGCGGGGGGGCACCCCGGCCCCGGCCGCATGCACGGCCCCTGGAGCCAGCGTGCGCGGAGCGGGGCTGCCTGCGGGGCGGCCGGCGCGTGCCCGCCGGGAAACCTGCCTGCGGCCCCACGCCCTGCCGGCCCCCCTCCCCGGAGATCCCCGGCCGGGAGGGGGAAGCCCGCCGCGCCCGGGCGGGCCGGCGGCACCGCGGCCCGCTTCCCGCTTGCTTTGGAAGTGCGTTTCCGGCATATTTACTGGCCGGGCACGCGTCGCCGCATGGGTTCCGCGCCCCCCCCTCCCCCCTGGCCCCGCCCCGCTGCGTCGCGCCGCCCGTTGAAGCCCCGGCGCGACGTTCCGGGGCCGGCAGTGATACTCATGGGAAATCCCTGGAAAACCGTCTTCCCGGCGGCGATCCTCCTCCTCATCGCCGCGTCCTTCGTGCTGCTCTCCCTCTGGAGTCCCCGCGGCAGGGGCTACGGGCCCGGGGCGGGATCCCTGGAGGCCTCGGGGCTCGTGGCGGCCGCCGTGTCCCGCCTGGCCGGGGCGGTGGAGGGGTTCTGGAGGGGCTATTTCGGGCTGGTGGCCGTCCGTGCGGAAAACGGGCGCCTGCGGGCGGCCCTCGCCCGGCAGGGAAGGCTCATCACCGATCTGGGCGAGCTCCGGGCCGAGAACGCCCGCCTCCGGCGTCTCCTCGATTACCGGGAGCGGGCGGGGAGCAGGTTCAGGGCCGCCCGGATCATCGCCTGGGAGCCTGGGCCTTTCTACCAGTCCGTGGTGCTGGGGGCCGGCTCGGACGACGGGGTGTACCTGGAGGCCGCGGTGGTGACCGTGGAGGGCATCGTGGGGAGGGTGACGGAGGTCTCCCCCGGTTTCTCCAAGGTGTTGCTCCTGACCGACCTCTCCAGCGGGGTGGACGCCTTCATCTCCCGCAACCGCGTGAACGGCCTGCTGACCGGGGCCGGGCCCGGCAGGCTCCATCTGGACTACGTGCGCAAGGCCGAGGACGTCCGCCTGGGGGACACCGCCGTGAGTTCGGGCCTGGACGGAATCTTCCCCGCCGGGCTCGCCCTGGGCACCGTGACCTTCGTCGACAAGATGAGCATGGGCTTCTTCATGCGGGTCGAGGTCTCCCCCAGCGTGGATCTCGCCACCCTGGAGGAGGTGCTCGTCCTCATGGATCCCCCCGCCCCCCTGGACTGGCGGGAGCTGGCCCCGGACATCCGGGCCGTGTACGAGAAGAAGGCCCGCCGGAACTAGGAAGGGGCCGTCCCGGCGCGGGGGTGGGCGCCGGGGCCGTCCCCTCCCGCATCTTTCCAGCGGGCGCGCTTTCCCCTTCCGCAGGCGACCGGCCCTTCCCCGGGAACGCCCGGCCGCTTTGCGCCCCCTCCCGGCATAATTTATCGGACGCCCGGACGTTTTCCTGTTACAATGGGTTCCTTCCCCTTCCCCCCGGTCCCGCCCCGGGAGCCCGGGGCCCGCCGCCCGGCCTTCCCGCCCGGAAGGCAGGCTCCCGTCGGCCTTTCCAGTTGCGGCCTCGCGATCGTCCCCGCCGGCCTTTCCAGTTGCGGCCTCGCGATCGTCCCCGCCGGCCTTTCCAGTTGCGGCCGTGCGATCGTCCCCGCCGGCCTTTCCAGAGGCGGCCGCGCGATCGTCCCCGCCGCCTTTCGTGCCGCTGTCCCTGCCGATGCCGCACGGCCGGCACCCGGCCGCCCGGGCTCCGTAACCCCCGGTTGCCAGTATCCGCAGGTCTCCCGGCCTCGGCCCGGGTGCCTTGCCGCCGTCCGGTCCCGCCCGTCGCACAGGCGTTAAGGATCCCGGGGGCGGACGCGTTACTTTAATAACCGCGAACTTTTCTCTCACGCCTCCTTTGACTGACAAGCCTTTGCCGTACGCCTCCTTTACTGACAAGCCTTTGCCGTACGCCTCCTTTGACTGGCAAGCCTTGCCGTACGCCACCTTTGACTGACAGCCCTTGCCGTGCGCCAACTTTGACTGACAAGCCCTTGCCTTACGCCTCCTTTGACACACGCCCTTGCCTTACGCCTCCCTGTGACTGACACGCCTTTGCCGCGCGCCTCCTTTACCGGACACAATTCATTCCAGACATCCCTTGACGGACACCCCCCTCCCCCTTGACCAGCATCCCGCGCCACGCCCGTCTGTATCCGGCCCGCCCGGCCGCGCCTTCCCCGGCGGCGTCGTCCCGCCCGGCCCTCCGCGCCGGCCCGGCGGCGGCCGGCTGCGGACGTTAGGGAGGCGGCCCTGGAGGCCTACGCCAAAAGCGGTCGCTCCCGGGCCCTCAGGCCCCTGGGCGCCGTGCTGGCCGTGCTCGCTGCGGGGATCCTGGATCTCCTGCTGGACGGGCCCCCGGCCGGGATCCTCCTGAGGGGTTACGCGCCGGATCCGGTGACCCTGGTGACGGTCTGGCTGGCCCTCCGGTCCGAGGCCTGGGCGGCCTGCGCGGGCGGCTTCTTCCTCGGGTTCCTCCGGGACGGGATCTCGGCCGGCCCGGCCGGCGGCTGGGCCCTTGTGCTGGTGCTCCAGGCCCTTCTAGTCAAGGCGGTCACCCGTTCCGTCGAGATAAACAGACCCTGGAGCGCAGCCTTCACGGCCTTCGCGGCGGTGCTGGCGGGGACGGTTGTATTTTATCCGTTGTTGATGTATGTTTATGCCGGGATGAATCCTGTTAGGGTGATTTATCAGCATTTTAGCATATATTGTATTCAGGGGATCCTGACCGCGTGTCTGTCGCTCCCTGTCTACGGGCTCCTGGATCGGATGGCCGGCGAAAGGGGGGAATAGTGGCCGAATGGACGGGGCCCTCGGATGACGGCAAGGCCGCGCCGGGCGAGACCTTCCGGCTGTTCTGGCTCCACTGGACCCTGATCGCGGCCTTCACGGTCATCGTGGCGCGGCTGTGGTTCCTCCAGGTGGACATGGGGGAGGAGTACCGCCAGAAGAGCGAGGTAAACTACACCCGCTTCACCCGCATCCCCACCACGAGGGGGCTGATCAAGGATCGCTCGGGCCGCACCCTGGTCGACAACACCGTGAGCTACGAGCTCCTGGTCACCCCCAAGGAGGTGGGGGGGGCGGAGGAGGGGAAGGCCCTGGCGGAAGAGGTGGGCCGCGTCATCGGGCGCGACCCGGCCGAGCTCTACCGGCGCTTCCGCACCTTCCGCAGGCAGCCTTACGAGGCGGCGGTGTGGCTCCCGGATCTGGACCGGGCGGACATGACCCTCCTGGAGACCCGGCGCTACGGGCTGCCGGGGCTCTCGGTCCGGGTCTCCAGCATGCGCAAGCCCGTCTCGGGATCCTTCGCCCCGCACGTCATCGGCTACCTGGGCGAGATAAGCCAGGCCCGGCTGGAGGGCGGGCGCTACCCGGGCCTCTCCCAGGGCGATCTCATCGGCCAGAGCGGCATCGAGCAGAGCATGGACTCGCTCCTGCGCGGGGAGAAGGGCACCCGGCTCATGACCGTGGATTCCAAGGGGCGGCTCCTCGAGGAGCTGGAAAGCGAGTACCCCGTCCCGGGCCGCAACCTCGTCCTGACCCTCGACAGCCGGCTCCAGAGGGTGGCCCAGGCGGTCCTGGGGGAGAAGGCCGGGGCCGTGGTGGTGATGGACCCGCGCAACTTCGAGATCCTCGCCATGGCCTCCAGCCCATATTTCGATCTCGACGACTTCACCGGGGGCGTCTCGTCCGAGCGCTGGAAGTCCCTGACTGACGACCCCTTCCACCCCATGGAGAACCGCGCAGTCTCCGGCCAGTACCCGCCCGGGTCCACCTTCAAGATCGCCGTGTCGCTCGCCGCCCTGGCCGAGGGGGTCATCACCCCGGAGACCGTCTTCCACTGCGGCGGCGGGCTGCGGCTGGGCGATCACATCTTCGGCTGCTGGAACCGCCGGGGCCACGGCGGGGTCAACCTGTACCGTTCCCTCAAGGAGTCCTGCGACGTGTACTACTACGAGACCGGCAGAAGGCTGGGGGTCGACAGGATGGCCCGGCGCGTGAGGCAGTTCTTCGGGCTCGGAAGGCCGCTGGGCGCCGATCTGAGCGCCGAGCGCGGCGGGCTCGTCCCCGACCAGGAGTGGAAGCTCCGGCGCTTCAAGGCGCCCTGGAACCTGGGCGAGACCCTCCCGGTCTCCATCGGGCAGGGCTACCTGCTGGCCACGCCTCTCCAGGTGGCGCAGTACACGGCGGTGGCCGCCAACGGCGGCACCCTCATGCGGCCGCACCTGCTGAGGGAGATAACGGATCTGGAGGGCAGGGTGGTGGAGCGGGTGGAGCCTGAGGTCATCAACCGCATCGACCTGAGGCCGGATTACGTGGAGAAGGTGAGGAAGGGCCTGGAGGCCGTGGTGAACGATCCGGGCGGCACCGGCCGCCGGGCCGCCGTCCCCGGGGTGAGGGTGTCCGGCAAGACGGGCACGGCCCAGGTGGTGAGCCTCAAGCGCTACCAGGGCTACAGCCGCGGGGGCAGGCCCTACCGCTACCAGGATCACGCCTGGTACACGGCCTACGCCCCCTCCGAGGATCCCGAGGTGGTGGTCACGGTGCTCCTGGAGCATTCCGGCAGCGGGGGGGCCAACGCGGGCCCCGTGGCGGGCAAGGTGCTCGCGGCCTATTTCGACAAGTCGGTGGACACGACAGTCATGCCGCCCTTCCAGGCGCGGCCCGACCGTCCCACCGGGTGGAAGGGGGAGCTTTGACCGTGAAGGCGAAGTACGTTTCCTTCGACCGGAGGCTCCTGGAGAACTTCAGCTGGCCTCTCGCCCTCTCGGCCCTGGGGCTCGCCGTCTGCGGCCTGGTCAACCTCTACAGCATAAGCCTCAGCCACCCCCCCGAGTCGGGCCTCTCCGAGTTCGGCAAGCAGCTGCTGTTCTGCGGCGGGGGCGTCGCCCTGTGCCTGGCGGCCCTCTGCGTGGACTACAGGATCCTGAAGAGGGTGGCCCTCCCCCTCTTCGGCATCGGGGTCGGGCTCCTCCTGATGGTGGAGTTCTTCGGGGTCGTGGCCGGCGGGGCCCGGAGATGGCTCGACATAGCCTCCTTCCGCTTCCAGCCCTCGGAGTTCATGAAGCCCGCCCTGGTGATCCTGCTCGCGGCCCTCTTCTCCGCCAAGGAGTTCGCGAAGAAGGGCCTCACCCTCGCGACCTTCCCTCTCCCGGCCGTCCTGACCCTCGTGCCCGTCGGCCTCGTCCTGAAGGAGCCCGATCTGGGGACCGCGGGCCTGCTGGGCTTCACGGCGCTCCCCATCTTCCTCTACGCCGCCTGGAGCAGGGCCCTGAAGCTCGCGGTGGCCGCCCTCGCCGCCGCCGCGCTCTCCTGGATCTTCCTCTTCGGCGGGCTCGATTTCCTCCTCGCCAAGGAGATCATCCACCCCTACCAGCTGGAGCGCGTCCTCACCCACTCCAATCCCGAGGAGGACTACAACGGCAAGGGCTGGCAGATAATCCAGTCCAAGCGGGCCATCGGGAGCGGCCAGATCCTGGGCCGGGGCTTCCACGACGGCACGCAGCAGAAGTACGGCTTCCTGCCCGCCCCCAACACGGACTTCGCCTTCGCGGCGCTCGCGGAGGAGTGGGGCTTCGTGGGCTGCTGCGCCGTCATAGCCCTCTACTACACCCTCCTGTGCTCGGCCCTCGGCGTGGTGCGCCGGTGCAGGGATCTCTTCGGGAAATACCTGGCCCTGGGTCTCTCGTCCCTGATCTTCTGCCAGATGGCCATCAACATAGCCATGGTCACCGGCCTGTTCCCGGTGGTGGGCATCCCCCTCCCCTTCGTGAGCTACGGCGGCACCTCCCTGCTGGTCTCCCTCCTGGCAGCGGCCGGGATACTGAACATCGGCATGCGGCGCTACCTCTTCCAGGACGCCACCGTGATCGAGAACCGCAAGGCCTGGGAGGAGGGCCAGGCCATCGCCCTCAAGGAGCGCATCCCCGCGGTCAGGCGCCTGACCCCCCCCGCCGAGGGGGAGCCGGACGTCTTTCCCGACTACCGCCGCCCGCACGTCAAGCCCTGGCTGAAGTACGTGGGGAGACGTTCGGCCGTGCGGCCGTACCTGCGGGACAGCCCCCCCCCGGACCCGCGCCAGCCGCTCCAGTGACGGGAGCGCCCCCGCCGGGGCGGCGGCGCCCGGCTCCGCCGGGACGCGGGGCTAAATTGGCCTTGACAACGGAAGTCCAGCGCACTATAGTGCCACTTCCGGTGAAAGACGCCCCTGGACGGGGCGCGGGATCGGGACATAGCTCAGCCTGGTAGAGCACTGCGTTCGGGACGCAGGGGCCGCTGGTTCAAATCCAGTTGTCCCGACCATTCTTTCCCCCCGAAGGT
The DNA here is from genome assembly GCA_031281735.1 of Deltaproteobacteria bacterium. GTDB lineage: Bacteria > Desulfobacterota > Desulfarculia > Adiutricales > Adiutricaceae > JAIRZX01. The sequence continues at coordinate 16,726 of JAITEZ010000411.1, read as the reverse complement.
TCTTCCCACCCTGGAAGGCGCCAGCCGTCTTCCAGGGTTTTTTTTCACCCGGCGGCGGGCGGCCCCGGCGGGACCGCCCGCGGAGGGGAAGATCCGTCCGGCCAGGGGAGTGCGCCGGGCGGGGCCGGGCGGGGAAGGAGGCGCCGGGGAGGGGCCGGGGGAGGCCGCCCCCGGTCGCGGCGGGGAGCCCGGAGGACAAAGGTCTCGCGCCGGCTTCGGCGAGGGAGCCCCTTGCCCGGAAACCGGGGTGAGGCGGGCGGAACGGGTTTTGCATTACTGCGGCTGCAGGCCTTAATTAAGGCCCGGTTATTGCATGAAGCTTGTGCCGGAGGGGCGGCCATCTCCCCGGATCGCCCGCCGCGTGCGCCGGCCATGAGGCCGGTGCGCCCCGCCGCCGCGCCCCCAGGTCATCCCAAGGACATCCGAGGTCTTCCCCCATGAAAGTAGATCCCAACCGCATCGCCGAGGCGGTGTTCCTCCGCCCCCAGAACGAGACCCCCGCCGCCCGCGCCCAGAAGGCCGGCTCGGCGGATTTTGCCGACCTGCTGAAGCAGGGCCCCGGGGCCTCCTCCGGGCCCCAGGGTGCCATGGAGCTTCTTTCCGGGACGCGGTCGTCCGGCGAGGATCGCGGGACAGCGGCGGAGTTCCTGACCCGGAACAGCCTCTCGCGGCTCCAGCTCTCGGTGCTCAAGGCCGACTCGGCCTCCTCCTCCGCCCCGGCCTCGGCCAGTGAGGCGGCGGAGAAGATCGAGGAGACCCTGGCGCTCCTGGAGCAGTACGCGGTGTCCCTGGGCGATCCCGGGAACTCCCTGAAGGATCTCTCGCCCCTGGCGGAGGGGCTCTCGGTTTCCTCCGGCGGGCTAGACAGCCTGGCCAAGGGCCTGCCCGAGGGCGATCCCCTGCGGGAGCTGGGCGCGGAGACCGCGGCCCTCGCCGCGGTGGAGGCCCTGAAGTTCAAGAGGGGCGACTTCCTGTAGAGCGCGGCCGTCCCGGGGGCGCGGGCCCCCGGGACGGGGGCTGACGGAGCGCTAGCCATGCTGGTCGAGAACAGGTTCTCCTACAACCCCATGGGACGTCTCGGGCCCGTCTATCCGCGCCCGGAGTACCGCCCCCCCCAGAACGCCCCGGGAGACGGCCCGGGAGACGCCGCGGGAGAGGCCGGGAAGGGGGCCGGGGGCAAGGCCGAAAAGGCCCCGTCCGAAAGCCTCGTGCTCTCCCCCCGCCTCCGCAGGGCCGCCGGCGGGGCCGCGGCGGATGCCGGAGCGAGACTGAACCTCCAGGGGGCCAGGGAGCTGGCCGGGGAGACGGCCCGGGGGATCGCGGGTCTCGACCCGCGGTCGGAGAACGGGTGTCCGCACCGGATGCCGCAGGGACACGGTCTCCTCTATCCCGCCTACGCCTGAGGGCATCCCCTCCGCGCGCCTGCCTGGCCGCCCCGGCCGGGGCGGGCCGGGGGCGGGAGCCATCCCGCGCCGGAGCGGGCGGGCGCGAGGCGCCGGACCGCCGGGAGCCTCCCGGCGCGGACGGAAGCGGCCGGAAGGGCGGGGGCAAGCCCGCCGCCGCGAAGGGCGGAAACGGCGGACGGGCCCCGCGCGCGGCGCCGGCGGGAAGACGGGGGGATCAGAGGGATGTCAAGGGCTTCCTCCAGGCGCGCCCGGAGGGGGCCCTTCGTGCTTTCCAGGGGGGCGCCGCCTGCGTGGGGGGGGCGCTCTGCCCCTGCGTAGCGGCCTCAGTCGGCCGCCGCCGCGCCGCCCCGGCCACGATCAGGGCCGCCGGGATCGCCGCCCCCCCCGCCGCTTTCGCCCGCGGGGCGCAGGCAGGCGGAGTCCCCGCCGGTCCCCGGGGCCGTCCCGGCGTCCGCGCCGCCATCGTCACCGGAGGATGCCGGGGCCCCCGGCCCGGGGGAGGGCCCGTCCCCCCGGTCTCCGGAGCCGGCCACGGGGCGGCCGTTCCCGAGGGAGGCCGGTCCGCCCCCCCCCGCGCCCTCCCCGTGGCCGGCGGGGCAGGCTGCGTCCCGCCCCGCGCCCGCGGCCAGGGCCCCCCCCGGGCCCCCCCGGGGAGGAGCTGCGGAGAAGGCGGCCTCCCCCCCCCCTCCCGCATGGGAGAGGAGCCTCGCGAGACGCGCCCGGAACTCAGCCAGGGCCCCGGGGCCGGCGGGCGCTGCCTTCAGGAGCTCGTCATCGTCCGCCTCGGCCAGATCCTCGAGCGTGCCCCGGAGCCCCAGGAGGGCCTTGATGCGGGCGGGGCCCAGGCCCCTGATGCCCTCGAAGGCGGATCTGACCATCTCCTTGGAGCGGAGGCCGTGGTGGAAGGAGCGGGAGAAGCGGTGGGCCTCGTCCCGGAGCCTGGCCAGGATGAGGAGGCCGGCCGATCCCGGCTTGAGGTCGGCGGGGTTGCGGCGGCCGGGAAGGAAGATGCGGTCCGGCCCGCCGCCCAGGCGGTCCTTGGCGATGCCGCACAGGGGAGGGGGGTCTATCCCCAGGTCCCGGAAGGCCTTGAGGGCCGAGGCTATCTGGCCGCGGCCGCCGTCCAGCACCAGCAGGTCCGGGGCCGGCCACTTGCCGGGATCCCTGCCGGGCCGGAAACGGCGGCGCATGACCTCGCGCATGCCCTCGTAGTCGTCCCCCCCCCTGGCCTCCCTGATCTTGAAGACCCGGTACTGGCTCTTGCGGAAGTCCCCCTCCTCCATGACCACCATGCCGGCCGCGGCCGCCTCCCCCTGGAGGTGGGCGAGATCGAAGCACTCGAGCCTGCGGGGGATCTTCCCGAGGTTGAGCCTGCCCTGGATCTCGGCGAGCGCCCCGCGGGCCTTGGCCAGGCGCTCCAGCCGCTCGGAGAGCGTGGCCTTGGCGTTCCCGGCTGCCATCTCCAGGAGCCTGGCGGCATCCCCCCTCCTGGGGGAGAGCAGCCTCACGGCCCGGCCCGCGATGCCCTGGAGATAGTCCAGGAGCGCCGGGCCCTCCTCCGGGGGGAGCCTCTCGGGCAGGAGTATCTCGGGGGGGGGAGGGTTCTGGGGGCCGTAGTACTGGCTCACGAGGCTCGCCAGGATCCCGGGGGCGTCCTCCTCGGCGGGGGCCCCGTCCGCCGCCAGTGGCTGGCAGCCGGTCACGGCCCCGCCCCGCACGTTCATCACCGCCACCCCGGTGAAGCCGCCCTGCCGGGCCAGCGCCCAGGCGTCCAGGTCCCGGTCCCCGAGGGAGGCCACGAGCTGGCGCTCCAGCGTGCGCTCGAGGTCGTGGGCGCGGTCGCGCAGGACCGCCGCGGCCTCGAACTCGAAGAGGTCGGACTTCCTTTTCATCTCGGCCCGCAGGCCCTTGAGCAGCTCCTCGCGCCTGCCCCGGAAGAAGAGCCGCACGCCGTCGGTTATCTCGCGGTACTCCTCCTCGGTGTAGCCGGGACGGCAGGGGCCGCAGCAGAGCCCCAGCTGGAAGTTGAGGCAGGGCCTGGGGGTCTTCTTCACGTCCGGCCTGCGGCATCGCCTGAGCGGGAAGAGCCGGGAGACCATCTTGAGGGTCTGGGACAGCGCCCCCGCCGAGGGGAAGGGGCCGTAGATTATCGAGCCGTCCCGGGCGGGCCTCCTCACGATCTCCAGCCGGGGGAAGGGGTCGTTCACGCTCAGCCTCAGGGAAGGGTAGGTCTTGTCGTCCCTCAGGAGCACGTTGAACTGCGGGCGGTGCTTCTTGATGAGGTTGTTCTCCAGGATGAGGGCCTCCTTCTCGGTGTTCGTCACGACGAAACCGAGATCCCGCACCCGGCCCACCATGAGGCCGATGCGGGACGAGGGGGGCTTGTCCCGGAAATAGCTCGACACCCTCCGGGGCAGGATTTTGGCCTTGCCCACGTATATGATCTTGCCCTTGGCGTCCTTCATGAGGTAGACGCCGGGGGAAGGGGGCAGGCCCAGGGCCTTCCTGCGGAGGAGCAGGAGGCGGCCGCCCTCTGGGGAGCCTTCGGGATCGGGCGGGTCTTCCCGATCGGGTGGGCCGGGATCGGGCGGGCCTTCCTGGTCGGGGGAATCAGCCGGGGGGGCCGGCGGATCCGGGGCGCCTCCGGGATCCGGAGAGGCGGGGAACCCGGCTGGCGGCTGGGGATGGGCTCCGGGCGGGCCGCCGGAAGGGGGCGGGGGCCCGTCCGGGGGGGATCCCGCGGAACCGGCCGCCGGGGGGGGGCCGACTCCGGCGGCCGCGCCGCCGCCCGCGGAAGGCTTCCCCCCGGGGACGCGCCGTTTCCCGGCGCGGGATCCTTTCCCCGCAGGCAGGTTTCCCCCGGCGGTCCCGGCGGCGGATGCTTCCGCCGCGTCCGCGGCGGCTGTCCCGTGATTCCCGGCCCCCTCGCGGGGGGCGGACTTCCGGTCGGAAAGCGGCCCTGCCGGAACCGGCCGGGGGGATCCCCCCTCCGGGGACGGATCCCTCTTACGGGCGGGCCCCGCCTCCCGGCACGGATCCGCCTTCCTGGCGGGGGCCTCCCCGGCGGTGTCGCCGCCCGGCGCGGCCTCGCAGGAGGCGGGCCCGTCCGGGCGGCCGGCGGCCCCGGCGCCGGATGGGCCGCCCCCGGTCAAGCCGGGCCCGGCCCGGCCGCGTAGCCGCCGATCAAGGCGTCCCAGCGGCCCTGGCCGCGCAGGAGGAACTCCACCATCTCGCGGACGGCCCCGTGGCCGGCCTTCGAGCGGGACACGAAATGGGCCCTGGCGAGCACCTCGGGGGCCGCGTCCGCCGGGGCCATGGCGAGGCCCGCGCGCACCATGATCGGCAGATCCACCATGTCGTCGCCGGCGAAGGCCGTCTCCTCCGGGGAGAGGCCCTCCTCGGCGAGGATCCTCTCGTAGACGGCGAGCTTGTCGTGGGCCGCCTGGTGGACGGACCCGATCCCGATACCCAGCTCGGCGGCCCGGAGCTCCACCACCCGGCTCCGGCGGCCGGTGATGACGGCGACCCCGAGGCCGGAGCGCACCAGGAGCTTGAGCGCGTGCCCGTCCCTGCTGTGGAAGCGCTTGGCCTCGGTGCCGTCCGCGGCCAGCCAGATGCCCCCGTCGGTCATCACCCCGTCCACGTCGAAGCCCGCCCAGCGTATGCGGGCTACGCGGCCGGCGGGCCCTCCCCGGCCCTCAGGCTGTCTGGAGTTCGTCATGTTCCTCCCGCGGCAGCGCCGCGCGAATCGCCAGCAGGCTCCTGAGCAGGGGCTCCATGCCGTCCAGGGGCCACTGGTTGGCGGAGTCGCAGAGGGCCTCCGCCGGGCGCGGGTGGGTCTCCAGGAAGATCCCGTCGATGCCTACCGCCGTCGCGGCCCTGGCGAGCGGGGGTATGAAGCCGCGCTCGCCGCCCGACTGGCCGCGGGCGGCGGCGGGCAGCTGGACGGAGTGGGTGGCGTCGAAGACCACCGGCCAGCCGAGGGAGCGCATGATGACGAGCGATCTCATGTCCACCACGAGGTTCCGGTAGCCGAAGGAGGTCCCGCGCTCGCACAGGAGCAGGCCCGCGAAGCCCGGCTGCCCCTCCATCTTCTGGATGGCGTACTCCATGTCCGAGGCGGCCATGAACTGCGCCTTCTTGATGTTGACGGGTAGGCCCGTCCTCGCCGCGGCCACCAGGATGTCGGTCTGCCGGGCCAGGAAGGCCGGGATCTGTATGGCGTCCAGCACCTCCGCCGCCGCGGGGGCCTGATCCTTCTCGTGGATGTCGGAGATGACCGGGATCCCGAACTCCCGCCTCACGGCCTCCAGGAGCTCCAGGCCCTTCCCGATCCCCGGCCCCCGGAAGGACGAGAGGCTCGAGCGGTTGGCCTTGTCGAAGCTGGACTTGAACACGAGGTTCACCCCCAGCCGGGCGCAGACGCCCTTGAGGACGGACGCGGTCTCCCGCAGCACGTCAAGGCTCTCGATGACGCAGGGGCCCGCTATCACGAGGAGCGGCGAGCCGCCGCCGGCCGTGAAGCCCCCGATTCCTACCTGCCTGGTCATAAGCCTCCCCGCAGTCCCCGGCCCCCCCCGCGCGGGCGCCGGCGGCACGCCGGGATGGTAACACGTCCGGAGGCCGCCTCTCAACACGGGCGGGGCGCGAGCCCGGACTCCGGCGGGTGTCCAGCCGCGCCCCGGCATGGCCTTCCGCGGCCGTCCGGCGCCGCCGGGGGACGGGCCGGGGCGTCCGCCGGCGCCCTCCGGGGCTCTCCCGCCGCGTCCTCCGCGGCGGCCGGGGGATGGCCGGGGAAAGGGGGCGGGCTGCCGTCCGGTCTGGGCAGGCCACGCGTCCGGCCTGGGCGGGTCACGCGGGGAAGGGGCGCCTGGGGGGCAAACGCCCGGCCAAGGGCATCCTGGAGATCATCCGGCCGGCGGACGCGACCGTTCCGCGGGGGAAACGCCATTCAGGACTATCTGATGGGCCAGGAGCAGGCCAGTCGCGGTCCGGCCAGGGCCCGTCGATTTCCGCCCCGTGGCGCTCATGGCATAGGGCTTTGTAACGGGGAGACCGCGGAAGAACGGAAGTATTGAGGCCACGTAATCCCGAAGCGTGGATCCTATGGAATCCGGTGAATCATCACGCGTTCGGGCCGATGATGGACATCGGTTCGAACGGGGGCGGATCCCGGGGCGGGCGCGCCCGCTCTTGCCGGAGCGGGGCACGCGAGCCGCCGGCGAGTCGTCCGCGGCCGGGGCGGGCGGGCGGGGCGTCAGGGGATCACGTCCGCCGCGTAGCGGGGGATGAGGAGCTCCTCGGCCGCGGCGCAGAAGTACTCGTCCGTCATCCCGGCTATGAAGTCGCGGGCCTTCTCGTGGGGCCCCGTGCCGTCCGCGTAGGACCCGTCCATGTTGTCGAGGAAATGCCTGAGCCTGGGGGTGGCCGGCCCGCCGGGGCGGGCGAAGTCCTCAGAGAACGTCTCGAAGAAGATGCGGAAGAGCCGCCTGAGCTTCCCCTTGTCGCGCTTGACGCTGGGGTTGTAGTAGATGGCCTCCCGGTTGAAGTCCTTGAGCGCCTTCAGGGCCGAGCCGACCTCCGGCGAGAAGGCCGTGAGGCCAGGATCTCCCGCGCTCGTGGCGATCAGGTCCTCCACCAGGCGGTAGACGATGGTGCCGTTGGTGACCCCCAGTGCCCCCGCCACCTCGCGGGGGATGTCCTCGCGCCGCAGCACCCCCAGCATGATGGCGTCCTCGAGGTCGCGGCCCACGTAGCTGATGGAGTCGGACAGGCGCACGACGCACCCTTCCCGGGTCATGGGGGCCACCATGGCGGCGGGATCGGCCTGGCGGGTGGCCGCCCTCCTGTCCAGCTCCGCGAAGTCGGCCGTGCCCCCCTCCGGCCGCAGGGCCGAGAAGTCGCTCTCCCCGTCGTGGCAGAGCACCGCGTCCAGGACCCCCAGGGTGAGGTTGAGGCCCTCCCCGCCCCTCTCCAGCCTTTCCAGGAAGCGCAGGCTCATGACCGCGTGCACGAAGCGCCCTATGCCGGCCTCCCGGCACAGCTCGGAAAGGAAGCTCTCCCCGTCGTGCCCGAAGGGGGGGTGGCCCAGGTCGTGGCCCAGGGAGGCGGCCTCCAGGAGATCCGGGTCGAGGCCCCCCAGCTTCTGGCCGAGGGTGCGGGCGATCCGCGAGACCAGCTGCACGTGGAGCACCCGGTGGGTCACGTGGTCGTTCTTCAGGAGATAGAAGACCTGGGTCTTGTCGATGTAGCGAGCGTAGGCCCGGGAGTAGAGGATGCGGTCGCAGTCGATGGCGAAGGGGGGCCTGAGGTCCGTCCTCTCGCGCTCGGTGAGCGGGAGTCTCCGCGCGGCGAAGCGAGCCGCAGGCAGGGGCTCCGGCGGGGCGTCGGGATCCGGGGGGGGGCTGCTGCTGGTCATGGCTGGCTCGGGGGGACGCCGGCGGCCCGTGAGGCCCGGCGGGGGAGCCGGGCGGCTGGCGGGATCGCGGCCGGCGGAAGGCGGCCGGGGCGGCCGCCCCGGAGGGCCGCCGGGCCTTCCCGGCCAGCGGGCCGGGGAGGGGGCTGGGGATGAAGCGCGGGGATCCCTGGGACGGGGCCCCCGCCGGGCGGCCGTGCCTCGGGGCGGGGCGGCGGCAGGGGGCGGCGCGGGCCGGGAGGGGGGCTCAGGCCGCCAGTAGCCTCTCGTAGACGCCGCGCGCGGCAGCCACGGCCTCGGGGGAGTTCTCGAAGACGGCGACGCCCTTGCGGTCGGCCTCGATGATGGACTCGGCGTAGGGGATGAAGCCCAGGGCCTCCAGGCCGTCCACGTTGCCGGCGATGAAGCTCTCGTCCGCGGGTCCCCGCGTCTTGTTGCCGACCACGCAGATGCGGCGGATGCGGAGATCGGACCCGAGCCGCTTGATGACCCTCGCGGTCTCCAGGGATCTCTGCCCCGGCTCGCAGACGACGATGAGGGCGTCCACCCCGGTGGAGACGGCGCGGCCCAGGTGCTCGAGACCGGCCTCCATGTCGAGGATGACCACCTCGTCCCGGGCGAGGACCAGGTTCATGACGATGCTCTTGAGCATCACGGACTCCGGGCAGATGCAGCCGCCCCCGCCCTTCTTCACCCCTCCCAGGGTCATGAACCGGATGCCGTTCACCTCCTTGGCCAGGGTGTCGGGCAGATCGTCCACCTTGGGGTTGATGCTGAAGAAGGTCCCGTAGCTTCCGGGCTCGCTCCCGGTGCGCTCGGCCACGAGCTCCTTCATCTCGGAGATGGGCGTGAGGCCCTTGATGTCCCGGAAGCCGAGGGCGCCGGCGAGGTTGGCGTCGGGATCCGCGTCGATGGCGAGGACCCTGTTCCCGTGCTCCTTGAATACGTAGGCGAGGGACGAGGCGAGGGTCGTCTTGCCCACGCCGCCCTTGCCGGAGATTGCCAGTTTCATCGGGTTGTTCCTTTCGGGGCCCGCGGGGTTCACCGCCCCGCCGCCTGTTCCGGAAGATAAGGGCCCGGGGGGGCGCGGTCAAGGGGGCCCGGCCCGCCGTGGGGGAGGGGGGCTCGGCGGTCGCCGGGCGCCGGGGCCTCTCGGTTTCCGGATCCGGCCCGGAACCCGCGCTCCGGGCGGGGGGATCCCGCGCTGCCCTCGCCCCCGGCGTCTGCGGGCGGGAGGCGCGGAGGGATCCCCGCCCCGCCGCCGGGCGGGTCGCGGGACGGCTCCCGGCGCGGCGGGGGGTGCGGGCCGGCAGGCGGCGCGGGCCGGGGCGGCGCGGTGGGCCGCCCCCCTGCCGGGGGGCGGGGCGCGACGGCGGGGCTCCTGATCCCCGCGGTCCTCGGGCCTAATCCCTGAGGCCCCTGGCCGCCCCCATCAGCCGGTAGACCAGGCCCGAGCCCAGCCAGGAGATGTCCTCGGGGCTCAGGTAGCTTCCCACGGAGCGGTCGAAGAGCACCTGGCCCCTGGCCTCGAACTCGTCGTCGGCGTGGTAGAGCATGACCAGGATCTCAACGTGGGGGAAGACCCGGAAAAGCGCAGCCTCGTCCCCGTAGCCCTTCACGAGCTTGCCGCCCGAGAGTTCGGAGACCCGCGAGAGGATTCCGGGACGCGCCCCGAAGACCTGGGCCAGGGGGATCTCGGCGCGCCTGCGGAAGGCGTCGAAGTAGAAGGTCCCCCCGGGGATCTCGCGGTAGGCCGCCAGATCGCCCGAGAGGGGGACGTTCTTGGCGCCCTGGAGGTAGTGGAAGATCAGCACCTGATCCGTCAGGGGGAGCTCGTCCGCGTCCCGCGGCGGGGCCCAGCCCGCCTCCCAGCCCGGCAGCCGGATCCTCGCCTTGTGGAAGATGTACTGGAGATCCATGTAGTGGAGGTACATCTCGGCCCCTGCGGCGCGCGCCACGTCGGCGGGCTCCCTTCCCGAGAGATCCTGGACGGCGAGGGCGATGGCGTTCTTGTAGTCGTCTGTGCGCATGGTGGATCCCCGAGCGGTGGGCGGGCCTGCGGGAGAGGCCGGTCTTCAGGCGTGTGTGCGATCTTAGCACAGCCGGGGACGTCCTGGGAACGGCGGACGGGGAGGCGGCTGGCGGGGGCCGCGCAGGCCACGGCGGCCGGGCCAGGGCGTCGCCCACCGCGACGGCGCGGCCGGCCGACCCTTCCCGCAGGATCCCGCGCCGGGAGCCCCGCCCCCCCGGCCCCCCCCGGGATGCGGCGGCCGGGGGGGGCGGCGAGCCGCCCGCCGCCGCAAATTGCCCCCCGGCTTGGGTCTGTGGTAAAGTCCGTTCACTCTCCGGGAGGGGGGACGTCCCGCCCCCGGCGCGGGGCCCCCGGCCCGGCCGGCGGTGGCCCCTGGAGACATCAGTCGCAAAGACGGCAAGGGAGGGAAGACCTGATGCCTGTCCCAACACGGAAGGGTATGCCCCGGGCGATACCGGCGGCCCTGATCGCCCTGCTCGCCCTCTCTCTCGCCCCGGCCCTCGCGCCGGCCCGCGCGGAGGCGGACGAGGCCCTCCTCTGGCGGGCTGTCTCTCCCGACGGGTCCGGGGAGATCTATCTCCTGGGCTCCGTCCACATGGCCAGGACCTCCCTGTATCCCCTGAAGGATATCCTCTACCGGGCCTTCGACCGTTCGGCCGTCATGGCCCTGGAGCTCGACCCCGACAACCCCCGCGTCGCGGAGACCATGGATCTCGTGGCCCAGAAGGGCTTCTACTTCCCGCCGGAGACCCTGGCGGGGCACCTGGACCCCGAGACCGCCTCCTGGCTCGCCCCCTACGCTGAGCTCCTGCCCGGCGGGGCCGACTGCAATCTGCGGGCCTGGCTCGCCGCGGTCACCCTCAGCGTCACGGTCCTCGAGAAGATGGGCTATCTCGTGAAGGAGGGGGTGGACCGCCACTTCCTGGCCCGGGCCAGGGAGCGGGGCATGCCCTTCGTGGAGCTGGAGACCCCCGTGGAGCAGCTGAGCGTCTTCGCCGACATGTCGGAGGAGGAGTCGGTGCTGTTCCTCAGGGCCACGCTCCTGGAGTTCTCCGAGATCGAGACCTTCATGGACGAGCTTTGCTCCGCCTGGATAACTGGCGACGCCGGGCGCTTCGAGGAGGCCTTCTTCTCCACCTTCAGGAAATGGCCGGAGCTGGCCCCCCTCCTGGACAAGGTGATCTTCGCCCGCAACCGGACCATGTTCTCGAGGCTGGGGGCCGTCCTCGCCACCCAGCAGACCCCGGTCTTCGCGGTCATCGGGAGCGGGCACCTGGTCGGCCCCGGCGGCATCCCCGCGCTCTTCGCCCAGGCGGGCTGGCTGGTGGAGAAGTACTGATCGGGGAGGCGCCCCGGGGTGCCTCCCCCGCCCCGGCGGGGGCCGGGCCCGCCGGGGCGGCGCCTCCGGCCCCGCTTGCGGCGCGGCTCGCGCCCCTTCCCCGCCCCGGTCCCAGGAGGACCGCCCGTCATGACCACGCCCCCCCCCAAAAGGCCTGTACCGCGCGCCCTGCTCGCCTGCGCCCTGGCCCTCCTGGCCTCCCTGGCCGCGGCGGGGCCGCTTCCCGCGGCCGGGGACGGGGACAGGCGGGCCCGGGAGGAGCTCCTGGGCAGGTTCGCGGCGAGGTACAAGGGGCTTTCGGGCTTCAGGGCCTCCTACCGCAGGAGCACCTCCACCCCCGCGACGGATCCCGTCTTCAAGAGCCAGGCCGTCCAGACGGCGGAGGGAACCCTCTACTGGCGGAAGCCCCTGGGGCTGCGCCTCGTCCAGGAGAAGCCGTCCAGGGAGGAGCTCGTGACCGACGGGGCCACCGCCTGGTGGTACCTCCCCTCGGAGAGGATCGTGAGGGTCTACGAGGGGGTGGAACTCGCCGAAGGCTTCCGGCCGCTCACGGCCTTCTTCGACGGGGCGGAGGAGCTGCAGAGACACTACCGCGTCACCGCCGCCCCTGACGACCCGGCCCGGCCGGGGGCCTCGGGCTTCGTCCTGACCCCCAGGGAGGGCGACGGCGGGGCCCAGGACACCATCGTGGTGTGGTGCGGGCCCGACGCCGCGCTCACGGGTTTCCGGCTGGTCGCCGGGACCGGCGAGAGGACCGATTTCTTTCTGGATTCGCCTGAGATTAATCCCAGTCTCCCCGAGGGCTTCTTCCGGTTCCGGGCGCCACGGGGGACCCGCGTGGTCCGGGAGGAGTCCGAGGGCCGGGAGGGAGGCTGAGATCATGACGGGAACGCGAGGCCCTGCGGGCGGCGGGAACGGCGCGGGAGGACGGCGGGACGCCGAGGCCCTGAAGAGGAGGATCCGGGAGCTCGCGGAGGAACGGGACGCTGTCATCATCTCCCATTACTACTGCGTCCCGGACGTCCACGACGTGGCGGATTTCGTGGGGGACAGCCTCGGCCTCTCCCAGGAGGCCAGGAGGAGCCCCAGGGCGGTCGTGGTCTTCTGCGGGGTGCACTTCATGGCCGAGACCGCGAGCGTCCTCTGCCCGGACAAGACGGTCCTGCTAGCGAACCCGGACGCCGGCTGCCCCATGGCGGACATGATCACCCCCGAGGCCCTGCGGAGGCGCAAGGAGGAGCTGCCCGGGGTGCCGGTCCTGACCTACGTGAACTCCTCCGCGGCGGTGAAGGCCCTCTCCGACCTCTGCTGCACCTCCGCCAACGTGACGGCGGTCATGCGCTCGCTGGAGGGTGACCGTGTCCTCATGACCCCGGACCGGAACCTCGCCCTGCGCACCCAGTCCCTGGTCCCGGAAAAGGAGATCCTCCTCTGGCCGGGGTTCTGCCCCACCCACCACCGCCTGAACCTCGCCGAGGTCAGGAAGCTCAAGGAGGAGCACCCCGGGGCCCTGGTGCTGGCCCATCCCGAGTGCCAGCCCAAGATCCTGGCCGAGGCCGACGTTGTGGGCTCCACGAGCGGCATCATCAAGACCTGCCTGGAGAGCGACCGCGAGGAGTTCGTGATCCTGACCGAGGAGGGCGTCATCTACCCGCTGAGGAGACAGCGCCCGGACAGGGCCTTCCTCACCCCCGCCACTCCCATGGTCTGCCCCAACATGAAGAAGAACAGCCTGGAGGACGTCCTCCACGCCCTCGAGACCCTGACCCCGGTCATCAAGGTGCCCGAGGAGATCCGCGTCCCCGCCCTCCGGGCGGTGGAGCGCATGCTGGCAGTGCCCAGGGACTGAAGGCGGCGGCCCCCCCCGTCCGGCCTGCGGTCCGCGCCAGGGGTACCGGTCCGGGAGACCGGTACCCGCCGCGGGGCGGGGAGAGGGAGCCCGCGCCCCTCCGGCGGGCCGGGGCGCGGGCTCCTCTGCGGGCCGGGGGCGGGCCCCCCGGGCGGCCCCGGATCCCTACTCGATGTCGGTGATGGCGGCCTCCTGCAAGGTCTTCATCTTGTTGAAGTGCTCGCAGGCGCACTGGCAGATGAACATCGCCACCGCCGCGCCGGAGCCCTCGCCGAGGCACATGTCGAGATCCAGGAGGGGACGCAGGCCCAGGTAGTCCAGGAGCGCCTTGTGGGCCTTCTCGCGGGACCTGTGCCCGGCCACCATGTAGCTCTTGATGCCCGGGGCCAGCCTCTCTGCCAGGGCCGCGGCCGCCGTCGCGATGAAGCCGTCGATGACGAGCCCCGCCCGTCGCATGGCCCCCCCGATGTAGACGCCGACCATGGCGCCTATCTCGAACCCCCCCACCTTGGCGAGCACGTCCAGGGCGTCGTCCGGGTCGGGCTTGTTGATCTCGAGGGCCCTCGCTATGACGTCCGCCTTGTGGAGGACCTGGGCGTCGTTCAGGCCGGCGCCCCGGCCCGCGGAGTCGGCGGGGGAGAGGCCCGCTAGGGCCGCGGCGATGCAGGAGGAGGGGGTGGTGTTCCCGATGCCCATCTCCCCCGCGGCCACCAGATCCGCGTAGGGCTCCATGAGCACCACCTCGGCGCCCGCGAGGACTGAGGCGACGGCCTGTTCCCGGGTCATGGCCGGCCCCTTGGCGAGGTTGCGCGTGCCCTTGGCGATCTTGGCGTCCACCAGGCGCGGGTGGGGCGGCAGGTCGTGATCCACCCCCGCGTCCAGGAGGATCACCTTGGCCCCCGCGTTCTCGCTGAGGACGGTGATGCAGCCCCCGTTCTTCTCGAAATTGAGGATCTGCTGGTAGGTGACGTCCTTGTTGTAGACGCTCACCCCCTCCTCCACCACCCCGTGGTCCCCCGCGCAGACCACCATGAGCTTGTGCTCGTGGGACGGCCGCAGGCGGTTCTGGATGGCGGAGAGCTGGATGGCGATGTCCTCCAGCAATCCCAGCGTGCGGCGGGGCTTGGCGAGCTGGAACTCGCGTTCCGCCGCCAGCTCGGCCAGCGCCCGGTTGGGCGGCATGATGCTCCGGACGTACTCCTGGAGCCTTTCGGAATCGGACATCTTTTCTATGGTGGGCATGGTGCGTGCGCTGCCTTTCTGCCTGAAATATAACGGTGTGCCTTAACCCTCGAACCTTGAGGCGTCGCCGGCCGCGGGGACGCCGGCCCCGCCCCCCGGCGGGGGGAGGGGCCGGCCCCGCCGCCGCGCCCTGACTGTACTTGACGGCCTAGAGGCCCGTGTGGCGGACTAGGCCCTTGTCGCTCCTAGATGCCCTTGTCGGCGATGAGCGCCGCGAGATCGCTCACCCGGCAGGAGTAGCCCCACTCGTTGTCGTACCAGGCGAGGACCTTCACGAGGTTGCCCCCCAGGACCTGCACGAAGGGCCCGTCCACGATGGAGGAGAGGGGGCACCCCTTGTAGTCCATGGAGACCAGGCCCTCCTCGTCGTAGCCGAGGATGCCCTTGAGCTGCCCCTCCGCCGCCTCCTTGAAGGCCGCCCGGACCTCCTCGGTGGTGGTGCTCTTGGAGAGCTGGGCAGTGAAGTCCACGACCGAGACCGTGGGGGTGGGGACCCTCAGCGAGAGGCCGTCGAACTTGCCCGCCAGCTCGGGGATGACGAGCGCCAGGGCCTTGGCGGCGCCGGTGGTCGTGGGGATCATGTTCAGGGCCGCGGCCCGGGCCCGGCGGAGATCCTTGTGGGGCAGATCCAGGATCCTCTGGTCGTTGGTGTAGCTGTGGATGGTGTTCATCAGGCCCTTCTCGACGCCGAACTTGGAGTGGACCACCTTCACCGCGGGCGCGAGCCCGTTGGTGGTGCAGGAGGCGTTCGAGATTATCGAGTGCTTGGCCGGATCGTAGTTCCCCTCGTTGACGCCCAGGACCACCGTCACGTCCTCGCCCTTGGCCGGGGCGCTGATGATGACCTTCCTGGCGCCGCCGCCCTCGATGTGGGCCTTGGCCTTGGCGGCCTCGGTGAAGACGCCCGTCGACTCGATGACCAGCTGGGCCCCGGTGTCCTTCCAGGGGATCTCCTTGGGGTCCTTGTGCGCGTAGTTCTGGATCTCCTGGCCGTTGATGACGAAGTTGTTCCCCTTGATCTCCACCTTGCCGGGGAAGCGGCCGTAGTTGGAGTCGTACTTGAACAGGTGGGCGTTGGTCGTCACGTCGTACAGGTCGTTGACCGCCACCACCTGGAGCTTGTCGGGGTGGCGCTCGACGATCGCCTTGAGGACCTGGCGGCCGATGCGGCCGAAGCCGTTGATGCCTACTTTGATGGTCATTTGGCTGGTTCCTCCGTTCTGGCGCCTTCTCGGCGCAGGAACCGCCCTCCCGCCCCGGCGGCGTGCCGGGGCGGGCCGGGCGATCCGGCTAAGGCGGTTAAGGCAGGGCACGGAAACAATCTTAGAACGGGATCCGGCGGGTGTCAAGGAAGCGGAAACGGCGCAGCCTATGGGGGAGAGGGGGGCGGGGCCTGGATCCGGGCGCGAGGAGGGGGCGGCGGGCGGACGCGCCGTTCCGGGACGGCCCGCGGGCCGCCGCCGCATGCCGCGTCCCCGCAGCGGAGCCCGCCCGCCCCCGGCGGGGCGGCCTCCGGGGCGCGGGGAGGGGCGGCCGCCTGCCGGGGCGGGCGGGGGCAGGGGTTTCGCTTGCGGGAGGGCCGCTCGGAAATGATATAATCCCGACTCCGGGCCCCGGCGCTTCGTTTCGCCTGTGCGCCCGGCATCCGCCATGATCCCGCGGGTCCCGGAGACCGCGTCCCCGCGGCAGCGGCGGGGCCGGGGACGCCGCCCGACCCGAACCCCGAGGACAGCCCGACCGATGACCAGCAAGAACAGCAACGGGGAGCCGACCCCGTCCGAGAGCGCCGCCAGCAGGATACTGAGGCACTACACACTGCGCGATCCCTACCCCGTAAACGCGCTCGGGCCGGGGGAGTCCTGGCGGATGTTCTCCATCATGAGCGAGTTCGTCCGGGCCTTCACGGCCATGAGCGAGGCGGGACCCTGCGTGAGCATGTTCGGGTCGGCCAGGACCTCGCCGGGGGATCCGGAATACGACATGGCCGAGAGGACCGCCTACCTCCTGGCCAAGAACGGCTTCGGGGTGGTCTCGGGCGGCGGCGGGGGCATCATGGAGGCCGCCAACAAGGGCGCCTCTGATGCGGGCGGGCTCTCCATCGGCCTGAACATCGAGCTCCCCCACGAGCAGGAGCCCAACCCCTACGCCAACATCAAGATGAACTTCCACTATTTCTTCATCCGGAAGGTGGTGTTCGTCAAGTACAGCCAGGCCTACGTCGTGCTCCCCGGGGGCTTCGGGACCATGGACGAGCTCTTCGAGGCCCTGACCCTCATCCAGACCCGGCGCATCCGCTCCTTCCCGGCCTATCTCCTGGGCTCCCGTTACTGGAACGGCCTCATCGCCTGGATGAGGGACTCGATGCTGGAGAGGAAGTACATCGCCCAGGAGGATCTGGAGAAGTTCCTGGTGCTGGACGATCCCGAGGAAGTGGTGAAGAACA
>JAITEZ010000342.1 GCA_031281735.1 Deltaproteobacteria bacterium | reverse complement strand
CCTCCTTGAGCTGGGCCAGGGCCTCCGCCGTGCCCTCGTCCGCCCCCGCCGCGTCCGCCGCGTCCCGCCCCGCCGGATCGGCCCCGGGGGCCGCGCGCTCCAGGTCGTCCAGCCCCGCGTCGGGATCCGCGCTCACCTCGGAATAGCGCAGCCCCGCCCGGAGCGCCTCCGCGGCGGCGTCCATCTCCATCGCGGTCAGCGGGGCCGAGGGATCCGAGAGGGCCCCGGCCAGCCCGGCGGCGGTCTCCCTGGCCTGCCAGCGCGATACCCCCGCCCCCGGCTCGGCATGCGCGGCGTCGCTGCCCCGGTCCATCAGGTCGCTGCGCAGGACCTCGTCGCGGAGGGAGTCCAGGGCCTGGATCCTCGCCTCGTAGTCCGCCGGGACCCTGGCCGCCGCCGACCCGGGGGACGCCGCGAGCTCCATCTGCTCCGCCAGCCGGTCTATCAGCGCGCGGACGGGGCCCGCGGTGGGCCGGGCGTCCAAGGGCCGGCCCCAGGCCGCCGCCAGGGCCCACCGTGCCCCTGGCCGGGGCGCCCACCCGCGCGCGGCCATCTGCTGCTCGAAGCTCGCGAACACCCGCTCCATGGCTAGGAGCATGTCTTCCCGCTGCAGGGGGGCGGCGTCCTGCCCGGAGTCCAGCGCCTCTTTCACCTGGCCGGTAAGGGTCCCCTCCGCGAAGAGCGACTCCGGGGTGAACCGCACGGAGGGAGGGGGGACAGCCTCCCCCGGCGCGGCAGAGGGAGAGGGGGCGGGAACCTGGGCCGGGGCCGGGGCTGGCGCGGGCGCAGGCGTGGGAGGGGGCATGGGCCCGGGAGCCGGGGCCGGCGCGGGCGCGGGCGCAGGGGCGGGAGGGGGCACGGGCCCGGGAGCCGGGGCTGGCGCGGGAGGGGGGGTTGCGGCCGGGTTGACGCCTCCGGCACCGGCGGGCCTTGACAGGTAATCGGTCACCTCCAGCCATGCCTGACGGACATCCTCGTAAGTGAGCCCATTGCGGCCCGGCTCCGCAGGCAATATCATCTCTGTGAGATTCCCGCCGAGATCCGCTCCTCTTCTTAAAGCTTCCGCAAGCTTCGGAAGCGTGGCGTTCATGAAGCCGTCATCGAGATCGGGAAGCCCGGCATGCCGGGCCGCCTCGGCTTTCATGCTGGAAAGAGCGTCCAAGATGAACGGATCCAAGACCAGGTCCGTCCCGCCCTTTTCCAGGTCTGCAAGCAGTCGCCCCGCCGAGGAAGGGCCGGTGATAAACCCCCTGTCGGCCATGTGTTGCAACACGCGGGTCTTCGCGGGAACGTCCGTTCCCGCGGGGGGCACCGCTCCGGGCTGGGCGGGAGGCACCGCTCCGGGCTGGGCGGGGGGCACGGCCCCGGGCTGGGCGGGGGCGGCCCCGGGGATGCCGCCCGCGGGCGGCGCGGCCCCCGGCTGCGAACGGGGCGAGCCCGCCGTGGCGGAGGGGATCCGGGATATCACCAGCTCGACGTCTATCAGGCCGAAGGGGTAGCCGCCCCGGTCCGCCTCGCTCAGGCGGGCCGCCTGGTCACGCGTCTGCTGGTTGAACTGGTTCAGGAGGGTGCGCAAGTCCCCGAACGTCCGCCCCCGGTCGGACGCGAGCCGCGAGGCGAACCTCGTTACCAGCTTGTTGAAAGGGTCGGGGTCGGGCATGCGGTCCGAGTAGACGCGCATGTACGACACGGTACGGTCCACCCCCTCCCGGACACGGATGTCGCCGTAATCGATTACCTCGGAGTCCTCATGCCGGTACAGCGGCCCCTGGCCCTGCGGGCCCTGCTGTCCCTGGCCCTGCGGGCCCTGCTGTCCCTGCTGGCCCTGCCCCTGCTGCGGGCCCTGGCCCTGCTGTCCCTGCCCCTGCGGGCCGGGTACAGGCCCTCCCGACGGGCCCGGGAGCCCGCCCTGCGGGGCCGGGCCCTGTCCCCCCTGGCCCTGCGGGCCCGGGAGCCCTCCCTGCGGGCCGGGGACGGCCCCTCCCTGCGGGCCGGGGACGGCCCCTCCCGAGGGGCCCGGGAGCCCGCCCTGCGGGGCGGGGAACCCCTGCTGGCCCTGCTGGCCCTGCTGGCCCGGGGCCCGCGTCATGAGAGTGAAGTAGTTCCTGGCCGCCTCGTAGGTGAACAGGATGTCCAGCCCTTCCGCGACGCTCAGCTCCCCTCCCTTATCGAGCTGGGCGCGGCGCCGCTTGAGCTGTTCCGGCTTGAACCCCTTGAAATTGTCGGACAGGAAGGGGTTGGACGCCTCCAGGGCCGAGACGGCCGCCAGGGCGTTCCTTATCTCCGCCGCCAGCGGGTCGCCCGCGGAAAGCTTCTCCCTTATCCGGGGGGCGTAGTCCACGTGCCGCCTCCGGTACGCGTCCCGCGCCTGGTCCCCCGCGCGGATCCAGACGTTCTGATCCACCTGCGCGCGGGCGAGGCGCATCGCCCCCATCAGCTCGCCCTTCGGATCGATGACGGCGCTTATCGTGGAGGCGAGCTCGTAATGGGACACCGGCGTCTCCGAGGTGCCGAACTCCTGCAGCGCCTCGCCCATCAGCCGCACCTGGGAGGCGGTGAACGTCCCCCCGGCACGGGCCCGCCGGAGTACCGGCTCGGCCACGTCCGCCTTGTAGTTCTGGATCACGTGCCTCTGCCGGGCGGCGCGGGCCGCGCCCCCGAGGCCGAACCCGAACGACATGATCGCCCCGGCGATGCCGGACCGCAGGAGCCGCCTGCCGGGATCCTGCCCCGTGTCCCAGCCGGCCGTCCTCTCGGCGGCCATGATGCCGCCCTCCTCGATCATCTCGGTCACGCCCTCCTGGGCCATCGTCCCGCCGAGCATGCCGATCCCGCGGCCGATCGAGCCCCGGAGCGTGGCGCGGGGCACCGCGCCACGCGCCAGGATCCGCGACTGGGCCGCGGCGCTCCCGCCCAGGGGCACGTTCCCCCTGGCCCGCGCCCAGT
>JAITEZ010000305.1 GCA_031281735.1 Deltaproteobacteria bacterium | reverse complement strand
CGCGCGCCGCGTCCGGCCGCGCGCCGCCGCCCGAAAGAGGTCCCCCGAAAATGAAGGAAAGAGTCACACCGCAGGCCAGGCGCCGCCGCGCGTCTGCCGTGCACGCGCCTTCCCCACAGCCGTCCCCCGCAACCGGCCGCGCCCCTGCAGCAGGGGCGGCGCCCCCGCGCCGCCCGCCCCCCGCCGGGCCGAGGGCGCTCGGCGCGGCCCTGGGAGCGCTCGCGGCGGCGGCCGCCCTCGCGCTCTGCGCCCCGCCCGCGGGCGCCTACAAGCCGCCCAGGGACAAGTACAACACGCTGCCCTTCATGTCCCTCTCGCAGACGACACCGCAGGTTCTCCTCGTGATGTCCAAGGATCACCGGATGTTCCAGCAGGCGTACAACAACCTCACGGATCTGGACGGGGACGGCGATATTGACGTGGGTTTCGACCCGTCCATCACGTACTACGGCTACTTCGATCCCGACTCCTGCTACAAGTACTCGAGCGCGCGCTTCGAGCGAGCGGGCTTCGCGGACAAGGCCCACCCGGAGGCGACGGCCCCGACGCGCCCCTCCCAGCTCGCCGGCCGCCCCGACATCACCGTGCCACCTTCGGCCCACGGCGTCTGCCCCAAGGCGTCTGACACGGGGGCCGGGGGCGAGTGGTCTGGCAACTGGCTGAACTACCTGCTCACGAGCCATATGGACGCCATGCGCAAGGTCCTCTACGGCGGGAAGCGCCAGCTCGACACGACCCTCGAAACCGTGATCTCGGGGAGCTTCACTCCGAAGGACTGCCACGTGTGGGGCGTCGAGGCCGCCGCGGACGACATCTGGGCCGACAAGATGCGGAACATGCCCTACTACGATCTCTCCCTGTACACGGCCTACACGAAGCCCCGGCCCGGGACGTACACCTTCTTCGCCCGGTACCAGTCGGGGAACGGCAGCACCGGGACGCCCACCCTCGAGGCCGTGACCCGGGTGAACTCCCAGCACAGGGTGGCCTACTTCGGGACCGAGCTGCGGATCTGGGACTGGACCACGGGCGAGGCGAGCCAGCCCGACGCCAGCGCGCTGCCCTCTGGCATCCTGCGCCAGACCTACAACGTCCAGGTCAAGGTATGCGACGCTAAGGCCCCCGGCGGCATCACCCCCGGCGAGAACTGCGAGCGCTATTCCAACGGAGCCTGGAAGCCGGCGGGTCTCCTCCAGGAGTACGGCGCGGACGAGAAGATGTACTTCGGGCTCATCACCGGCTCCGCCGACAAGGATCTCCGGACCCACGGGGGGGTGCTGCGGCGCCACGTAGAGAGCATGTCGCAGTCCGTGGACTACTCTACCGGCCAGAGGAAGTCCAAGGGCATCCTTGACGTGCTGGACAGCCTACGGATCACGGGCTGGAGCGGCACCTGGTACAACGACCTGACCGCCTGGGGCGACCCCATGGGCGAGATGCTCTACGAGGCCGTGCGCTACTACGCGGGCGCGCCCAGGGCCCACTACGCGACCTCCTCCTCGGACACCTTCGGGGCCATCATCACGGACTGGAGCGCCGGCCGGCCCAAGATCGCCCGCAGCTCGGACTGCGCGAGGCCCATCATCATCATCATCGGCCACGCCTACCCGGACTTCGACTGGGACGGGTTCCCGTCCTCCAACGGCCGGGAGGTGGACCAGGTGCTCCCGCTCCTCGCCATCAGGGGAGGCCCGGCGGCGCTCTCTGCGCCCTTCTCCAAGGACAGCTACCTCGAGGCGATCACCGCCAACGAGGGCCTGGACCGCCCCGGCCGCACCTTCTTCTACTCGCGGGGCCCCGAGGACGACTGCTCACCCGAGCCCGTGTCCAGCCTCGCGGACGTGAAGGGGCTCTGCCCCCTGGAGCCCGCCAGGGAGGGCAGCTACTCGGCGGCCGCAGTCGCCTGGTTCGCCCACACCCACAACCTCTCCGGCTTCCAGGAGCTGGAGGCCCCGGCGGAGATCTACTCCCTGGCCCTCTCCAGCACCTTCCCCGAGATAACCTTCGACCTCGGCGAGAGCCGCTCCGTCTCGGTCATCCCCGCGTCCGAGACCGGCAACCCCAACCTCCTGGGCTTCATGAACTATTTCGTGGTGGACTGGCAGACCGATTCCACCGGGCTCCCCTTCTATATCAAGATCGTTACCAACTTCGACGGCGACTTCGAGGGGGCCGACTACGACCGGGACGCCCTCGGCACCTACGAGTTCTCGCTCTTGACGACCCGGCAGGGGCCGGACAACCCCGGCGGGTCGCCCGAGGGCATCCTCGAGCCGTCCCCCCTGCGCGTCCATGCCGGCGAGCTCAAGGATCCCCTCCCGGATCAGGCGGCGGATCCCTTCGGCAAGGCGGATCCCCCCACCCTGTACTACCGCTTCATGAACTACCGGGATCCCGCCGGCGGCCGCGACTACTCGCTCCCCAGGATAACCATCGACCGGTCCAAGGTCGTGGGATTCGCGGTGTCCTCCGACGCCTTCGGGAGCACCACGGGCGGGAGCCAGTCCGTCGGCTACACCATAACCGGCACCACCCGGGACGGCAGCTACATGGACGTGTCGCATACCAAGGACAATTTCAAGAAGAAGGCCACGGTGGACGCTAACAACCCCTGGCCCAACCTGTCCGGGGTGCCGACGGGCTTCGTGAAGCCCGATCGCATGAACAAGCCGCGCAACTCCCCCTGGTCCTGCCTGTACCCCGGAGGGGACGGCTGCGGCCAGGGCACGGGCGCCCGCATGACCTACTACCTCACCCGGGGCTTCCGCTTCGCCCCCCTGTCCTCCAAGCCCGAGACGCTGCCGAGCCCCCTGTGGCTGGCGGCCAAGTACGGCGGCTTCAAGGACGTCAACCGCAACGGCCTGCCCGACCCCGGCGAGTGGGAGCGCGATCCCGGGGCGGAAGATCCCCAGCCGGCCAACTACTTCACGGTGAGCAACGCGGGGGAGCTCCGCGAGCAGCTGGGGAAGGTCTTCGCGAGCATCAGCCGCGGCGCGGGCTTCGGCAGCTCCACGGCCGCCTCCCTCGCCTCGGACTCCGTCGGCGGCCTCTCCGTGCAGACCATCTTCTACCCCCGTTACGACCTGCCCGGGGGCGAGGGGAAACACGTGCCCTTCGTGGGGAGCGTGTTCGCGCTCTTCCTCGACCGCTGGGGTAACCTGCGGGAGGACACGGACGGGGACGGCAGGCTCACGCTCCGGAGCGACGGCGCCTCCGGCGACGACATCCTGACCTTCTCGACCCTGTCCCCGCCCCCCGAGGTGCCGCCGCCCTGCTACGAGCCCGGGCGCTTCATCACGCGCTGTCACGACGAGTACGGGAGCAACGACCCCGAACCCGCGGCCGGCTCGGCCCATCCCCCCAACCCCCATCAGATAAAGCCCGTCTGGGACGCGGGCCGCTGGCTCATGGAGCTGGACGCCACGGCGGGGGCCAAGCTCACCTCGGGCGCCCGGCCCTGGGCGTCCCCGGCGACCCTCGCCCTGGGGAAGAGGCGGGTATACTTCGGCTACCGCGACGCCGCGGGCGCGGCCCGGCAGGGGGTCTTCGACCTCAAGGACCACCGCAAGCAGCTGAGGACCATGCTCCTGCACGAGAACTACCAGGAGCTCCTGCCCAGATCGGGGACACGCGACAACGCCGTGACCCAGCTCGTGAACTGGGTGCTGGGGGCGGAGTACACCTACCTCCGCAAGAGGACGGTGCCCAGCCCCTGGAATCCGGGCTCGAACGGGGTCTGGCGGCTCGGGGACATCATGAACTCCAAGCCCATAGTCGCGGGGGCCCCCGCCTCCCACTACGACCAAATCTACGGCGACCTGGCCTACGCCCATTTCAAGAGGGACTGGGCCCGCCGCCGGCACGTGGTCTACTTCGGCGCCAACGACGGCATGCTCCACGCCGTCAACGCCGGCTTCGGGGGCACCGGGAGCGACGGCGTGGTGTCGTTTACCAAGACCAGGGAGGGGCACGCCTCCCACGACCTGGGGGCGGAGGTCTGGGCCTACATCCCGATGTCGCTCATGCCGCACCTGGCCTTCCTGGCCGATCCCGAGTACGTGCACAGCTACTACGTGGATCTCAAGCCTCTGGTGACGGACGTCCAGATCGGGGGCGAGTGGCGGACCGTCCTCATCGGGGGGCTGCGGCTCGGCGGGCGCCCCATCGAGCCGGGCGAGGAGGATCTCAACCCCGGGCGCGCCTATTACAGCGAGGTATTCTGCCTGGACGTGACCGATCCCGAGGAGGAGCCCAGGCTGCTCTGGACCTACACTTCGGCCGAGCTGGGGCTCATGGTGGGCATGCCGTCGGTGGTCAGGTCCGGCGGGAAGTGGTACGTCCTCCTGCCCTCCGGGCCCGTCACGGACACGGTCACACAGCTGACGACCAAGAAGATCCAGGTGAACTACGGGGGCCTCTCCCCCTACCTGGGGGTGAGCAGCCAGCACGCGAGGATAATCGTGCTGGACGCCGGCACCGGCCGGCCGGAGGTCGACCCGGCCGTCAGGCCCGACTACCTCAGGGCCCAGGAGCCGGAGAGCTTCTTCAACAACCCCTTCCTCCCCAAGGCGCAGAGGGGGGGCGGGGGAGACTGGTCCAACCACGCGGTCTACTTCGGGCTGACCGAGACCTCGCTCCACGGGTCCGGGCACGACGGCGGGGCCCTCTACCGGGTGGAGATGGCCGATTCCGACGGCGATCCCCTCCATCCCGCCGACTGGAGGCTGCGGAGGCTGATCGACACGGGCCGGCCCGTCACAGGGGCCGTGAACTCCGCCCGGGACTCCTCCGGGAACATCTGGGTGCTCTTCGGCACCGGGCGCCTCTTCGGCATGTGGGACATGCACCCCTGCATGCACGACCGCTCGGAGGGCTGCTTCGACAACCACGACCAGTACCTCATGGGCGTGAAGGAGCCCCTGAACGGCAAGGGGCTCCTCACCTTCGGCGACGTGTCCGAGCGTGCGTGCGACATAGCGGACGTGACCGGGGCCTGGACGCTCGCGGGCGGCGAGGTCGTGAACCTCGCCGCCCAGCAGGCCATCCCCCTCTGGCCGGGCGTGGGGGACTACGGGCTCCTGGAGCGGGCCCTGAGGGATCCCGCGGCCCTGGGCTGGAAACGGAGGCTCGACGCGGGGCTCATGAGGACGGGGCTCCCGACGCGCCGCCACGAGATGGTCCTGACCCAGCCCAAGCTGGTGGTACTCGGGCCAGCCGTCTCCGTCCTGGGGGTCACGAGCTTTGAGCCGACGGAGGACGTATGCTCCGGCTACGGGTCAGGCTACCTGTACGCGCTGGGCACCTTCACGGGCCTCCCGCACCCGGGCACGGCCCCCATGTTCAAACCCCTCCCCTCCGGGCCCGCGGTGCCCCCCGGGGCCGTGGCCGGAGTGGCCGGGCTCGGCTCGGGCAACCCGACCGAGGCCATACTCCTGGAGACCAGGGACCGCATCGGCTTCCGGGCCGGATCATCGGACGGCGGGTCGACCGATCTCACGCTCGCCAACACCTCCGCCAACTTCGGCGGCATCTTGTCCTGGCGGGAGGTGCTGGACTCGGGCTTCGCGGTCGCGCCGGAGTTCATGGTCAAGGACCTGGAAGATTAGCGGCCCGGCGGGGGAGTGACCGCCGGGGACGGACGGGGGGCGGCGGGCCTGCGGGCCGCGCTCTCCGGGCGATGCCTGCGGGAGGGGAATGGCATCGTCACGCCCGTCACCCTCCGGGTGTCCAGGGAGGGCTGCGGCGGACGGCCGGAGACTTCCGGATACCGTTTCCGTACGGCCGCGAGGGCGGATTGCCCGCCCCCGGACTGCGGGCCCCGCAGTCCGGGGGCGGCATGGGCGCACGGGAGGAAGGGGCGGGCCGGGACAGGATCCGGGGAGAGGCGGGGGAAGCCGCCCCGCCGCCGCCCGGCGGCGGCGATGAGGGGCGGCCGCCAGGCGGCCTTCACCGTCCGCGCCCGGGCATCCCGGAGCCTTTCAGCGACTCGTTCAGGTAGTCGATGAAGGGCTTCATGCGCAGGTACAGCCGCGCCGCCCCCCCGGCGAAGGCAACCGGTCTCCCGATCAGGGTGTCAGGCACGGGTATAGTCCCGGTTGCCAGCTCTCGTTCTTCAGGTATGTAGCCTGCGGGTGGCTCCGGCCGTTGCCTTTCCGGACGTTTTTCATGGCCTCCCCCTTCACCCTGAAGGACGCGGAGAAGCCCTCGTCGCCGGCGGCGGCCTCAGGCCTGGCGCCGTTGCGGGCTGCATGCTCCCGCACCATCGCCGTCGCCTCCCCGGGAGTCGAGGCGTGCAGGCCGCCGGCCAGGAAGGAGCGGCCTCACGGGGCGATTGAGACGTAATGGACGCACGGGACGAGCGATCTGCACGCCTGCGAGATGTGCGCCCGGAAGGCCGGGTTGTATGGGGTCTTGTCCCTGCCGAGGCGCGCCGTGCGCCGGCCTGAAGGTCAGCTCCCCGGGACGTCATGGTCGGCGCGGGGACCGAACCGCCCGGTGGAGGCGATCAGCCACCCAATCAGCCCATCGAATTCGGCGCCGGCCTCCCGGAAGCGCCTCTTGTCGGCGTGGTACCTTCCCTCTCGTTGTTCTCTTCCAGGCCGTACAGGTACCGCAGCATCACGCACGTCGCCGCCGTCCCCCTTCGGAAAGCAGCTGGCCCCGGGGCGGACTTAGGCCGGGGCGCCTGCGGCGGCCATGGCGGCGACTGGCCGCCGGGGCGGGTCTCGCGCCTCGGGAAAGCGGTCGGGGCGCGCCCGTTCCTGCCGTGCCGCCGGCGTCAATCGTACCGCGCGGTGCGGCCGTGAATCCTGAAATAGCCGCGGACGGTTCCCGCCCTGTGTCGGGTCGCGGGAACGCCGCCAGCCAGGCTGGCCCGGTTCCAGGGCGCGGCGGGGGGCGGAGCCTGAGGCGATAGCCGGGGTGGCTGCTGGCGGCAGGGATCCTGCCGTCCCGGCGGCAGGGGAGGCTGGTTCGCGCGAGGGCTCGGAATGGCCCCCGGGAGCGGAGGGAGTGGGCGGGGGGTCGGGAATCAGCCACCGCCCGTGACAAGCCGGGAGAGGCCGCGGTCGCGGGCTGGTGCCTGGGGGGGCCAGTGGCGTCCCGCCCTTGCCCTTCCCGGCCGCCCGGTGAAGCCTGTTCGGGCGGCATGTCCAGACCCTCCGCGCCATCGCGGATCCGGGACCGGGGTTGCGTCCGGCGAGTCGCCCCGGGGCGGAGGGCGCCCGCGCGGGAGCGTGGCCGTCCGCGCGGACGGCGCCGCGGCGGGGGGGCGCGCCCGCATTTTTACAATGTAAAAAAAAATCGCGAGGGAGTACTTTTTCCGTGTCATGAATTCCTCCCCCTGCGCGCCGCTCCAGCAAGGGTTTGCGCCAGGCCGGGGCAACCGCGGCGGCAGTCCCGCGCCGCCGCGGCTGCCCCGGATCATTGAGCGGCGGCCGGCCGCGACGCGTAAATGACGTGGCGGGGACGAGACCGGCCCCGGACGGCTCGCATCTCCCCGTCACCGGATCGGGCGGCGCGGGTAATCATCGCGCGCGGCGCAG
>JAITEZ010000214.1 GCA_031281735.1 Deltaproteobacteria bacterium | reverse complement strand
CGATCCCCTTCCGGGCGGGCGCCGGGGGGGATCGCCGGCGCCCGCCCGGCGGGACGGATCCCCGCGTGCCGCGACGGCCTGAGGCTGATACGTAGACGGGACCGCGCTGGGCCCCTATGTTTCCATGGAAGATCCGCCGGGATGCCCGCAGGAGGGACGGCACCGCGCCGCCGGGATCCCGTAGGCCGCGGACGCGGCCTGTGGGGCTGACCTTCCGCTCAGATCATATGCCAGGAGCGGGCCGATGTCAACAACGGGGAAAAGCCAGCTCACGGCCCCCGCGATCGGCCTGCCACCGCCGGCGGGGCCGGTCGAGCCGCCCGCCCTGGCCCCCTCCCGGAACGCCTCACCGACCCTTCCCCCGGCGAGTTGGGGCGCCATGGCCGGGGGGCCGACATGGCATCCCCGGCGGCCTCAGGAGCTTGCCCCGGCCGCCTCAAGCGCCTTGCCCCCGCGCCCTCAAGGTCCGTGCCATCCCCCGGCAGCATCCGGGATCTCCCGGCACACCGCTGGCCGCTGGTGGATCCCTTCACGTCCGCCGCCTTCCCCGGGATCGGCCGGGCTGCGACGGTGGTATAATCGCCTTGACACCAGAGAGGAGGCCGGCCGGGAGGGGGTGCCTTTCCCAGCCGAGCGCGGGTCATCTCCGCGCGGGAGACGCGCCGGAAGCATGGCCCCGCCTGCTCTGACTCCGTGACCCCGTCCAGGGCGGGTCTCCCGAAGAACCCGGCACCGCCCCCGGCCCGGGCGGGTCTCCATGGCGCCTCCTGTCAAGATCAATCACGGGACGCAGTCCGCAAGGTGGACACGTGACGGGAGCAAAGGCCCCCGCGGGAGGCCCCGGGCGCGGGAATGACTGCATCCTGTACAGGGCACCTCACCGGACGGGCACGGCGAACCGCACCGTCTCGGCCTCGGCCTTGCCCGGCCCCGCCACAGAAATCGCGAACCGCCAGGGCCACATCGTCATCGGCGACGGCGGCGGGATCCCTGGAGGCAGGAACCGGAAGCCCCTCCGGATCCAAGGGGACGGCCCCCCTTCCCTGGCCCTGGACCCGCGCCCCCTGGGCCCGGCTATCATCCCCAAGCCCTCCGGCCCGCGGACTCCCCGCCAGGCCCGCAGGCTTCCTTCCGCCCTGCCTGCCGGGCTGGAACGGCGCTCACCCGTTCCTCTCAAGGCGTGCCGCCAGCGCATGGCCGGCCGCAGGCCGCCAGGGGGGTGCGTCCCGCGACCGTAACCTGCATGCCGCCCCGCCCTGTCCCTGGCACATGCATGCATATGAGCATTATATATATCCATGGCAATATAACCATATATTTCATGGCATGTCTTGGCAGCCCTCCTCTCCGGGATCGCGGAGGCGCCGGGCTGGCGCATTCCTGGAAACTGGCGCCAAGGCCCGTCCCCGGCGACCCCGCGCGCCCGCTCCGCCGGCCTCCTGGGCCCTCCCCGCGTCCCGGGGGGGGCAGGGCCTGCCCCCCCCACCGCGCCGCCGGCCTCCCGTTGACAACCCCCCCCGGCCGACTTACTTTCCTTGACGGACGAGAAACACTCACGGAGGCAACCGGCGATGAGATTCGACAAGTTCACCATCAAGAGCCAGGAGGCGGTGTCGGACGCGCAGACCCTGGCCGAGCGCAAGGGTCACCAGGAGATCCTGCCCCTGCACCTGGCCCTGGCGCTCCTCCAGCAGCCGGACGGGCTCATCGGCCCGATCCTCAGCAAGGCGGGGGTCCCCGCCTCGCTGGTGGCGGGCGACCTGGACAAGGCCCTGTCCAGGCTCCCGCAGATCTCCGGGCCCGGGGTAACGACCTTCTTCGGGACGGAGCTGAAGACCTCCCTGGACCTCGCGGTCCGGGAGGCCGAGAAGATGAAGGACGACTACGTCTCCACCGAGCACCTGCTCCTGGGGGCGCTCGACAACGCCGCGGGCGAGGCGGCCGGGATCCTCAAGGCGCGCGGGCTCACGCGGGAGCTCGTCTTCCAGACCCTGAAGGAGGTCCGGGGGCAGCAGCGTGTGACCGATCAGAACCCCGAGGAGAAGTACCAGGCCCTCCAGCGCTTCACGCGGGACCTGACGGACGAGGCCCGTCGCCAGAGGCTGGACCCGGTGATAGGCCGCGACGAGGAGCTCCGCCGGGTGATGCAGGTGCTCTCCCGCCGCACCAAGAACAACCCCGTGCTCATAGGCGAGCCCGGGGTGGGCAAGACCGCCATAGTCGAGGGACTGGCCCGCCGGATAGTCTCCGGCGACGTCCCGGAGACCCTGCGCAACAAGAGGATACTGTCCCTGGACATCGGCGGCATGGTGGCCGGGGCCAAGTACCGGGGCGAGTTCGAGGAGAGGCTCAAGGCCGTCGTGAAGGAGGTCGAGGCCTCCGCGGGCGACATCATCCTCTTCATCGACGAGATGCACCTGATCGTGGGCGCGGGCAAGACCGAGGGGAGCCTCGACGCGGGCAACATGCTCAAGCCCGCCCTCGCCCGGGGGGCGCTCAAGTGCGTGGGCGCCACCACCATCAGCGAGTACCGCAAGAACATCGAGAAGGACGCCGCCCTAGAGCGGCGCTTCGCGCCGGTGCTGATCGAGGAGCCCTCGGAGGAGGACTCCGTGAGCATCCTGCGCGGCCTGAGGGAGCGCTACGAGGTACACCACAGGGTTACCGTGACCGACGGCGCGATAGTCGCCGCCGTGACGCTCTCCAAGCGCTACATCACCGACCGCTTCCTCCCGGACAAGGCCATCGACCTCATCGACGAGGCCGCCTCGCGCCTGCGGCTCGACATCGACAGCCTGCCTGCGGATCTCGACGAGGCCCGCCGCCGCATCATGACGCTCTCGGTCGAGCGCGAGGCCCTGAGGAAGGAGCACGACCCCGCGGCGCGGGACCGCCTGGCCAAGCTGGAGGAGGAGCTCAGGTCCCTCGCGGCCAGGGACGCCGAGCTCACCGCCCGCTGGGAGGAGGACAAGCGCGTGGTCCAGCGCACGAGCGCCCTGCGCGAGGAGGCCGAGAAGGTACGCGCCGAGATCGAGAAGGCGCAGCTGGACGGGAACCTCGGCCGCGCGGCGGAGCTCCGGTACGGGAGGCTCCCGGCGCTGGAGGGCGAGCTGGCCAGCATGGCCGAGAACTCCCGCAACCTGGTGGTCAAGGAGGAGGTGGGCCCGGACGACGTCGCGCTCGTGGTCTCGCGCTGGACGGGGATCCCCGCGGGGAGGCTCCTGGAAGGGGAGCGCGAGAAGCTCGTCCACATGGAGGGGCGGATCGCGCGGCGGCTCGTGGGCCAGGCCGAGGCCGTGGCCGCCGTCTCCAGGGCCATCCGCCGCTCGCGCTCGGGGATAAGCGACCCCAAGCGGCCCATCGGGTCCTTCATCTTCCTCGGCCCCACCGGCGTGGGCAAGACCGAGCTCGCCAGGGCGCTCGCCGAGTTCCTCTTCGACGACGAGAACGCCATGATCCGGCTGGACATGTCCGAGTACATGGAGAAGCACGCGGTCTCGCGCCTCATCGGCGCCCCGCCGGGCTACGTTGGCTACGAGGAGGGCGGGCACCTGACCGAGGCCGCGCGCCGCAGGCCGTACTCCGTCCTGCTCTTCGACGAGATCGAGAAGGCCCACCCGGACGTCTTCAACGCGCTCCTCCAGATCCTGGACGACGGCAGGCTCACGGACGGCCAGGGCCGGACCGTGGACTTCAAGAACGCCGTCGTCATCATGACCTCCAACATCGGCTCCGAGCTCATCCTCGGGGCGGACTCGCCGGAAAGCGTGAGGGGGAAGGTGCTCGCGGCCCTGAAGGCCCACTTCCGCCCGGAGTTCCTGAACCGCGTGGACGACATCGTGGTCTTCGGGTCCCTGAGCGAGGATGACCTCAGGCGCATCGTGGGCCTCCAGACGGCGCTCCTCGCGGCGCGGCTGGCGCCCCGCAAGCTCACCCTCACCGTCACCCCACCGGCCGAGGAGTGGCTCGCCCGGGCGGGCTACGACCCGCAGTGGGGCGCGAGGCCCCTCAAGCGCACCATCCAGACCGAGCTCATGGATCCCCTGGCCATGAAGCTCCTGGACGGCGAGATCCTGGACGGCCAGCACATCACGGTGGACGCCGCCCCCGGCGACGCGGCGCTCACCATCACCGCCGGCCTCCCCGACCGCAAGGCGCCCGCGGCCGCCCCGGATCCCGGCGACTCCTGGGACGGCGGCGGCGAGGGCGCGGGGACCGGCGCCTCGGCCGCCCGCCGCTGAAAGGCGGCCCCCCTTGCCGGACGACGACGACGCGCGGGCCGGGCGCCCCGCCCCGGCCGGCGACCGCCTCCCTCCCGCCGGCGGTTCCCCTGCCGCGCCCTCCGGGCCCGCGCCGGGCGCGGAGGGCGCGGCCCTGCGGGGGCCGGGGGGGGGCCTCGTCGCCGCCATCTCCACCGCCCCGGGGCAGGGCGCCCTGGCCGTGGTGCGCCTCTCGGGCAGGGGCGTCCTGGCGGCCCTGGGCCGCTTCTTCCGTTGCGGGAGGGATCCGTCCTCGGCCCCGGGCAGGCTGATCCTGGGAAGGGTCGTGTCGCCCGGGACGGGGGCTCTCGTGGACCGGGCCATGGGCGTGTTCTTTCCGGGACCGGGGTCGTTCACCGGCGAGGACTCGGCGGAGATCCATTGCCACGGGGGCGGGGTTGTGCCCGGGCTGGTACTGGAGGCGGCCCTCGCGTCCGGCGCCCGTCTGGCGCGGCCCGGGGAGTTCACGGAGCGGGCGTTCCTGAACGGCAGGCTGAGCCTCGACCAGGCCGAGGCCGTGGCCGAGATAGTGGCCGCCGAGTCCGAGGCCGAGGCGGCCATCGCCGCCCGGGCCCTGGACGGGGCCCTGGCCGCGCGGGTGGCGCCCCTGTCGGGGGGGCTCCTCGCGGCCCAGGCGGGCCTCGCGTCCGTGCTGGACTTCGAGGCCGACTGGACGGAGGGCGATCGCGGGAGGCTGCTTTCCGAGCTGGCGCCCCTTGAGACGGGTCTCGCCGCTCTCCTGGATCTGCGCCGCGCGGGCCGGGTCTTCCGGGACGGCGCGAAGGTGGTCCTGGCGGGCCCCCCCAACGCCGGGAAATCCAGCCTCTTCAACGCCCTCCTGGGCCGGCGCCGGGCCCTGGTCTCGGACGTGGCCGGCACCACCCGCGACTACCTCGCGGCCCCGGTCGCCTGGGTCCGCGTCCGCATAGAGCTCGTGGACACCGCCGGCCTGCGCGACGGGGGCCAGGACGAGCTGGAGGCCATGGGCATCGGGCTCGCCCTGGAGCAGATGGCCGGGGCGGATCTCGTCCTGTGGCTCCGGGACCTCTCGCTTCCCGGCGGCGGGGAGCCCCCCCCGGCGGCGGCCGGCCCGGTTCGCGAGGGCGAGGGCGAAGAGGCCGTCATCGCGCCGGCCGGGCCCGCCGCCGCGTCCCCTCCCCCCCGCCGCCCGCCGCTCCTGGAGGTCTGGAACAAGTCCGACCTGGCCCCCGGCTCCGCCGTCCCGCCCCCGGGCGCCGTCAGGGTGTCCGCCGCCACCGGGGAGGGCCTGGACGGGCTCAGGAGGGCCGTGCTCGAGCGCCTGGGCGCCGAGGGGCCGCGGCTGCCCGAGATAGTCCCCAACATCAGGCAGGAGAGGGCGCTGGCGGACGCCCTGGACGCCCTCCGGCGCGCCAGGGCCAGCCTGGAGGGAGGCGAGGTGCCCGAGATAGCGGGAATACTCCTCAAGGAGGCGAGGGACTCGCTGGATCTCGTCACCGGCCGCACCATGACCGAGGACCTGCTGGCGGAGGTCTTCAGCCGCTTCTGCCTGGGGAAGTGAACCGCGGGGGCCCGGCGCCCCCCTATTCGAGCTCCTCCTCCACGCTGGACACCTCCCTGGAGATCTCCTCGGTGGTGGCGCGGAGCTCCCCGAAGCTCCTGGCCATCCCGCGGGCGCTCCTGACGCCCGCGGCCACGCTGTCCTGGCTCTTCCCGATCATCTGGCGCGACTCGTTGACCGCCACGGCGCTCTTGGCGGCGAGGTTCCTCACCTCGTCGGCCACCACGGCGAAGCCGGAGCCCGCCCCGCCGGCCCGGGCCGCCTCCACCGCGGCGTTCAGGGCGAGCACGTTGGTCTGGATGGCGATGCCCTCGATGCCCTTCAGGATGGAGCCTATCCTCTGGGAGTAGTCCGCGATGGCCGCTATGCCGACCTCCATGTCGCCCACGGAGACGCGCACCGCCTCCACCGAGGACTTGACCAGCGACACCTTCTCCAGGATGGTCATGAGATCCTTGCGGCCCTCCTCCGTGCGCTGCATGAGGAAGTGGTGGCAGTTCTCGGGCGTGTTGCGGCCCATGTGGATGGCGACGGCCATCTTCTCGCAGGAGTTGTAGCC
This sequence comes from Deltaproteobacteria bacterium, assembly GCA_031281735.1. Lineage (GTDB taxonomy): Bacteria > Desulfobacterota > Desulfarculia > Adiutricales > Adiutricaceae > JAIRZX01. The sequence continues at coordinate 12,587 of JAITEZ010000214.1, read as the reverse complement.
GCAGCTCGGGCAGTTGAGGATGTTCGCGCCCCCGGCCTTGCCCATCCTCGCCATGATCCTCTCGCGCTCCCGGGGCGTCATGAACCGGGTGCGGGCGTCGCGCGAGCGGTTCACGTAGGTCCGCGTGTAAAGGCCGGGCCGCCAGTAGGCGGCCACGAGGTCGTTCAGCCTCTTCTCGGGCGGCTTCAGCGAGACGAGGGACTTCCTGAACTTCCTCGCGTAATGCTCCCTGAGCTCGCGCCCCCTCTCGCTCACGAGGTGGTGGACCTCGTCCAGGGGCCTCTCGTCGCGACCCGGCACCCCCGTGCCCCCGTTGCACCCCAGCTCGCAGTTGAGGCAGTCGACCAGCACCGGGGACGCGCCATCCATGACGGAATCGAGAAGCCTGTCCAGGTACGGGTAGACGTCGCGCACGCCCTCGATCTTCCTGGTATCCTCGGAGATCCCGGGGATGTACCTCTCAGCCGTCATCATGAGCCCGCCCGGCGTGGGGAACAGCACCGCCCTCTCCGGGAGGGGGTCGGCGTACTCCGCCGGGGGGTAGGAGGCGAGCCTGACTCCCCTCCACTCGATATGCCGCTTGAGGCTCTCGAAGGTCACGTTGTAGTCGCCGTAGCCGGTCTCGTCGAACTCCCGCCGCTTGGCGTAGCAGGGCGACATCACCGCCACCCTGTGCCTCGCCCACTGCGGGTAGAACTTCCGTATCATCTTGATGCTGTGGAGCATCGGGCTGTCGCAGGGGGAGAGGAGCTCCAGGAGCTCGGGGCGGTAGAGCTCGCAGTAGGTGACGATGGCGGGGCAGGGCTGGGCCACCACCGTCCGGGGCCGCTTCGCCTTGATGTGCTCTATGTAGGACTTGACCGTCAGCTCGGCCCCGAAGCCCACGTCGAAGACCGCGTCCACCCCCAGCGAGAGGAGCCAGCCGTTGAAGTTCAGGTACTCGCCGGGGAAGGTGGCGGCCACGGCCGGCGCCACTATCGCCACCATCCTGGTCCCGGACTCCAGGTCGTGCAGGAACCGGGAGAAGTCGTCCACCCCTGTCCGGGCCCCGTGCTGGCAGGCGTGCAGGCAGTTGCCGCACCCTATGCAGAGGTCGTGGACCACCCGCACGACCTTGCTGTCCGAGGCGTCGTTGCAGAGTTTCACGGGGCAGACGGAGATGCACCTCTGGCAGTTGCAGCAGTTCTCTTCGATCGTCGTTACGACGGGAGACAGGCTTCCCATAACCACCCCGCGCCTGGGCCGGGCCCCGGGCGACACGCCCCCCGCCCCCCCGCGAGCCGCGCGGGGGGGCGGGGCCGCCGCCGGGCTGCCGGAGGCGGGGAGGGACCCTAAGCGGCAGCGCGCCGGAATCCCCGGACGCGTCCGCCACGGCAGGAAAGTATACCACAGGATGCGCGGGCCCGGCGCCCCGGGGGGGCCGTCCCGCCGATCGCCCGATCCGCTGGCCGGGTCGTGGCGGACGTGCCGGCGCCGGAACGCGCGGGCGCCCTACTTCAGCTCCTCCTCGACCCTGGCCACCCAGTCGGCGATGTCGTTGGCGGCCGTCTGGAGCTGGTCGAAGCTCTCGGAAACCTGGCGGGCGCTCCTGATGCCCTCCTCGACGCTCGCCTGGCTCCGCTCGATCATCTGCCGGGACTCGGAGACCGCGGCGGCGCTCCTGACCGCGAGGTTCCTCACCTCGTCCGCCACCACCGCGAAGCCCGCTCCCGCGTCCCCCGCCCGGGCGGCCTCCACGGCGGCGTTCAGGGCGAGGAGGTTGGTCTGGAAGGAGATGTCCTCGATGCTCTTGAGGATGTCGCCGATCCTGGCCGAGAATTCCCGGATGCTGTCGATGTCCCGGGTCATGTCGACCACGGACACGCGCACCGCCCCGACCGAGCCCTTGACCGCGCCCACCTTGTCCAGGGTGGGCAGGAGGTGCCTGCGGCCGGACCGCGTGCGGTCGAGCAGGAAGTGGTGGCAGTTCTCCGGGGTGTTGCGCCCCAGGTGGATGGCGGTCACCATCTTCTCGCAGGAGTTGTAGCCGCAGCTCGCGCAGTTGAAGAAGTTCTCGCCGTCGGCCTTGCCGATCCCGGCCAGTATCCGCCTGCGCTCGTCCTCGCCCATGGGGGCCCGGCGCATGTTGGCGGAATGGTCGACGTAGGACCGCGCGTAGAGGGCGGGTTTCCAGTACCCGGCCACCAGCTCGTTCACCCTCTCCTCCGCGTGCGCCCGGGAAGGGGATCTGCCGCGGTACTTGGCCTGGTAGTGCTCCCTGAGCTTCTGGCTCCGCTCCCTCACGAGGAAGTGGAGCTTGTCCAGGGACTTCCCCCCGCGGTCCGGGACCCCGGTGCCGCCGTTGCACCCCATCCCGCAGTTCAGGCAGTCGACCAGCAGGGGCGAGTGGCCATTCGCGAACGTGCCCGGAAGCTGCTCCAGGTAATGGTAGACGTTCCTGACACCCTCTATCTTGCGCGTCCGGTCGGCGATACCCGGGATGTAGCGCCCGGCGGTCATCATCAGGCCGCCGGGGGTGGAGAAGAGGACCGCCCGCTCGGCGAGGGGGTCCGTGAAGCGCTCCCTGGGGTACGAGCCCAGGTCGATCCCGCTGCCGTCGATGTGCCGCTTCAGGCTCGCGAAGGTCACGTTGTAGTCCCCGAAGCCCGTCTCGTCGAACTCCCGGCGCTTGGCGTAGCAGGGGGACATCACCGCCACCCTGCAGTCCGCCCACTCCGGGTAGAACCTCTTGATCATCTTTATGCTGTGGAGCATCGGGCTGTCGCAGGGGGCGAGGAGGGGCAGGATCTCCGGGAGGTAGATCTCGCAGAACGTCACGATGGCCGGGCAGGGCTGGGCCACCACGGTCCGGGGCCGCTTGGACCTGATGTGCTCGACGTATGACTTCACGGTGAGCTCGGCCCCGAAGCTCACGTCGAAGACGGCCTTCACCCCCAGCGACAGGAGCCAGCCGTTGAAGTTCAGGTACTGGCCGGGGAAGGTGGCGGCGACGGCCGGGGCCACTATCGCCACCATCTTCACCCCCGCCTGCAGATCCTCCAGGAAGGCCGTGAAGTCGTCGATGCCGACGCGGGCCCCGTGCTCGCAGGCGTCGATGCAGCTCCCGCAGCCGATGCAGAGGTCGTGGTCGACCTTCACGGTGCCGTCGCTGGCGATGTTGCAGAATTTCACCGGGCAGACGGAAATGCACCGGTGGCAGTTGCAGCACCTCTCCTGGATGGTGGTGATGACCGGGGAAAGCCTGCCCATAACCCTCCTGCTCCCGGGGGAGCCCCCCGCCCTGGCGCCTGGAATCCCGCCGCGTGCCCTCGCGGCGCGGGGGGCGGGAGGCCGCGGCGGTCGCGGCTCCCGGGCCCGCCGGGACAGGCCGGGACACGAAGGCCGGGAGTCTCCGGGACGGCGCGGCGAGCGGGGCGCCCGCCGGGCCGGGGGGCCGGTGTCCCCGCGCCGAGCAGGGCGGGTTCCATGGCACGCGGCGGCAAAGGGGGGCCCCCGCGCCGGAAACGATTCTATCACAGCCTTTTTCAGGATCGGAAACGGCCGTCGCTGGGGGCGGTCTTCCGGCCATCCCCGGCTGGTGTCCGGACGGCTCCGCCGCGGGTCGCGGGGCCCCGCCGCCCTCGGGGACGGAGGCGCCGGGACGGGAGCGCCCCGGGGACGGCGGCCGCCCGGCGCGGGGCGGCGCCGCTCACATCTCGTCAGGCCGGCTCGCGCAGGGCACGATCCGCGAGGACTCTCCCCCCATGACATGTCCCGCAGAGACTCTCCCGCAGGCCCTGATGCCCGGGCGGCCGCCTGAAGGCCCGGAAAGCCAGCGCAGTGTTGACAGCTCGGGGGGTTTGCTGTATAAGGTTCGGGTTCAGGGGCGTGCCGTCACGGCGAGGTAGCTCAGTTGGTAGAGCACTGGACTGAAAATCCGGGTGTCGGCGGTTCAAATCCGTTCCTCGCCACCATCAGTGGTTTTCCACGCTTTACGCGTTGTCCGCATTCTCCGCAAAGCGGCCTGGATCCTGGGGTTCAGGCCGCTTCTGTTTTCCGCGCCCTCCGTCCCGGCTTCCCTTTCCGCGACAAAGGTGTATACCGGGGTGTATACACGCCAGGAGGGGGGCCGATGGTATACACCCTGACCGAGCGGCGCGTGAAAACGCTCCAGCCACGCCCGGAGCCCATTCGGTCTGCGGCGGCAAGGGGCTGCATATAAAGGTGACCCCGCAAGGGGCCAAGCTGTGGAGGGTGAGGTTCAAGCATCGGGGCAGGGCGATGCTCCGGAGCCTGCCACCATCCCTTTTACGGGATCTTGAAGTCTTTCCGCGAGGCGGCCTGAATCAGCGGTTCAGGCCGCTTCTGCTTCCCGCCCCGCCTTCCCTTCCGCGTCAAAGTCGGACATGCCGGCGCATAGCCGCGCCTAGGGTGCGGGTTTATCCTCGCGGCTTCTACGGTTCCCGGCGTGAATCCCCACGGCCGCGCCGGGTTTTCCCGTCAGACTCAGACCCGCGGCGGAGCGGAACCCCGGCGGCCCGCCGGGGCGCCCTCCCGCTGCGGGGGCCATCGGCGTCACCCCCCGCGCCGGGGTACGGCCGGCACGTCGGCCGCGGCGGGGATGCCGGCGGCATGAAGACTCGCCTGCGCGCGTGCTGGGCGCCGCCAGGGAACGCCCTCGCGACGGACTCCCGCCCCTCAGGCGGCCCGGCCGGCCCCGCGAGGCGGGCGCCTCCGCGCATTCGCCTCCGGACCGCGGGGATCCGTCCGCCGCGCGGACGCGGCCTGACGGCGGCGGGAAGACGGCAGCCAGCGGGCGGGGGCGCGTCGCGCCGGTTTTCGATGCCGGCCGCCGCCGGCGGGACGATCCCCTTCCGTCAGTGCCGGAGGCCCCTGCCGCCAGGACGCGGCCCGGGAAGGCCGCCGCGGCGTGGCCGCGCCGCGGGCCCGGCAAGAGCGACTCAGCGCGCCGACGCCATGGGCGGCAGGGGGCCCCCGTAGATGATCTCCTCCATGTGCCGGATGCCGTCCGCGAGGCGCACGCCGGGCGCCCTGCACTCGGAAAGCGGCACGGCCCCCGTCCTTCCGGTTCTGGCGACCTTGAGGTACTTGAAGAGCGGATCCTCCGACAGGCCCGCCATGAGCGTCTCCGTGTCGGCTTCCGTCCTGTCCATGTAGATGAACACGATCGCGTCCGGATCGGCCGCGACAAGGCCCTCCTTGCCCCGGATGCCGGACATGCCGAAGACGTTCTCGGCGTTCAGGGCCCCGAGCATCCTCCCCTGCGTGGAGTCGTCCCCCCAGGCCCACAGGCCCTGGCCGGGGAAGATCTCCAGGAGGAGCACGCGGGGCCTGGGCGATACTCCCGCCCTCCGCCCGCGGACGGCTTCCAGCTCCGCGCGGATGGAGTCTGTGAGGGAACGGGCCTCTGCGTGCCGGCGGAAGATCCGCCCGAGGCCGTCCACGTCCTCCAGGACCGTCTCCAGTGAGTCCGCCAGGGGCGTCGTGTCCACGAAGATGTAGGTGCCGATCCCCAACCCGTTCCACCAGCGGGTGTCACCCAGCGCCTGAGGAGCGAACGCGCTGTGCCAGCCCACGATGATGTCCGGCTCGACCGACAGCACGGACTCGCGGGTCGGGTAACGCGAGGAGAGGATGTGCAGCCTCGAGTAGGCCTCCCGGTACTCCGGGAGGACCGGGTTGTCCTGGTAGGCGGACCCTACCATGCTGTCCCCGAGGCCCAGGGCCAGCAGCGTCTCGGTGGTGGATCCGTTGGCCGAGACGGCCCTCCTCGGGGCAGCCGGGTACGTCAGGCGGTTCTCAGAAAGGTCGTAGTTGACGTTCAGGACGGTTACCGCCCCGCCGTCCCCGGGGATGGGCGCGGGGGACGCCGGAGCGGGCGGGGCGAGGAGGACGGCGAGCCCGAGGAGGAGGGGCGCCGAGGCGAGGAAAGGGGAGGGAGACGGGCCGGGTTTCATGTGGGGACACCTGACAGCCGGATGGCGGGATTGCGGGACGCCGCGGGCCCGGCGGCGCGGTCCGCTGCCGCGGGCGGCGCAGGACGTGAAAAGGCCACGTCCGGATGGCGCCGAGGGCCGCCGGCGCGGCCACCCGGCCGCCAGCGGCCCCGCAGCGCCGCCGCCGGGCCGCTGGAGGGACCGGCGGCGGCGCTGCGGGGCCCGGGCGCGGGATGCCGCGGTCCCGGGGCTTTCGCCGGGGCACCGCCCCGGGACGCCTGGGTCAGAAGGAGTACGTCACCCCGAGCGTGGCGGTGAACGGGGAGCTGAGGGGGTTCTCGTAAAGCATGTAGCCTTTCGGATCCTGCGGGTCGGCCGCGTAGCCGAGACCGTACCCCGTGTACTCCTTATTGAAGATGTTGGCCAGCGAGAGAGTTATCCTGACGCTCTCGACCGGCTTGTAGTAGAGGTTGACGTCCGTGAGCCAGTAGTTCCCGTAGTTCTGCCAGGGATCCTGCGTAAGCCTCGACACGTTGCCGTAGACGCGGCCCATCCAGGTGTTGTAGACCCCGATGCCGAATTTCTGCCCGCCCAGGTCGCCGTCGTACTGGAGCCCGAGCTTCAGGTACTCCATGGGCATCCGCTCTATCTTGTCGATCGTCCGGCCGGAGGTATCGACGAGCTTGAACCGCTGGGAGACGAAGTAGGCGGAAAGCGTGAGGCCGTCGACCGGCCTCGCCGCGGCGGTGACCGAGAATCCCCTCGTCTGCGACGTGTCGGGGGCGTTTTGGTAAGTGTTGTTGGCGGTGATTATCCTGTCGGTCATCCGCTCGTAGAAAACTCCCACGTCGAGATCGAAGCGCTCGCTCGACGAGCCGATCCCGACGACCGCGGAGAAGCTGCGCTGGGGCTTCAGGTTCGGGTTTCCGTAGGACTGGGACGTGGAGGTCACCCTCTTGATGAACAGCTGCTGGGCGTTGGGGAGGATGAACGACGTGCCCACGTTGGCTCTCAGGAAAAGCCTGTCGCCGCCCATCAGGGGCATCCGCGACGAGACGTTCCAGATGAAGGACTTCGCCGCGTCGGCCCAGTTGTAGCGGGCGCCGAGGGCCAGCCTCCATTCCTCCCAGAACGGGAAACGCGGCCTGAACTGGGCGTACACGGCATGGACCTGCTCGTGCATGGACTGTATCATCATGACGTCGTCCTTGCCCCAGTAGTTCTGGTAATCGTAGCCGACAAGTAGCTCGTGGCCGCTGTCGAAGCGGATGCTGTTGAGTATGTTTATGCCCCAGTCCTGGTAGCCCCATATCGCCTTGTCCATCGACATGGTGCGGTCGATCCTCTCGGTGTCGTAGTCCGACCACCAGGAATGGTAGTATGCCTTGATGAAATAGCTGTAGTTGGGTGATACGTCGTGATCCCACTTGACGGTGCCCACGTATTCGGCGCGATCGTTCACCGCCCTGTGGTTCGCCGGGTTTCCCATGTCGAAATGGCCGGAGTTCCGGGTGACGTTAACGCTGAAGGCGTTGCGGCCGGCGAGGTACAGCTCCGTCTCGTACTTCATGGTGACGTTGAGCCTGTCGTAGCTCCTCTTGACAGGTTCATAGTTGTTCATGAGCTGGTACACCCTCGGCCTGAACTGGTAATACCCGTCCCATGTGTCGTAGGAGGCGGAGGCGAGGAAACGGTGGCGGCCGGCCCCGCCGCTCACCGTAGCCCACCCGTTGTAGTACCCTTTCGTGCCGACGGCCGCGCCGACCTCGCCGGAGAATTCCTCGGTGGGCTTCTTCGTGATGATGTTCACCACCCCGCTCGACGATTCCGTGCCGTAGAAAAGACCCTCCCCGCCCATGAGGACCTCTATGCGATCGATTAGGTGGATGCCGATGGTGTCGAGGCGGGCGAGCCAGGATCCGAAGAGACGGTTGTTGAGGCGCACGCCGTCCATGAGCCAGAGCACGTTGGAGGTGCCGTTGATCGTGAAGATGCCGTAATCGGCCCGGCTCTGGGTCTGGAAGACGAGCCCCGGGACCATCTTGGCGATGGCCTCCGTGAGGTCGGTATAGCCCTGTTTCAGGATGTCCTCTCCCTGGATCACCACCAGGTGGTGCCCGTACTCGGCGAGCTCCGCCGACATCTTCTCCTCGATCTGCCGTCCTATGACCACCGTCGGGGGAAGTACGTCCCCGCCCTGGGCGAGGGCCGGCGGCGCCGTGAGAAGTGCCGACGGCGCGGCGAGGAGGAGGAGGCTGAACGCGGCAAGGCCTGAAGCCGCTGCCGGGAAGGTGGATTTGTTGAGCATCTGGTTTCTCCTGGTTTCCGTAATAAGCCGGAGACGGTTCGTCGGGATCCGCGCGGAGCGGGCCAGCCCGGCGGCGGCAGGCGCGCATCCCCCCGGGAACCCGCCGGGAGCTCTGCTCCGCGAGCTCCTCGCCCCCGTGCCTGGCGGGGGACGGATCCTCGGCGAGCGGGCGAGCCCATGCCCGGGACGCGGGAGATCATCCCGGACGCCCGGTTACAGGGCTGCCGCCTGGACTCGGTCAGTGTTTTGTCCGGCGCAGCGTACGGGGACGCCTGCGGCGGGCCTGGGCGGTTCGTGCCCGCGGCACAGATCCGCGCTCCTGAACGCCGGCGCTTGCGGTCTGATCGCGTGAATCCCCGCAGGGCAACTTGACGCCCGTGCGTGAATCGCGGATTTGCACCAATCGGGGGGAGGGGGCGGAGCGCGCGCCGCGTCGAATCGGCGAGGCAGGCCTCCAGGCCGGGCTCATGCCCTCCCGTCGGAAGGGCGCGCGTCCCAGCGGCCGGACGATGCCCGCCTGACACGCGGGGAGTGAATGCCTCCGCGAGAGCCGCGGGGGGCCGCGCCAGGGGGCGGGAAGCGATTACTCCGGATCCCGCGGCGGGCGGCTGGCATCACCGGCCGTCAACTGGTTCCGATGCAGTATGTGGGGAGTGGACGGGCCTCGCGCATGGCTTTCGCGGCCGCGTGGTGGGGGGGAGGCAACGGGCCGCTCGGGGGGTTGCAGAGCCGTGGAGCCGCCGGAACCTCCGGGGCGGATCCTCGGTACCCGGGACTGGACGCGGGATAGCCCTCATGCTAGGCAGGGGGGGGTGCATGGGCATGACCCGGATTGGCCGCCTTCGACGGTTCAGCTCCGGATGATCCGGAACGGATTCCCGATATCGGCATACGGGAAAAACTAAACCCGCCACCTTCCCTTGGAAAGGTGCGGGTGCCGCAGGCTTCGGCAAACTGTTTGCCGACTGCCAATGCTACCGGAGAGAGAGAGAGAGAGAGAGAGAGAGAGATGCAATAATCATGCCATAATCCAGCACCATGAAAAGTCAACCTCCCCAGTCCGGAAACCTTTGCGCAAGAACGCAATCGCATCGGCCAGAAGACTGTTCCGCTCTAAAGCTCAGTTTGAAGAATATCAGTCAAGGAAATAACGGCGAGCGGGGCGATCCGCGATGCTTTACATGAGCATTGTAGGACCGAATCAGCAGGGCACGGGGAGTGACTGAAGCGGGGGGATAGCCTGAACCCGATCAATGACGAGGCAAAGCATTACCTTGAACGTTTCTAAATTTAGCATATGGGCGGGCACGTTGTCAATCCGATGTCAATCGATTCTCATCCAATTCGAAGGCGCACTGAGGGAAGGGCGAGCCGCCTGTAAACAATCAGTGTCGGCAGATATTATTTAACTACGATAATATTTATTATATTATATTATATTATATTATTAATTTTAATAAATATAAAATTATAAAAATAATTAATTATATAAATTATAAATTTATATAAATAACATAAATGTTTAACCATATTTATTGCCCCCTGCGGACAACCTTTCCACTCAAGCTCCCCTATTGGAGGCGATACTCGGACGAATCCCGGACGTTGGGAATGAGCGCGTTCAAGCATGAGCCGGTCAGGACGTTCCGCAAGCGACGTCAAGGGTGCATCTGATAATCATCATGCTCTTCACTGAACCGCGGACGCCGGGCCGACAAGGGGGGCCAACGCGGAGACGCCGACCTGATCAACTCGCTCGGAAGCCCCGCCGTTCAGTCCCCTCGAGGGCCTTCAGGCTGAAAACGCCCGGCGTCATTCGTCAATATGGAGAACACGAATGAAATATCGGGAAGGCTGGTTTCTCAGGACCGCCCGCGGCCATGGCCCAAACCGCAACTCATGTGGTCATGCCCACGGCCGGATTTCCAGCGAACACGCGATTCTCGACTGAGCCGGGAAGGGTATCACCCGGCCCGCCCAGCATTCCCGGATCAGGTGCGCAACCATGCCCGGGAGGCACAGTCCGGCCCCCCCCGTTAACGTCCGGCCTGTCGGCGGAACGACTCAAGGGGCCCGCCGTTTCCCACGACTCGACACGGGCCGTCGCGTCCCCCTGAACGGCCACGCCTCTGAACGGCTATCCGGGGGGGAAGACCTGGAGCGGGTCGCCCCCCTGATCGCGGGAGTCATCCACTTGAACCCCTCAACGTCCCTGTAGCAGCGGGGGCCCTGAGGATCACCTCATGGGTTTTCACGTAAAGGCCCTGGGGGACGGCTGCGGCTACCGGCTGCGGCGCCGGCTCGGCATCCCCTCGGAACGCCTTTCTATCGCCACCGTCGGCGCGGCAGGCATCCCCCCCCCGAAGCCATCGCCCGGGCGATGAATCCCTGGAGACAGGCCCACCCTTCCCCAGGCCCTACCCGTCCCGGACCTGCTTGAGGGGCCCCTTGCTGATGTGCGCCGTCGCCGGGGGGTGTCCATCACGAGGGGCCCGCCGAACCGGGCTCCCCCGTCCCTGTCCCCAGCGAGGCCGTACCCGTTCCCCATGGGCAGGCGGCAGCTCCAGCGGAGGGCGTCCTTCACCTCACGGGAGCCGTTCCTGAACGCTGCCAGACCAATCCTGTCGAGGAGGCGGCCGCCCATGAGCCTGAACACATGGAAAGGACGCAGAACGCGGCGGCGCCGTGGACGCTCTCCCTGACGGGATTCCGGAACGCGACGCCCGTTCCTGCGGCGGCGCCCGCTATCCGCTTCCTCCTTCCGTCGGGAGGATCCCGGAAAGGCTTCGGCGCGCCGCCGCCTTTCCTCTCCCCCCGGAGAAGGGACCGCCTGTCTCCGGATCCGCGGCCCCGGCGGGGAATATCCCTGACCCGCCCATGCTGAACCCGCCGGTACCGGTCCCTTCGACGCCGTTCCGGCGGGGCTTCCTGGATAGGAGAGGGAGCGTCTCCCGGTCGGCAAAGCCCGGGGGATTCCGCCGGCGGAGAGCCGACCGGCCTTCGGGAGGGACGCGGCGGGATCCGCGAAACGTCCAGCGCGGCTATATCAAGGGGCGGCACTGCGCTGGCGGCTTCCCCGCCGGACCAGCGGGGGACGGCACTGGGCGTTCCGCAACAGGGGCAACGGAACGGCGTTTCCAGCTGCCCGTTACGGCAGTACACCTCGTTTCCCGCATGCCGGATCGCCGCGGTCTGCGCTCGGCGGAACTGCCCTGTACATGGTGCCCGCCCGCTCAAAGGGCTAGACATTAGCTTCGATGAACAACATGTTCACATATATAAAAAACGACAGTTCAACTCAGCCGGCCTTGGCGCAGAGTCCCCCCTGGCTGCCCGGGGATCGCATTCCCGCGAAGAGACAAAAAAAACACCGGCAAATCGATGCCAAACAACTCTTCATGCAAAATGCTGGAAGCCGCCCCGCTATCATTGACCAAATCCAGGAATTCGGCGAGTTTCGCCAGGATGTCGCGGCCGCCGTCCTCCCGATGGACACCACTAGCGTGCGAGCCGGGCGGGGCGAGCTTCTCGGGATGCGGTACTTGCACCGCGATAACACGATCCGCCTCAGCTCTGGATGTGGGTTGAAAACCGTGCGAAAGACCGTGACGACACCATGCCCTGGCCGGGCGGATCAGCGGTTCCCTGTGGAGGGAGCGGAGGTCACTGATGGTTCCGGTGCGACCGCGGCCGCGCCGGGAGAGGATGGAAGGGCCTGCAACCTATCCAGGATTAGCCGGATTTTGGCGTCCTGCCCGGACAGCGTGTCCAGCCTGCTCTCAAGCCGAGAAATCTTGCCGTCCAAGGCGGGGATAGCGGTATTTTTATCATAAGACGCCTTGAAAAGCAGGAACAGGGCGGCGGCGCAGACCCCGATGAAACCGACGGTGACGATCGCCGGCAGGTTCAGGTTCTTGCTGAAACCGTCCTGCTTCCCTTTCATTTCTGACGTTCGGCCCTGAAGTTGCCGATATCCTCCTCCAGCTCGGCCCTGAAGTTGCCGGTTTTCTCCGACAGTTCAGCCCCGAGAGCAAAGCAAGGCGTCCGCTAGAGACCGGAACGGGACGGCACGCAGGAACGCCCGGCGGCCTGCGGCTGCGGACGCGCGTGTCAGGATCAAGCGCCTTCCAGCGATTCGAGTCACGGCCAGGCGCTGGCCCCCAGGCGGTCTGAAGCGGCGAATGCGGGAGAGCCTTCGGCGGGGACGCGGAAAGGTTCCCTGGCGGAAGGGGGGGCCACTGGCTGCCGGGGCCGGGGCCGCGCGGACATGCGCGTGAGGACGCCCGAGCCCACCGCCAAGGCCTCCGGCGAATCACCACGGCACGTGGAGCCGGGAACCGGGG
>JAITEZ010000182.1 GCA_031281735.1 Deltaproteobacteria bacterium | reverse complement strand
CGCCGTCCGGGAAGCCTCCGTCACCGGAGGGTGCAACGATCTCGTCCTCCCCGCCGGGGGCGTCCTCCCGCCCCGCCAGCTCCCAGGGCGCCTTCCGGCGGGCCTCCTTGGCGACGGCGCGGCCCCTGCGGCGCCTGCGGCGACCGCCCCCCCCCTCCGCCCCGCCGTCGTCGCCGACGGGGTCCCGGACGGGCTCCAGGAAGTCCTGCAGGCGTTCCCTCAGGGCCGCGAGCCCGTAGCCATGGGCGGCGGACACCGGGTAGAGCTCGGGGAAGCCCAGCTCGTGGAACTCCTGGGCCAGGTGCTCCTTCTCGGGGGCGTCGGTCTTGTTGACGGCCACGAGGACGGGCTTGCCCGCCCGCCGCGCGAGGCGGGCTATCTCGCGATCGCCGGGGCGCAGGCCCCCCAGCGCGTCGGTCACGAGAAGGGCCAGGTCGCACTCGGCGAGGGCCGCCGCCACCTGCTCGGAGATGGGCCCCGCCAGGGGGTCTCCCCCGCCCGTCTCGAAGCCCCCGGTGTCGACCAGGATGCCACGGCGGCCCGCCAGCTCGAACTCGGCGTAGTGGCGGTCGCGGGTGACCCCGGGGCGGTCGTCCACGAGCGCGGCCGAGCGGCCCGCCAGGCGGTTGAAGAGCGAGGACTTGCCGACGTTGGGCCTCCCCAGGAGGGCGATGAGCCTGCTCACAGCCCCAGCCCCGCGAGCAGCCGGGGGAGCCTGGCCCGGTAGTCCTCCAGGAAGCCCTGGACGCCGGAGAAGACGCCCCGGGGCAGTTCGGAGGCGAGATCCAGGGCCCTGTCGAGCGCGCGGGGCAGGAAGCGGGCGTAGGCTGGCTTCCCCCGGGCGGCCGCCAGGTGGGCGTAGGCGCCCGCCGCCTGCATGAGCCTCACCATCCCGAAGAAACGGATCTTGCCCTCGTACTCCCCGCGCAAGGCGGCCCCCGCGCTTCCGGCCAGGCCCTCGCGGGCGTCCAGGTATTCGTTCAGGATCTCCCACTGGAACGGGGCCGGGAGATCGACGTAGGGGTCGTAGACGAGGCTCGCCAGGTCGTAGTATGGGGGGCCCAGCCGCCCCCCCTGCCAGTCGATCAGGAATGGCCTGCCGTCCCGCACGAGGATGTTGCGGCTCTGGAAGTCGCGGTGCATGAAGGCGCGCTCCAGCTCGCACCCGGAAAGCGCGGCGATCTTCCTGCCCTCGGGGGCGAGCCTGTCCTCGAAGCCGCCGGGGAAGCCCAGGAGCCGGGCCCCCTCCAGGAAGTACGTCCACTCGAAGAGGAACACGAACTCCGCGTCGTAGCGCGGGGCCACCTCCTCCCACGCCGAGGCCAGGAGATCCCAGCCGCGGTTGTGGAGGCGGGCCAGCACCCTCGCCGCCTCGCGGTAGCAGGCGAGGCAGGCCTCATCCGGGGCGCCGGCGTCTCCGCCGCCCTCCCCCCCCCGGGAGCAGGCGAGATCCGAGAGGTGCTCGTCCCCGAGATCCTCAAGGAGGAAGAGCCCACGCCCCAGGTCCCAGGCGTGGATTTCCGGGAGCGGGAAGCCCCCCTCCCGCAGGAGGCGGCCGATGGAGAGCCAGGCGCGGTTCTCGGCGGGATCCGGCCCCTCGAGGAGGATCCGCGTCTCCCCCCCGCTCACCAGGCGGGTGTAACGCCTCCGGGAGGCGTCACCCGGCAGGGGGGACGCGGAGACGTCCTCCGGGGGCCTCCCCCACTGTCCGGCGGCCCAGGAGAGAGCGGAGGCTTCCTCAGGATTGGCTGAGAGTGTCATGGGTTAATCCTTGGAGCGGGGAGCCGCCGGCCGCCGCCCGGGACAGGATCCGGCGGGCGGGTGCCGGCCCCTTCCTGGCCAGCCGGGCTGGTAGGGGCCGGGTTCTCCGAGCCGAGGGGCGGATCCTCGAAGCCCGGGCCGTCGGCATCCAGCCGAGGCGGGGCGCCGGTTCCGAGGGGCGGCGAAAGCGGACGGGGGGAGGCGCGCGGCCCGCCGGCCTTGCATGTCCGGAGACCGGACGCGGGAACGCGGGAAGCCCTGGCTCGGGGGGGCGGGGCGTCGCCGGGCCGGGGAGGGCAAGGCGGCTGGGCGCCGCCACGGGACGAGGGCCGCTGGGGAACCGGGCAGCCGCGGGGCGGGCCGGGGAGTGGCGGCGCGGAAAAGCCGGAGTCCGGCGGGACGGGGTGCGGGGAGAGGCGGGGAACCCGGGGAGGGGGCACGGGTTTGCGGCGGGCAGGGAGGCGGGTGGCCCGGGTCAGTCGCCGGTGATGACCCCCCCGGACATCCGGGCGCCCTGGCGGGCCCGCCCGGCCACGATCATGCCGGAGAGGGTGGCGCCTGCCTCCACCACCGCCCCGGACCACAGGACGGAATCCCTGACCCTGGCCCCTGCCCGGATCCAGGCGCCGGGCTCGGCCGCCAGAAAGCCCTCGGTCTCGGCCTCGACCCGCGCCCCCTCGGCGAAACGTCCGCCCCGGGCGAGCAGGTGGTTGAGGGAGAAATAGTCGCCGGGGGTGCCCATGTCGCACCAGAAGGACTCCGGCGGGAGGGGGTGCACCCGGGCCGAGACGCCCCCGCCCGGATCCAGCGAGGCCCTGAGCTCGGCTATCACGTCGCACTGGGCGGCCGGGAGTCCCCTTATGAACGCCGCTTCCAGCACCATGAACCCCGCCCCGCAGAGGCGGGAGGTCTCGCCGGGGACCGGCGCCCTCTCCCGGAAGGAGAGGATCCTCCCCCCGCCGCCCACGTGCACCGTGGCCCGCTCCGGCCGGTCCACCGCGGCCAGGGTGGCCGTGACCCGGCCTCCCGCCGCGTGGGCGGAGGCCAGGCCCTCCAGAGGGAAGTCGGAGTAGATGTCGGAGTTCGCGACGAGGACGGGGCCGTCCCCGAGGAGATCAGCCGCATGCCTCAGCCCCCCCCCGGTCCCGAGGACGGCCGTCTCGCGGCTCACCAGTATCTCCAGGCCGGGGAAGCACCCGCGGACGCCCTCGACGTACCCCTCGATCATGGGCGCCAGGTGGAAGGCGTTGATCACGACCCTCCTGGCTCCCGTGCCTGCGAGCCTCTCGAGCCAGAGCCTCAGCATGGGGCGGTTCAGTACCGGGAAGAGGCACTTGGGGCGGAGGAGGGACAGGGGCCTCAGGCGGATCCCCTGGCCGGCGGAGAGAAGCATGGCGGAGGCCGGGAAACTCGTCAAGGAGGCTCCTTGGGCAGGGAGGGAGGTCAAGGGGGAATGTCGGCGGCCGCAGGGCGGGGACGGGGTCCCGCAGGGGGGGCCTCCCGTCCGCGCAACGTTTCCTGGCACGGCTGACGCCTGGAAGGATACCATAGCTGAGGCCGCTCCCGCCACACGTAAGGCAGGCCCCGGGCCGGGCCGTCTGCCGGTCGAACCGCCCGGGGAGGCCGGAAGGGGCCGGCACGCCCAAGGACTGGGCGGCGCAGGCGACCGCCGGGGGGTTCGCGGCCTGGCGTCAGGCACACGATGGCCGCCGATGCCTGCCAGGACCGGGAAAGCCCCGCGCTTCCGTCATCCGTGGCCGACGGGGCAGGCATCAGGCACCGGGCCTCAGGCCTCAGGATACGGGGACGTGACTTCAGCCTGCGCGGTGGACGGCATGCCTGGCGCAGACGCTCGAAAACCGCCGGCGGGGGCAACCGGAGAGGCGGGACGGCCGGGGCGAGGAGTGCGGGCTCCGATAACACTCACAAAAACAATCACACGAAGGTTGACATCTTGAGGGCCTTTGGAGTAAAGTTCAGCGCAGTTTAACGTATATACTGACAGCCATGAGAAATAAACTATTGATATTAGACATTTGCTGTCACAAGGCTTATTCATCATCTTAATCTAGCGCAACTGGAATCCGGAACCCGCCGTCCGGGAGCCGATGCTCGCGTCTGGACGTCATCATGGCGGAGGAAGCCGGTTCGCGAGGGGTTTCCGCAGTCCCGGGCCGGGGAAATCGGTTTATGGCACGTCAACCAGCGCAAGCAAAGAGCGGCCCCAGGCTCATCTCGCTCTTCTCCGGGTGCGGGGGCCTCGACCTCGGGTTCGAGCAGGCGGGGTTCCGGCGGGTCTGGGCCAACGACTTCGACCCGCACGCCCAGGCCGTCTACTCGCTGAACCTGGGCAGGATAGACTGCAGGGACATCACCGAGGTCGAGAGCGGGGAGATCCCCGAGGGGGAAGTCATCACGGCGGGCTTCCCCTGCCAGCCCTTCTCCAACGCGGGGAACCGCAGGGGCGTCCGCGACTCGCGGGGGATGCTGTACCAGGAATGCATGCGGATCGTCCGGGACAAGATGCCGGAGGCCGTCCTCTTCGAGAACGTGAAGGGGCTCCTCTCGACCAGGCACGCGGACGGGAGGCGGCTGGCCGAGGTCATCCTGGACGATCTCCGCACCCTGGGCGGCACGGGCTACGACGCGGTCTGCCGGCTGGTGAGGGCGTCCGATCACGGCGTGCCCCAGAACAGGGAGAGGGTCATCTTCGTGGGGGTGAGGAGGGACCTGGGGATCCGCTTCGAGTTCCCCGCCGCCCAGGACAAGGTCGGCCTGACCCTCAGGCACGTCCTGGACTTGCCGCGGGACGCGCCCAACCAGGTGGACTGGCCGCTGTCGCCCCAGGCGATGAGCATGGTCGAGCGCATAGGCCCCGGCGGCTCCTGGAAGGACGTGCCTTACCCGGAACTCCCGGATCGGTTCAAGAGGATAAGGGACGACATGAAGCGCTACCACTCCCCCAACTTCTACCGGCGCTTCGCCCCGGATGAGATCTGCGGGACCATAACCGCCTCGGCCCAGCCGGAGAACTGCGGGATCGTCCACCCGACCGAGAACCGGCGCTTCACCATCCGCGAGGTGGCCCGGATCCAGACCTTCCCCGACGGCTTCAGGTTCATCGACGCCACGAGCAGGGACATCGCGGGGATGTACAAGGTCATCGGCAACGCCGTGCCCGTTAAGCTCGCGAGGGCCATCGCCTCGGCCATCATGGAGCAGGTGTTCGCTGGGAAGGCGAGGGGGTGCCGACCCGGCCCGAAGATGGCCCGAGTCCCGAGACGCGCGGCCCGGGCGCCGATCCGTCTTCTCTGAAGGGGCCTACCCGGCCGGACCGCCGCCTGCGGCTCTGACTGACCGGCGCTTCCAGACCGCCAGGAAGCAATATATAATTACTATTTTTTAATATATTATTTTCTGTGGCTAAATCGTATATTTTGCCACTTTATCACCCACTAAACAGTTGTCCTCGCATGCCAAAATATCCGGGAATTCAGGTTCATAAACTTACGATAAAAAATATAAAATAACTTAAATATTTGCAAAAAAATATTTCTTTTTTTGAATTTACTATTTTATTTTTTTTTATTATTCTTAAAATCAATATTAAGATAAATATATTTTATTATCTGTATTTACTAAAATATTAAATTTACAATATAATTATATTTATAGGTAAAATATTTTTTTATAAATAATTAATATATATTATTAAGTATAATAATTGTCAATATAATCATTTTTATATAATATTATATTAAATAAAATAAATTGAAGAACAGGCCAGCCCTGAGGTGCCACGAGTCACATCAGGGCTGGCCCGTTCGCCCGCAAAGCCTCATCCTGGCTCCCATCCGGGATAATACCATGGGCTGGCCGGGACTAGGCCTTCCAGTCGTCCGTGTATTCGGTGTTGCCGTCGTTGTACGTCCAGGTGATCTTCGAGTAGGTGAAGGACACGTCCTCCACGTCGCGGTAGGGCTTGTTCTCCGGGAGGAAGGTCGCGGGGGTGTGCTCCCGCACGCCCACCGCTGTCCCCTCCTCGACCTTTATGGTGAAGTACTTCTCCTCGGTGCAGTCGGGCTTGACGCGGTAGAAGTCGAGCTCGAGATCCACGTTCTCGCCGGTGCAGCAGGCCTTGAAGATCTTCGGGCTCGCCTGGTCCTTGTGCTTGGTGATGACGAGGGGCTTGTGGATCCTCT
>JAITEZ010000123.1 GCA_031281735.1 Deltaproteobacteria bacterium | reverse complement strand
CAAGCGCCTCCCCGGCTCTCCAGGCAGGCCTGCGGGTCTGCCACGAGGGTATGTCGATGGACTCGGATCGTCTCAGAGCGTGCCCGAAACTCGGAGCGCTCACGCACGCCTCAGGGCGCGCCCCGCTCGGGAAGGGTCTTTCGCTTGCGCCTGCCGGGGCGGAGGGCGAAGCGCCGGACGGAAAGACAGGAAGGCACGATGTCCTTTCACGGGCCCTTGGGCTGTGCTATCATCTATATTTATCCGGTATACCCGGCCCGGTCCGGGGCAACGTATCAACCAAACGAAAGGTCTCTGAAGAAATGTCCGCAGAATACAGCGTGGGGGTCCTGGGCGCCACCGGGGCCGTGGGCCGCGAGATGCTGAGATCCCTTCAGGAACGCGGCTTCCCGGTCAAGTCGCTCCGCCCCCTCGCCTCGTCCAGGTCCGCCGGCACCAAGGTGGAGTTCGACGGCCAGGAGCTCACGGTCCAGGAGGCAGGCCCCGGCTCCTTCGAGGGGCTCGACATCGCCATCTTCTCGGCGGGGGCCGCGGCCTCCGCCCGCTTCGCCCCCGAGGCGGCGCGGGCCGGCTGCGTCGTGGTGGACAACTCCTCCTGCTGGAGACAGGATCCCCGGGTGCCCCTGGTCATCCCCGAGGTCAACGCCGGGGCCGTCAGGCGCCACAAGGGCATCATCGCCAACCCCAACTGCTCCACGATCCAGATGCTGGTGGCCCTGAAGCCCATCTACGACGCCGTGGGCATCCGCCGGATAGTGGTCTCCACCTACCAGGCCGTCTCCGGCACCGGCCAGAAGGGGATCGAGGAGCTCTCCGAGCAGACCCGGAAGCTCTTCCGCAACGAGGATCCGCCCCAGAAGGTCTACCCCCACCGCATCGCCTTCAACTGCCTCCCCCACGTGGACGTCTTCCTGGAGAACGGCTACACCAAGGAGGAGATGAAGATGGTCAACGAGACCGTGAAGATCTTCGACGACCCCGGCATCAGGGTCTCGGCCACCTGCGTCCGCGTCCCGGTCTTCTACGGCCACTCCGAGGCGGTCTGGATAGAGACCGGGCGGCCCATCAAGCCCGAGGCGGTCAGGGAGCTCCTCACCCGCGCCCCGGGGATCCTGGTAGAGGACGACCCGGCCACCAACCTCTACCCCCTGGCCTCCGAGGCCGCAGGCCGCGAGGAGGTCTTCGTGGGCCGCATCCGGGCCGACATCTCCTGCGAGAACGGGATCGCCATGTGGGTGGTGGCGGACAACGTGAAGAAGGGCGCGGCCACCAACGCCGTCCAGATTGCCGAGCTCCTCATCCGCGAGCCGGGGCTCCTGACCGCCGACTGGCCCGCCGCCGATGCCCCGGCGGTCGCGGCCAAGGCCTGAGGCCCCTCCCGGCCGGTCGTCCCCCGGCGGGGGATCTCCCCCGCCGGGCGGCTGGCGTTGCCCTGGCAGTGTCTCCCGTGCCCCGGGCAAGGCCTTCCCTTGCGACTGGTGTGGTCCTGGCTCGGTCTCTGCGGATCCCGGCTCAGCCTCTCGGGAGCCGGGCCGGGTTCTGTTTCTCCCGGCGCCGGGCACGTTCGCGGCACGGTCTCCCCGAGCCTCAGGCCCGAACTTCACTTTTTTTTGCGTGATCCTGGCATGCGCTTTCCAGATGCCGTCCCGCCCGCGCGGCGCCGCGGTGCCGCACGGGCGGTACGGCACCGGCCCTGCCCCTTCCGGGCGGCTGATCCGGCCCTGCCGCAAACCGGCCCCGGACGGTTCCGGCGGGCGTGGCTCCCCATCTCCAGGATCGGTTCCCGCCGGCCGGGCGAAGCCGTCGGCTTCCCCACCCCGGCCCGGGCGCGAGCGCCCGGGCCGGGATCATCCCGCTTCTCACGTCTTGCGGGCCCCCCCGGGCCCCGTCACGCGCCTTACCCCCCCGAATCGCCCGGAAGCCAAGACGGGCGGCCCCTGACCCGCCCGAAGGCGGCACAAGACAAAGGAGTCCAAGCATGGCGTGGTCCAACCAGTCGAAAGAGTACGAGAAGCTTCTGGAAATCGGGCGCCCCCCCAACATAGTCCGCCTCTTCCCCAACTCCAGGGGGCTCATCGTCAGCGGCAAGTTCATCGACCGTGCCCTCCGCGCCAAGGGGCACGCCATGACCATCGCCGCCAACGGCCGCAACCACATCATCATCCGCGGGACCCTGCTGGCGGCCCAGAAGGCCAACGCCGCGGTGATCATCGAGATCGCCAAGAGCGAGGGCGGCTCCAAGGCCTACTGCGCCGTCAACTACTGGAACATCGCCCGCCAGGTGGACGCGGTCCTGAACGAGCTGGGCCTCACCGTGCCCGTGGCCATCCACGCCGATCACTACGGCATCAAGAGCGAGAAGGATCTCGTGAAGGCCAAGGTGGAGGTCCCCACCCTGTTCGAGGCCGGCATCACCTCCATCGCCGTGGACGCCTCCCACCTCCCGGAGGCCGACAACCTGCTCTCCAACATCGCGCTCTACCCCTTCATCCCCAAGTGGGCGGGACTCGAGACCGAGGTGGGCGAGATCAAGGGCGACATCGGGCTCTCCACCCCCGAGGACGCGCTCTTCCAGATCCAGGGGCTCAACGCCCACGAGATCTACCCCGACTGGATAGCCCTCAACAACGGCACCACCCACGGCATCCAGGCCGAGTCCACGGGCATCCACGTCGATCTCACTGCCGAGGTCCACAACGCCATCGCCCCCTACGGGGTCTCGGGCGCCCAGCACGGCACCTCCGGCAACTCCTCCGACCGCCTCCGCGAGATCGCCAAGAAGACCCGCACCACCAAGGCCAACGTGGCGACTGCCCTCCAGATGGTCTCCTGGGGCGTCCAGATCGACGACTACGGCAACGCCCTGCTCAAGGACGGCGCCCTGCAGAAGGTGCCGGGCAAGGGGATGGCCGAGGAGCTCTGGGAGGAGTTCCAGGCCGTCGGAGCCGAGAAGAAGCTCAAGGCCGGCGACTACAAGAGCCTCAACCTCCCCTTCGAGAACAAGATCCTCTCCCAGCCCGTCGACATCCGGACCCGCATGGAGAAGGAGGTGGAGGCCTTCGTCTACAAGCTCCTGGCCGAGGTCTTCAACGCCCAGGACACTGCCCCCCTCCTCTACGAGGAGATCATGAAGGTCAAGGGATTCGACCCCGGCGTCAAGGCCAAGCGCATCGAGGATCCCGCCGGGTGGACCGAGTCCAAGATCCGCGAGAAGGCCAAGGCCCTGAGCCCCGACAAGGGCCCGGCCGGCAACTTCGACGACTGATCAGCCGCCCGGGCCCGGCCCGGCTCCTTGACAGGTTCCCCGGACCCCGCGCCATTTAAGGTCCCCTCGGGCCGCCTCCCGCGAGCCCCGCCTCCCCGGCCCCCTTTCGAGGGCCGGGGAGGCGGGGCTCGCCGCTTCGCGGGGCACCGGCATTCCGCCGGCTAGCCTCCCGGAGGTGATCTTCAAGGCGGCCGGGGGGCCGCTTCAGGGTATCAGCCCTGTGGCGTCTGACTAACTGCCGAGGCCAGGCCGCTTCCTGCCTCTACGTGGCCTCCATGACGCGCGATGCGCCGGCCATGCCGCGCGATGCCTGGACGGAACCTTTCGGCGATGGCGGGCCGGAGCCTGTCGGCGATGGCGGGCCGGTGGACGGAGGAGAGGGGGAAGGGGATCCCTTTCGCACGCCTGCGGGAGGCATTCCGGGAGACGCAGGCGGGCCCCCGTGGAGGCGGCTCCCGCCGAGCTCAGCGGGATCGCGTCCGCGGCAAGGGCGGCGGCGGGGCGATGGCGTATCGCTGAGGATGAGCCCTCGCTGTGAGGCGATGAGGGGCCCGTGCGGCAGGGAGATCGGAGGGGGAACGGCGGGATGGCGGAAGGAAAGCCATTGCATAGATTTCTATCGACGCTTTCGCGGCAAGGCGTTAGGCTAGGAAGCTGCCTGCTCAAGCAGGGCAGTGCTCAGCAACCGTATGGTAGTGTTCTTTTGTGGCAAGGCTATCAGCGGCACACCAGGCGATCTATGGCTGGCAAGCCATAATGGCTATCCTTATCATCCCTTTGCCCATAAGGATAACCGCATGCAAGTAGCCTGCCGCAAGCAGGAACGCCGCGGCTCATAATACGATTGATTATTCCTTTGCTTGTCAGTACAAACGCTTTTACACGGCGGTTCGCTGATGGCATTCTCTCGCCGCCGCCCAGGGCATGCCTTCGGGCATGGGGACAATTACGCGCCAGCATCCTATCCCGGGCGGGTGGAATCCCGCCGGTGACGACTGCAATGCCTTTACGGCACGGCCGTCCGAGAGGCAGCGGCCTGTCCGCGGAAGGCCTGGCTCATCGGCCAAACGGTGACAAGGCGGTTGGGAGGTGGCGATATGGCTCGGCGGCAGGTCGTGTGAGAAGCCGTCATCTCTTCATGGGGCCTTCCGCCGCGGCTTATCGCGGGCTGCGCGAAGGAGCCCTCTGACGGGGGGCGCCGCGCCCGTGGTGCGTTGGCAAGGGGCCGCCGGGGAAGGGCGGCGGGGGGCGGCCGTCTGCCGGGCGGCCTGTTGACGTCGGCGCCTGGCGATGATCCCGCGGCGGCAGGGCCTTTTGCGAGCGGCCCCGCCCCGGCGGGGCCGCATCCCCGGATAACCGGCGGCGTCGCGCTCGCGGCCGGGCGTCCCTGGAGATGACGGCCTGACCCTCCCAGCATCGGCGGGAAGCCCACGGCCGCAGTGACGGCAAGGCGTTCCGGCCCGGCGGCACGGCCGTCCGCCGCGCTGGACGGCGTGAGCGCACGGGTGCCCGCCGCGCAGGCCAGCCGGACGGCTTCGGCGTCCCGGCCGCCGCGTCTGGGGGAAGCGAGGCCAGCGCTGTCCC
>JAITEZ010000115.1 GCA_031281735.1 Deltaproteobacteria bacterium | reverse complement strand
TGACCTGCACGGGGGGTTCCGGGCCGTCATCCCCGCCTCCGGTGATCTCGCACTGCCCGGGGAAGAGCCTCTTCAGCAGCCTGAAGGTCTCGAGTCCCTGGACCCTGGGTTCCCCCTTGCATTTCCCGATGAGGGAGTGGATGTCGCGGGCCATGGTCCCGAGATCCTTCCCTCTCTCCCCGGGCCTGGTCCGGCCGAGGAAACTGAAGCTGGGGTTCTCGCTGTCCCTGCCGCTCGAAAGGTGCCGGCCAGGCGTCTCCCGGGGTATCCCCGACGGCAGGTCGGGCCTGCGTTTCCTCAGATCGCGCGGGAAGAGCCTTGTCGTCCTGTGGAAGAGCTGAATCCTGTTCAGCCTGGCCATGCTGCTGCGGATGTGGACGGAGTCGAGCCTCTGGGTCCTGAGGTCAATGCGGGCGGCCTTGGCGAGGGACAGGTTCACGGAATGAAGATCTCCTCCAGGAGATTGTCCCCGTTGCCGCCGTCGCCCGGTCTGCGCGAGTGCTCCCACAGGGTTAGTGGGCATATGCAGCGGTCTTCCAGGGGCTTGCCGCCGAGATCAAGGGCCTCAATCCAGGGATTGTCATAAATGTGGTTCTGGCAGGTCTCGCTGTCGGTCAGGTGGAGGAAATGCTGGAGGATCAGGCATCCCGTCACGGCCCGGAGGTCTTTGGCGGGACGGCCGTTATCCTGGCAGTAACGCTGGCGGATCCTCTCCATGGGCAGGCTGGCCAGGATCAGCCTCTTGAAGTCCGAGGCCCACGTCCCCTGTCTTTCCGCCTGAATGCTGTTCAGGTGGGCACGGCCTAACACGGAACTTGAGTAATGGACGGTATACATAAGTTGTTCCCCCAAAATTATCAACTTATAGAAAATATTGTAACATAAAAAGACATTGAAATCAAGATAAAAACATGCCCTTTTCAAAAAAAATGGTGAGATAATTGGCGTGTTGGCATACTTTAGGATAAATGACAGAATGCCGTGCTTGAGATCTTGTTCATCACAAATATTGATCTTTTGTAGACTCCTGCCCCATAGATGGGGGTTTCTGCGAAGGCATCAACTTAATTAGCCATTATAGCCCCTCCCCCGCGGGGGGACGCCTCCGGTTGCGAAACAGCAACCGGCCGGCCGGTCAGGCGTCCCCGTACCCCTCGCCCTCCCCGTCCGTGAGGGCGGGGAGGGCGAACGAGACGGCGGTGCCGCGCCCGCGCTCCGACTCAATCCAGATCCTGCCGCCGTGGGACTCCACCACGCTGCGGCACAGATACAGCCCGAAGCCGGTCCCCCCGGCCGAGACCCCGCGCTCGAAGACGCGGGGCAGGAGCCCGGGGGCGATGCCGTCCCCGGTGTCGGCGACCGTGACCAGCGCCTCGCGCCCGGCGCGCGCCGCGCGCACGGTCACGGCGCCGTCCCGCGTGTGTGCGCACGCGTTGCTCAGGAGGTTCGCCTCCACCTGCGCCAGGAAGTCCGCCACCCCGAGGACGCGGAGGCCCGGCTCCACCTCCGTCTCCAGCGCGTTCCCCCGCCGGGCGAGCGTGAGCCTCATGGCCTCGGCCCCCCCCAGGACCAGCGCGGAGAGGTCCACCGGGGCCCGCCGCGCCCCCTCGCACAGGGAGGCGAGGGCGAGCATCCCGCCCACCATGCGCGCGAGACGCATGATCTCCCCCTGCGCCCCCTCCAGGAGCTCGGCCGGACCCGGCCCTGCCGCGTCCCCCCCCGCCGGCGCGCCGGGGGGGCCCCCGCCGCCGTCCCCCAGCTCGGCCAGGATCTCCCGCACCGTCTGGACGTTCACCGAGGCGGCGGCGAGAGGGGCCCTCATCTCGTGGGACAGGTGGGAGAGGAACTCGGTCTTCACGCGGCACGCCCCCTCCAGGATCTCGTTTAGCTCCGCGAGCCTCCTCTGCCGCTCGTCGTACATCCTGAAGTGCAGCAGGATGCAGGCGCCCAGGACGGAGGCCGCCGCCGTGAAGCCCGCCACCGTGTCTATCACCACCGCCCGCTCGCCGGGCAGCGCCCGCACCGTGTCCGGCCAGAGGTAGGCCACGGCGCAGGAGGACGCGTATACGGCGAGCTCCGCCAGCGACAGGGCGACGGCCGCACGGCCCTCCAGCATGGCGGCGGTGAAGGCCACCGCGAACACGAAGAAGGCCGGCATCCCGCTCCGGTACCCCCCGGAGGTGAAGAAGAGCACCGGGAAGAAGACCAGGAAGACGACGACGGTCGAGACGTAGTAGCAGGTGCGGCAGTCGCCGGTCCTGGCGGAGTACGCCAGGAGCCCGGCGGAGAGCGCGGCCAGGGCCAGGCAGGCCAGCACGTGCGGGGCCCCGGCCCCCACCGCCGCCGAGACCGCCGCCGTGAGCAGGCTCGCCGCCGTGCCGCCCGCCGCCAGCACGTTGAACAGCCTCATGCGGAGGTCGAGCCCCGCGCCGAAATGCGCCGAGGCGAGGCCGCTCGCGGCCCGCCGCAGCCTCCCGCACCCTCCCCCGAGCTTGCCCACCGGCGCACCCCCCTTCCGGCGGGCGGCCGCCGCGGCCCGGCGCCCCCGCCGCCCGCCCCGGACGCCTTCCGCAGGCGCCCCGCGGCCCGGAAGGCCTGGGGCGCGGCGTCTCGGCCGCGCCCCAGCGGGCCGGCCGGAGGGGCCCGGCGGGGCGTCCCCGGACTCCCAAGACATACGCGACCGCATTCTACCGCATCCCGCCCTTCCCATCCGGCACGCGCCGCCGGCTCCGGGACTCCCCGGGCGCCCAGCTGCCCCCATGATGCCCCGCAGCCCCCGGACGTCACCTCACTGCCTCCGGGACGTCCCCACATCCCCCGTCCCCTCCTGGACGCGCCGAAGGCTCCGTCTCCACGCACGCCCCGCAGCCCCCGGACGCCCCGTAGCCCTCCAGGAGGGCCGTCACAGCCTCCAGGACGGCCCGAGCCCTCCAGGACGTCCAACTGCCCTCCGGGGGGACGGCCAGTAGCCCTCCGGACTGCCCCGTGCGGCCTCCAGGTCGCGCCGGGCTGCCGCCGGGAAGCGCCCGGCCCCTCCGGGAAGCCCCCGCAGGCCCCGGCCGAAGCCGGCCGGGCGGCGACGCCCCGGACAACGGGCCGTTTTGCCTTGATACCCCCCCCGTCGTATAATGAAGCCCACCCGGTGCCAGCGCTTTGACACGCCGGAGCCCCACCCCGCTCTAGGGCGGGGCCGCGACGCCCGACCCACAACGGCCGCCCGGCCGGCCCCTCCCGGAGACCGGGCGGGCCCGGCCCCCAAGGAAGCAGAAGACCAGACAACGCCATGACCACTACCGCCTTCATCTTCCCCGGCCAGGGGGGCCAGTTCCCCGGCCAGGGGAAGTCCTGGGTCGAGAGCAGCGCCGCCGTCCGCGAGCTCTTCCGCCTCGCCGACGAGGTGACCCAGCGGCCCGTCTCGCGGCTTTGCCTCGAGGGCCCCGCCGAGGAGCTCTCGCTGACCGTGAACCTCCAGCCCGCCGTCCTGGCCGTGAGCCTGGCCGCCGCCCTCCTCCACCTGGAGGCCGGGCTCTTGCCCAGCTACGCCGCCGGGCACTCCCTGGGCGAGTTCGGGGCCCTGTGCCTCGCGGGCGTCCTCACGGAGGCCGAGGCCTTCGCCCTCGTGGCCAAGCGGGCCGCCCTCATGCAGAAGGCCGCCATGCAGAACCCCGGGGTGATGGCCGCGGTGTTCAACCTCTCCGACGAGGCCCTGGACGGCGCCTGCGAACTCGCCCGCGCCGAGGGCGTCGTGGTCATGGCCAACTTCAACACGCCTGCCCAGACGGTGATCTCCGGCACCGCCCGCGCGGTGGCCGCCGCCGTCCGCCACGTCCAGGCCCTGGGCGGCCGCGCCGTGTCGCTCCCGGTCTCCGGCGCCTTCCACAGCCCCCTCATGGGCGAGTGCAGCGCCATCTTCGCGGACGAGCTGGGCGAGACGGACTTCAAGCCCCCGAAGTTCCCCGTGGTGCCCAACGTCCTGGGGACGCCGGTAACCGATCCCGACGAGCTCAAGAGCCTCCTCAGCGAGCAGATGACGTCCCCCGTGTACTGGCTGAAGAGCGTCAGGACGCTGGAATCGCTGGGCGTCGACTCCTGGGCCGAGTGCTGGCCCCGCCCCTACCTGGGGAGCATGGTCAAGAAGTGTCTGGACCCCGCCCGCCCGGCGCCCGTGGCATGCCCGCCCCAGTAGCCCCCGCGGGCCCCGGCCCGGCGACCTCCCAGGCTGACCCCGCCCCGTCCACGGGGCCCCCCGGCCCGCGTGGCGGGGGCGCCCCCGCGCGCGCCGCCGGCCGCGCGCCCGCGGGGGCGCGGGGCCCCGGCGGGCCCCCGCGCCGCCCGGCCCTTCTGGCCGTCCGCCTCCTCGCCGCCTCCTTCCTCCTGCTGGCGGCGCTCCACGTGATCCTGGGCAGGCTCCCGGACCCGCTGGCCGCGGGGGGCGGGTGGGACTGGACGGTGAGGCTCACAGACCGCCGCGGCGAGGTGCTGCGCGAGCACGTCTCCCCGAGCCTCGGCCGGCGGGACCTCACGCCGCTGTCCGGGTTCTCGGGGCGGCTGGTCGACGCGGTGCTGGCCGCCGAGGACAAGAGGTTCTTCTCCCACCCCGGCGTCGACCCCGCCGCCCTGGCGCGGGCGGCCTGGACGGACCTGCGGGCCGGGAGGATAGTCTCGGGGGGCTCCACGATCACCATGCAGCTCGCGCGGCTCACCATGGGGCTCTCCCCGGGGCCGCGGACGCTCGGGCGCAAGATCCGGGAGACGTTCCTCGCGCTGCTGATCGAGAGGCACCACACCAAGGGGGAGATCCTGGAGAGCTATCTCAACCTCGCCCCCACCAGCGGGGGGACGGCGGGGTTCGCCGCCGCCGCGGAGCACTTCCTGGGCAAGCCCCCGGCGGTCCTCTCCCCCGCCGAGGCGGCCCTCCTCGCGGCCCTCCCCGCGGCGCCTGGCAGGCTCAACCCCTTCCGGGGCCCCGGCCCGGCCCTCTCCCGCCGCGACCGGATCCTGGACGGGATGCTGGCGCTAGGGACCCTCTCCGCCGAGGAGCACGCCAGGGCGGTCGCGGAGCCCCTGCGCCTCTCGCGGAAGGCGCCCCCCTTCCTCGCCCCGCATTTCGCCCAGCGGGCGCGGGATCTCTTCCCGGACCCCCCGCCCGGGACCGTCCGGAGCACCCTGGACCTCCCCCTCCAGCTGGAGGTGGAGCGCATGGCCCGCGAGACGGTGGAAAGATACCGCGGGCAGGGCCTGGAGCAGGTGGCGGTGGCGGTCCTCTCGCTCCCCGGCCGGGAGATCCTGGCCTGGGTGGGCTCGGGGGACTTCCACAACCCCCGGGACGGCCAGCTGGACGGGGTGTCCGCCCCTCGCCAGCCGGGCTCGGCGCTGAAGCCCTTCATCTACGCCATGGCCTTCGAGAGGGGGATCCTCTCGCCCTCGTCCCTCATGTCCGACGAGCCCGCAGACTTCCCCGGCTGGGACGGGGTCTTCAGCCCGCGCAACTACTCGGGGGGCTTCTCCCCCCCGGTCACGGCCCGCACGGCCCTGGGCAGCTCGCTCAACGTCCCCGCCGTGAACCTCACGGACGCCCTGGGCGTCCCCCGGGTGCTCGCGGGGCTCAGGGGGCTGGGCCTGGGGACCCTCGTCCGCGACCACGACTTCTACGGCCTGGGGATCTCGCTCGGGGGCGGCGAGGTGAGCCTCATCGACCTCCTGTCCGCCTACGCGGCCCTGGCCGACTCCGGCGTCTGGAAGGCCCCGGTGGCCCTGCTCGAGCCCCGCCGGGCCCTGGGGGGCGGCCCGGGCGAGGCCCGGCGGGTGTTCTCCCCCGAGGCCGCCTTCCTCGTCCGCGACATACTCTCGGACGACCGGGCCCGCATCCTGGGCTTCGGGGAGGGGGGCGTGCTGGCCACCCGCTACCCCTCGGCGGTCAAGACGGGCACCAGCACGAACTTCCGCGACAACTTCTGCCTGGGCTTCACGGACCGCTTCGCGGTGGGCGTCTGGGCCGGCAACTTCCAGGCCCGGCCCATGGCCCGCGTCTCGGGCGTGACCGGGGCGGGGGAGCTCTGGCGGAGGATCTCCGATCACCTCGCCGAGCGCGATCCCCCCGGCCCCCTCCCTGCCCCGCCGCCGGGGGTGACGCTCGAGCGGGTCTGCCCGGTCTCGGGGCTCCCGGCGGGCCCAAGCTGCCCCAACACCGTCCGGGACTGGTTCATCAGGGGCAGGCCCCTCCCGGCCCGGTGCGAGCACGACCGGATGGATCCCGCCACCGTGCCGGTGCTGGGCCGGGAGCTCCGGTTCGCCCTGCTCCGCCCCGCCACCCGCGAGGTGTATTCTCTAGACCCCGGGGCGCGGCCGCCGGAGGGGAGCCTGAACGCCCTGGTGCAGAGCGTCCCCGGGGTGGAGGTGCTGGTCTTCGTTCTCAACGGGCGCGAGGTGGGCCGCCGCAGCGTGGACGGCTTCGCCAGGGCCTCGCTCACGATCCCCCTCGTGCGGGGCAGGAACTCGCTCGAGGTCAGGGGCCTCAGGGGGGGCCGGGCGCCCCTCTCGGACAGGGCCGTCTACACGGTGAGGTGAGGGAGGGGGCGGCCGGGGCGGCGGGCCCTGGGATCCCGCCCGCCGCGGCCGCCTTCCTGCGTCCCGGACGCCGGGGGCCCCCGCAGGCCGGCGATCACGGGCAGGCCGGGGGAGGCGCAAGGGCGCACCTGGGAGGCCCCCAGCGGGGCAGGCCGGGGAGGCGCAAGGGCGGCGGCGGGCGGCCGGACGCCCGCCGCGCGCAGGGTTCCCCTTTCCAGGGCGCCGTGCTATAAGTCGTGTGTTTTCCTAGCGGTACCGGCCCCAGCAGCCCTCCCACGCCCCGGCCCCCCGGTCCCGCGCCCCCCGTCACCCGCCCGGCGGAGAGCCCCCGCCGCAGAAGGCACCGCCCCCATGATCCCCTGGCCCCGCCACCCGGCTTTCGACACGCCCCTCGCGACCCTCAGCGGTGTCTCGGAGCCAGGGCGCAAGGCCCTCGCGAAGAAGGGCCTCGTGACCTTCGCTGACCTGCTCTCCCTGCCGCCCCTGCGCTACCAGGACCGCCGGGAGGTGCACCCCCTCTCCTCGGCCCGCGAGGGGGAGGCGCTCCTCTTCACCTGCACCGTGACGGACATGCGGCAGAAGCGCGCCAGGAGCGGCCGCGACTACCTCGAATGCTCCGTGGAGGATCTCTCCGGCCTCGGGGCCAAGGGGAAGCTCCTGTTCTTCCACGGCACGGGCTACATCGCGCGGCTGTTCGCCGCGGGTGACCGGCTGGCCGTCTACGGCGCGCCGAGCTTCCAGGCGGTCTGGGGGGGGGCGCCGCGCGCCGCGGGGACTCTGGCCGTCTTCCCGCACCCGGATTTCTGGAACCTCCGGAGCGCCAGGCTGGGGGACATCCTGGGGGTGTTCCCCGTCTACGGGGCCATCACGAGGATGTCTCCCGCCGTCCGGAAGCGCCTCCTGGAGACGATCCTCGAGAGGTTCCGCGACGTGCCCAGGATCCTCCCGGGGGGCTTCCTCGCCGAGCGCGGGCTCAAGGACCCGACCGAGCTCGTGGAGATCCTCCACCGCCCCCCCTCCGCCACCGGCGGGCGCATCCCCGCCTCGGCCAGGCAGACCAGGACCTACCGGGCGCTGGCGACCATGGAGCTCGTCTTCTGGCGCCTCTTCGCCCTGCGGGAGAAGGAGCGCCGCCGGGGCATGGCGGTGCCCCGCCAGCCCGCGGGGGCGGGCGATCTGGGCGACGAGATGGTGGCGCTCCTGCCCTTCGCCCTCTCCCCCGAGCAGGGGCGCGTGCTCGCCGAGATCAGGGGCCTCCTGGCGCTCCCCTCCCCCGCCAACATCCTCCTCCAGGGCGAGGTGGGGAGCGGCAAGACGGCGGTGGCCGCCGCCCTGCTCTTCGGCGCGGCGGGACGGGGCCGGCAGGCCGCCCTCGTGGCCCCCACGGATCTCCTGGCCCGGCAGCACTTCGACTTCCTGCTCCCCCACGCCCAGCGCCTGGGGGTGGGCGTCGAGCTCTTCGCGGGCTCGAACCCCGCCTCCAGGCGCAAGAGGGCCCTGGAGTCCCTGGCCTCCGGGGCCATCCGCATCGCCGTGGGCACCCAGGCCCTGCTCTTCCCGAAGCTCGCCTTCCGGGATCTGGCGCTGGCCGTGGTGGACGAGCAGCACCGCTTCGGCGTCAAGCAGCGCCTGGCCCTCCGGGAGAAGAGCCCGTCGGCGGATCTGGTCTCCATGAGCGCCACCCCCATCCCGCGGTCGCTGGCCGCCGCCCTGTACGGGGAGATGGAGATCTGCTCCATCCGGGGCACCCTGCCCGGACGCCGCCAGCCCCTGGTGACGGTCTTCCCTGCCGGGGGCAGGGACGAGGCCTACGGGCTCTTCGCGGGGCTCCTGCGCTCGGGGGAGAGGGGCTTCCTCGTGTCGCCCCGCATCGGCGACCCCTCCGCCGCCTGCGGCGGGGGGGACGACGGGGACGGGGCGGACTGCAGGGACGGGGACGGGGGGGAGGGGGCGCCCGCCACCCAGGAGGCGGGACGGCCCGCCCGGGGCCCCGGGGGCCCCTCGGTGGCCGAGATGGAGGCGAAGCTCTCCGGGATCGCGCCGGACATCCCTTTCGGGACCGTCCACGGCAGGCTCGCCCAGGCCGCCCGCTCCCGGGTCATGGACGACTTCCGGGAGGGGAGGCTCAAGGCCCTCGTCGCCACCACCATAGTCGAGGTGGGCGTGGACGTCCCGGGAGTCAACGTCATGCTGGTCGAGGGGGCCGAGAACATGGGCCTGGCCCAGCTCCACCAGCTCCGGGGCCGCGTGGGCCGCGGGGGCGGGGAGGCCCACCTGATACTGCTCGCCGCCGGGACGCCCACAGAGAGGTCCGAGCGACGCTTCGAGGCCCTGCAGTCCGGGGCGGACGGCTACGCCCTGGCCGAGCTGGATCTCTCCCTGCGGGGCCCGGGCGACGACCTGGGCCTCCGGCAGTCGGGCTGGCCGGGCTTTTCCTTCGTCAAGCTCCCCCGCGACCTGGGCCTGATGGACGGGGCCTTCGAGCTCGCGGAGGACCTCTTCGGGCGCCGGGGGGAGTTCTCGCCCGAGCTCTCCGCCGCCCTGGAGGAGCAGGAGCGGGAGATGGCCGCCGAGGCCCTGGGCGTCTAGGCGCCGCCTGGCGCTGGCCGCGACGCCCCGGCCATCCCCCGCGTCCCGCCAGGCGCCGCGGAAGGCCTTCTGAGCGGCCCCCGGGCCCGCGCCCCGCCTTCCGCAAGGCCGCCGCGCCGGGGGAGGACCGGGGGGGGAGGTCCCGCGTCGCCCCCTGGAGGGCCGCCGGGGGCCGCCCTGGCGCGGATCCGGCCGCCTCCACTTCCGGCCGGGGACGCTCCCGGAGGGGACCGGCGGGGCGCGGGCCGGGCGAGGCGGGTTCTCCCGTGCCGGAGAGAGAGGATGTCAGAGATGATAGAACCAGGGGGTTGCGAAAGAGGGAAGGCTGGGGAGCGGGCGGGGGGGAGACGGAGAGGCGGGAAACCCTTTGCATCAAGATATACTGAGAGGGAGACAGAAAGGACATATATTCCCTCGCCGTCCGGCCCTCTCCGGACCCCCTGCCCTCCCGGCAGTTCCAGTTCTCTTGCCGAATCGCCTGGGCTTGATGTAGCCCGCGTCCCCCCGGGCCGCAGCATCGGCGCGCAGTCTAGGAAAACCCTTGCCAATCCGGGCGGGCCGGGCTAAGATTCCTGTTGACCCGGTGCCCATGGCGGGATCGGCGTTTTTTTTAACGGAAAATAGGCGTTTCACGGGCCGGGCCCGTTCCCGGCCCGGCATCACCGGTATAATGCGGCAGGCGGCGGCCCCGGAGGGGCCCCCGGCGCTCCGGGGCTCATCCCGAGATCCCCCTGGCGGGGCGCCCTCCGGCGGGCGCGGCGGGCGGCCCCCGCATCGGCGGATCGGCAGGGCGGCGCCGGAGCGGCGGCCGCGCGGACGATGGCGGGACGCCCCCCGGACGGGGGGAGGCGCCTGCAGGCCATATCCTCCAGGGCGAGAGAGCCCCTGGTCTTTAGGGAGGTTTCCATCCATGACAAAGAATTTGCCCCGCGGGGGCTTCGACAAGGGCGACGCCCCCATGGCCCAGGTGAGGGA
Source organism: Deltaproteobacteria bacterium (assembly GCA_031281735.1). Taxonomy (GTDB): domain Bacteria; phylum Desulfobacterota; class Desulfarculia; order Adiutricales; family Adiutricaceae; genus JAIRZX01. Next base: position 10,901 of record JAITEZ010000115.1, on the reverse strand, counting down.
GATCCTCTTCGGGGCCCAGCTCAAGGACATGGAGATGCGCTTCCGCAGGCAGGAGGAGCGCTTCCTCCGCGAGATCGCCGAGGTCCGCGACTCCCTCCGGGGCAGGCTCGACTCCCTGGAGAACCACCTCAAGAGCGAGGTGACGGCCATCTTCTCGCGGCTCGCCGAGGAGAAGAGCGAGCGCGAGGCGCAGCTGAAGGCCGAGGAGAGGGACCGCAAGGACCAGCTCGCGACCGAGGCCAGGGAACGCGACCAGCAGAGCGAGGGCCTCAAGCGCGAGCTCTACGACGCCCTCACCCGGGAGACCAAGGACAGGACCGACTCCGACTCCCGGCTCCAGGCCGGGCTCCAGTCGACGGACGAGACACTCGAGCGCAAGACCTCCAAGCTCTCCCAGGCCCTGGACACCGCCGAGCGGGCCCTGCGCGACCTCATCAAGTCGGAGTGCACGTCCCTGAACGACAAGATCGACGAGCGGCACACCGAGATGGTGAACCACGTCGCCAAGACCTCCGCCCAGATCCGCTCCGACATGGTCTACCGCACCGCGCTCTCCACCATGTTCACCGAGACGGTGGGGAGCCTCTCCAAGCCCTGGAACCTCGACGTCGAGGACGAGGAGGAGGGCTCGGGAGACGTCTACGTGGGCTCCGAGGCCCAGGGCCAGGAGGGCCAGGGCCCCGAGCCCCAGGGCCAGGAGGGCCAGGGCGGCGAGGACCAGGGCTCCGAGGGCCAGGGCGGCGACTGGGGCGGCGAGCGCCACCAGTACTAGCCCGCGACCACATCCCCGGGCGCGGGCACAGGGACCGCGCCCGGCCCAGACACTCGCCGGGCGCGGGGCCGGGTCCTGGACGGCCGGATCCGTCCACGGGCCGCGCCCCACCTCCCGTGTCCCGGGGCCCGCCCGGGGCCCCGCGCCGGGGTTCCCGGAGCGCCCCGGCCGCTGCGGGCCGGAGCCCCCTTCGCTCCCGCCCGGCCCCTCGCCCCCTCCCCCTGCCCCTCAGCGGGCGGACGGATGACACATGGGTTTTCTCTCGTTCTTCTCCAGAAGCAGGAAAGGCGCCCCCGGGCCCCTCCCCGACCCCGAGGCAGGGCCCGGGAAGGGGCCGGTACCGCCCCCGGCCACGGGGGAGGGGCCGGGCGGGGACGCCGCGCCGGGAGGGGACGCCGCCGATGCCGGGTCGGGCATCCCGGGTGACGTCGCGGCTCCGCGGGAGGCCTCGGCGGGGGCCGGGGCCCCGGGCAACGCGGAAGCCGCGGGCGGCCCGGAAGCCCCGGGCGGAACGGAAGCCCCGGGCGGCCCCGGGGCCACTGACGCCGCCGGGAGGGAAGACGCCGGGGCCAGGAGGGAGATGGCCGAGAGGAAGCTCCTGGACGAGATGGAGGAGCTTTTCGCCGGGGAGGAGGATCCGGACGGGGACGCCGCCGCCTATCCCCCCGCGGCCCCCCCGGGCCGGGCCGGCGCGCCGGAAGGGGAGCCCGCCGCGGAGGGCGCCTGGACGGCCGCGGACATTTCCCTGCCGGAGGCCGTCCGGGACGTCAAGAGGAAGGACGCCGAGGACAGGCTCCTGGACGAGATCGAGTCCTCGGAGTGGGATACGGACGCTGGAGGGGACGAAAGCCTGTCACGGGCGGTCACGGGGGCGGCTCCCGGAGGGCCGGGCCCCGTACCCGCCCCGGGCGGGCCCCCGGCCGGCGACGAGGAGCGGAAGAGTGAGGCCGAGGCCAGGCTGCTAAGCGAGCTGGAGTCGCTGCTCGCCGATGACGACGGGCCCGCCCCGGACGGCCCGCGGCCCGGCGGCGGCGCGGCGGACGCCGCGGGGATCCCCGCCGCGCCGGAAGGAGGCGGCCCGCCCGCCTCCGTCGCCGGCGCCCCCGGGGGGGGGGACGGCCTTCACGACGGCGTGACCGGGCCCGGCGGCTCGGACGCCGGGGACGCCCCCCCGGCCGCCTCCGACTCCGCCGCCTCCGCGCGGCTCGGCTACCTGGAATCCGCCTCGGACGCCGAGATCCCGCCCCCGCCCCACCCCGAGAGCGAGATGGGGCAGCTGCGGACGCTCCTCATGGACCGGGAGATGCGCCAGATCGACCGCCTGGAGGGGGTCGTCAACGACACCCAGGCGCTGGCCCAGGCCATCTCCAAGGTCATCACCGAGGCCCTGCTCCTGCGCTCCAAGCGCGACGACAAGCTCCTCACGGTCCTGGGGCCCACGGTCGAGACCATCGTCACCTCGTCCGTGCGCCGCAACCCGGAGACCATCGCGAACCAGATCTTCCCGGTCATCGGCCCGGCAATCCGGCGCTTCATCTCCGACACCTTCATGTCGATGCTCCAGTCCCTGAACAGCACCCTCGAGATGAGCCTCTCGCTCAAGGGGCTCAAGTGGCGGCTGGAGGCCTGGCGGGTCCACAAGCCCTTCAGCGAGATAGTCCTCCTCCACACCCTCATCTACCACGTGGAGGAGATCTACCTCATCCACGCGGAAAGCGGGCTCATCCTGGACCACCTGGTCTCCGAGGGCGGCGAGAGCCGGGACGCGGAGCTCGTGGCCGCCATGTTCACGGCCATCCGCGACTTCATCCGCGACAGCTTCTCCGTGGGGCAGAAGGAGAACCTCGACAACCTGCGCTTCGGGGAGCGGACCATCTTCCTGCAGAGGACAGAGAAGGTCTTCATGGCGGCCGTCGTCCGCGGGAACCCCCCCGCGACCCTGGGCCGCGATCTCCAGGACGCCCTGGAACTCATGGCCGTGGGCTCGGCGGAGGATCTCGACCGCTTCGCGGGGGATCCCGCCCCCTTCCGCAAGAACCGCCACTTCTTCCAGCCCTTCCTCGAGGCCCGCTACCAGGACCGGTCGAGCAGGCTCCCCGCCGCGATACGCTTCGCCCCCCTCGCGGCGGTGCTGCTCCTGGCCGTCTTCCTGGGCACCAGGGTCATGGAGTCGTCCGCGGAGAGGGAGGCGGGGGCCCGGACCGCGCAGTACCTGGCGGACATCGCGGTCAGCCGCTCCGAGGCGCGCCAGCGCTTCGCCGCCCAGGCGAACGCCGTGGCCGAGACGCTGAGCGCGGTGCCGGGCCTCGCCGCCGGCGCCTGGCGGGAGCTGCCGGCGGGCGGCTGCGAGATGGTGGTCATGCGGGACGACCTCGCCCCGGATCCCAGGGAGATCCTCGACGGCATGGCGGCGGGGTGCGGCGGCGCCAGGGTGCACCCCGAGTCCTTCCGCTTAGTGACCGTCCCCTTCGTCTCGACCGACAAGGCCATCGTGGAGCGGCGGGTCAAGACCTTCCTCGAGATCCCCCCCGGGGTCACCTACGACTTCGACAACGACTCCGGGACCCTGACCTTCAAGGGGGAGACCTCCCTCGGGTGGATCCAGAACGCCGGCACGCTCGGCCGCACCATCACGGGCGTCCACCAGGTCAACACGTCGGGCCTCATGGATCCCGACTACGAGAAGGCCCGCGAGCTCCAGATGCGCATCAACAGCACGGTCATCCACTTCCCCATGGGAGGCGCCCAGCCGGTGCCCGAGGACATGCCGCTCTTCGAGAGCACCATCGCGGATCTCAAGGCGCTCGACGAGCTCGCCAAGAGGATGGGCGTCGCGGTATCCCTGATCCTGTACGGCCACGCGGATCTGGTGGGCTCCGACATGCGCAACTACGAGCTGTCGCTCGAGCGCTCGAAGGCCGTGTCCTCCAGGCTCTACGCCGCGGGCACCCGGATGCCCGTGACCATACTGAACCTGGGCTCGGACCACAGCCGCCCGCGGGACGAGGGGCCCCCGGACGGGGAGCTGACCGAGGAGGAGCGCGCGGCGCGGGAGGCCGCCAGGGCCGAGGCCCTGAGGATAGCCACCACCCGGGGCGACCCGGACAGCCGCAAGCTGGAGTTCAGCGTGAGGCTCGGCAACGAGAGCGATGCCGCCGAGGACGCGGCCGAGGCCTCCGCCGAGACAGCCGTCGAGGCCCTCCCGGACGGGCCGGGGATCCCCGCGGGGCCCGGCGCGGCGCCCGGGGACGGCCCGCCGGCCGCGCCCGGCGCGGCCGCGGTTACGCCGGCGGGGCGCGGGTGAGCCCCTGGGGGCGGAATCGATGAGCACTGACAGCGTACTGGAAGACCGCCCGGGCCGGGAGGGAGCCTCCCCCCCGGCCGGCATGGGGCCCGCGGCGCCGGGGGGCGGGCGCGCCGCCGCGGGCGGGATCTCCCCCGCGGGCGGGGGCCGCCCACACGGGGAGCCCCGGCGGCCCGCCCCCCGCCGCCCCTTCCTGATCAGGAACGCCCCCGCGGCGGCCTTCGCCCTGGCCTTCGCCGCCTGCGGGATCTGGGTGTCCAACCGCGCGGACGAAGCCCTCCGGATCTCGCAGGAGGCGGCGCGGGCGGTCACCCGCGAGGAACTCTCGGCGAATTCCCGGACCCTCTACCTAGCGGAGGTGGAGAGGGCCGTCTCCCGGCTCGACCTGGAGCCGGGCCTGGCCGTCCTCCGGGTCAAGCCCGTCAAGGGCGGGGTCTTCGTGATCACCTGCCTGCGCGACCCCGCCGCGCGGGACCCGGAGACGATCCTGTCGGGCGAGGGGGGGCTCCCCCCGTCCCGGTACCGGCTCGCCCTCAAGCCCTACGTCTCCGCCGACCCCGGCATGGTGCTCCTGAGGGCCGAGTCGCTCCTGCGCCCCCCCCCGGGGGTGCGGGCCGCCTTCGGGGCGGGGGACGGGGTGCTCTCGCTCTCGGGCGAGGCGCCCCTGGGGTGGATCCAGGGGGCCCTAGCCCGCGCGCCCTTCGTGCCTGGGGTGCGGGGGGTGTCGTCGGAAGGGCTGCGCGACCCCCGCGAGCCTGCGGCGGCGGTGCTCCTGGAGGCGCTGGACGGCCTGGCCGTCCCCTTCGCGCCGGGGGCCGACTCCCCCCTCCCCGAGGGCGCGGCCAGCCTCGCCGAGGCTGCCGGGAGGCTCGCCGCCCTCGAGCTCCTCGCCCTCGACATGGAGGTGCCGGTGGACGTCTGCGTACACGGCGGCGCCGGGACGGCAGGCCGGGACGGGACGCCCGGAGCGGCCGCGGAGGGCGGGCCGGGCACCGGCCCCCCCCCCGCCGCAGGCGCGGAGGGCGGGGACCGGCCGGGCCTCGCCCTCGCCAGGGCCAGGGCCGTTTCCGCGGCCCTGGCGCCCCCCGGCTCCGGCGTCCGCGCGCGCTACTGCGGCGCCGCCCCCGGCCCCCGGCCCAAACCCGACGCCAAACCCATGCCGCCCAACCATAACCTCGCGATAGTGCGCGTGCGGCTCGGGGACGGGAGCGGCCTCCGCGCCCCGGGCCCGGGATGACCCTCCCCCGGGGCGCGGGGCGCCCTGGGGCGCCCGGGGCGCCGCGGGCGGAAAAACGGCGGGGCCGGCCCGGAGGTCTTCTAATTGGGGTCAAACTCCTTTATAACTAGCTTTCGGCATCCCGCGGCGGGCGCCGCCCTTCCGGGAAGGGGGGGAGGCCCCCGGCAGGGCCGCCGCCCGACCCCTCCCCCGCCATGCCCTTCACAAACCGCCACGCCGGGCGTATAATGGCTAGTCTTTAATATAGCCCTGCCCGTGGGCAGTCCCGAACCCGCCGGACCCGGACACGGGTTTCTCCCGCCGGCGGGCGACCCTCAGAACCCACTGTCAGGCCCCGCCCGCCGGGGGCCGCCGGCCGCCGCGGCGCGGCCACCGGGGGCCTGGAACGGCGCCATGATCAACAAGAAAATCTGCATGCTGGGGGCCTTCTGCGTGGGCAAGACCGCCCTGGTGCGCCAGTATGTGAGCTCCATCTTCTCGGACAACTACCTGTCCACGGTGGGGGTGAAGATCAGCAAGAAGATCGTGTCCGACGAGAACGGCGGCGTCTCCCTGGTGCTCTGGGACATGGAGGGCCAGGACAACTACTCCACCGTCAACCTGAGCTACCTGAGGGGGGCCAACGGCCTCCTGTTCGTCGTGGACGGCACGCGGGGGGAGTCCCTCTCGATAGCCCTGAAGCTCCGCAACGAGTCGATCAAGATCCTGGGGCGCGGAGTGCCCGGGTACTTCCTCATCAACAAGGCCGACCTCGAGCCCGAGTGGGAGATAACCGACAAGGTCCTCAAGTCCCTCGAGGGCAAGGGGGTCAAGATCATCAAGACGAGCGCCAAGACCGGGCTCAACGTGGAGAGGACCTTTTCCGAGCTGACGCTCGACATGATGGAGAGACAGTGACCAAGGATCCCGCGGGGCCCCCCGCACCCGCCGACGGTGGCGCCCTGGGCTTCGAGTTCCTGAAGTTCCTGGAGTACGCGCTCCTGCGGCGCATCGAGCCCATGCACTACGAGTTCTACGGGATCGCCCCTGAGTTCTACACCCGGATCTTCACCTCAGGCGGCGACAACCCGCGCCTCGACAACCCGTGGGACCACTCCTTCATGCTGGAGTACTTCCTCCTGGACGCCGAGGAGTTCTTCGACCGGAGGCCCGCGCCAGGCGAGAAGATCAACTCCGGGATCTGGCTCGAGACCGTGGAGAAGAGCTCCGAGGAGGTGCCTCTCATCGCCAAGGCCTGGCAGCTCCAGGACGAGCAGGTCATCTCCATCCAGGTCATCCACGAGGAGTACGCGGAACGGCTCAGGATCCTCCGGAAGGCCCGCCACGAGCTCATCGAGAGGCGCAAGATATCCAGCGCCCTCAACACCTTCAAGAAGAAGGCCCTCTTCGACGCCATGACGAAGCTCTACAACAAGGGGAGCTTCATGGACATCCTCCGGGAGCAGGTGGACAAGTTCCGCACCTACACCCCGTCGATGGCCCTCTTCATCATAGACGTGGATCACTTCAAGAAGGTGAACGACACCCTCGGGCACCTGGCCGGCGACTCCATCCTCATCCAGGTGGCGGATCTCCTCAAGGGCTCGCTCCGCAAGAGCGACTTCCCGGCCCGCTACGGCGGGGACGAGTTCGCGGTCGTCGCCCCGGACACCAACACCGAGCAGTCCCAGAAGCTCGCCGAGAAGCTCCGGAAGCGCGTGCTGGCCCACGATTTCAACACGGGCGACATCCCGGTGACCATAAGCGTCGGCTGCACCATCCACCGCCCCGGCGAGACGGTCGAGAACTTCATCCGGCGCGCGGATCTCGCCCTCTACGACGCCAAGCAGATGGGCCGCAACCGCTGCTGCTTCCGCGACCCCTGGCTCATCGACGAGGAGGAGGTCAACGGCCCCGCCCCCGCGCGGGAGCCTGAAGGCCCCCCCCCCCCGCCGGGGCCCGAGCCCGACCCGGATCCCGGCGAGAGGTGGGCGAGCTCCCTGGATCTCGACCAGGACGACCTGGAGGACTCCCCCGCGGACCGCTGAGAGCCCCGCCGCGGCGCCCCCAGAGACACGACCAGGACGACGCCGGCGCAGGGGCCCCGGCGCCCTAAGGAGCCCCCCCTGACAACCCCACCCGCGACGCGGGGCCCGTCCGCGGCCCCGGCCGGGGGCCGCGGACGCGAGACGCGGCCCCTGCGGCTAGCCCTGGCCTGCGCCTCCTCCGACTCCGGGGGCGGGGCTGGGCTGCAGGCCGACCTCAAGACCTTCGCGGCCCTGGGGGTGTACGGCCTCTGCGCCGTCTCCGCCGTGACCGCCCAGAACTCCCGGGAGGTCACCCGCGTGGAGCGCCTCTCGCGGGAGGGCTTCCTCGCCCAGCTGGAGGCCGTGGCGGCGGACTTCAGGATAGACGCCGTGAAGGTGGGCCTCCTGGGCGGCCCCTCCCACTCGGAGGCCCTCGTGGAGTTCCTGGGCCGGCGGCTGCCCGGGATCCCGGCCGTCGTCGACCCCGTCATGGTGAGCGCGTCGGGGCACGTCTTCCTGGACGGGGAGAGCGTTGAGGCCCTGAAGGGGCTCCTGGGACGCGCCTTCCTGGCCACCCCCAACCTCTTCGAGGCGGAGAGGCTCTCCGGCCTGGAAATCGGCTGCCGGGAGCAGGCCGTGCGGGCAGCGGAGCGCATCCTCGCCCTGGGCCCCCGCAACGTCCTCGTCAAGGGCGGCCACGCCGGGGGCGAGAGCGCGGAGGACATACTCCTGGGGGAGGACGCCCCCGGGGGGGTGGCCTTCAGCTCGCCCCGCCGCGACACCCGCAACACCCACGGGACCGGCTGCACCCTCTCGTCCGCCGTCGCGGCCCATCTCGCCCTGGGCGCCCCGCTCCCGGAGGCCGTGGACCGCGCCAAGGCCTACGTCTGGGAGGCCATGGACCCCTCCCGGAACCTCGATCTCGGGGGCTCCGGGCCGGGCCCGCTGCACCATTTCTGGAGTTATTACGGCTACGGGCGGAAGCTGTAGCGCAGGCCGCTGCGGACCCGGCGCCGGGGATCCCGCCGCCGCCCCCCGCCCGGGGGGGCCGCGTACCGCCCGGAGAGAAAGGATAGGATATTGTCCCCCGCCAAAGCCAAGCTGGACCGCCTGATCTGGGACGCCGTGCGCTCCTCCTCCCCCCTCACCCTCTGCCTCACGAACCACGTCACGGCGAACGACTGCGCGAACGCCCTCCTGGCCGCCGGCGCCTCGCCGGTCATGAGCCTCGACGAGAACGACGCCCGCGAGCTCGCGGGGATCGCCTCCGCGGTCGTCCTGAACATCGGCACCGCAGACGGGGCCCAGCTCGCCGCCATGCTGGGGGCCGGACGGGCCGCCCGCCGCCTCGGCAAGCCCGTGGTGCTGGATCCCGTGGGGGCGGGGGCCACCGCCATGCGGCTCGAGGCCGCGCGCCGGATCCTGGACGAGGTGGGCCCCACGGTGATCCGCGGCAACGCCTCCGAGATACTCACCCTGGCGGGCGCCGTCGCGGGGGGCGGCCAGAAGGGCGTGGACTCCGTCAGCCAGGCGGGCCTCGAGGCGCTGGAGGGGGCAGCCCGGCGCCTCTCCGAGAGCTGCTCCGCCGTGGTGGCGATCTCGGGCCCCACCGACGTGGTGGCCGAGGGACAGAAGCTCGCCAACGTCACCGGGGGCAGCGCGCTCATGACCAGGATCACGGGCTCCGGGTGCATTCTCTCCTCCATCGTGGCCGCCTGCGCGGGGGCCGCGCCGGACAGGCCCTGCCAGGCCACCATCGCCGCGATGGCGCTCCTCAAGGAGGCCGGGTCCCTCGCCGAGGGGCGGCTGTCGGCCCCGGGGAACCTGGGGGAGTTCCGGGTGCGTCTCATGGACGCCATCGCGGAGCTCGCCTGAGCCGCCGCGGGGATCTCCCCGGAGGACTCCCCGGCCGGCCGCCCGTCACGCCCCCGCCGGCCGCCCGGCGGCGGGGCGCGGGCCTTTCCGCCCCCGCGCGGGGCCTTCCCGCCGCCGCGCGGGGATCCAACCAGGCAGGTGCCGCATGCTCAAGAAGAAGCCGATTAACGCCGCCCTGAGGCTTACCCTCGTCATTGGGAAAAGGGACGCCGGGACCCGGGGCGTCAGGGAAATCGCCGAGCAATCGTTCCGGGGGGGGGTCACGGCCCTCCAGCTCCGGGAGAAGGGCCTGGGCGACCGGGAGCTCTACGAGGAGGCCTCGGAACTCGCGGCCCTGTGCCGGGAGAGCGGGAAGCTCTTCATAATCGACGACCGCCTGGACATCGCCCTCGCGGTCAGGGCCGACGGCGTCCACCTGGGCGAGGGGGACCTGCCGGTGGAGGCGGCGGCGGCCGTGCTCCCCAAGCGGTGCCTCATCGGCTACTCCGCCTCCAGCGCCGAGTCCGGCAGGAAGGCCCTCCTGGCTGGCGCCGACTACCTGGGCGTGGGGGCGCTCTTCCCCTCCCCCTCCAAGCCCGAGGCGCCGGTCCTGGACGCGGAGGCGATAGCCTCCATCGTGGCCCTGCGCCAGCCGACCGTGGGCATCGGCGGCATCACCGTCGCCAACTCCAACCTGGCCTGGGCGCACGGCTTCAACGGGCTCGCGGTTATCTCCGCGCTCTGCGGGGCCGAGGATCCGGCCCAGGCCGCGTCGAGGATCCTTAGCGGCTGCGTCTGAAGGCGCCTCCCGGGCCCCGGCGGGCCGCCCGCCGCAGGCCCCGGCGAGGGGCGGCCCGCCCCTACCGGTCCCGGGCCCCGGGATCCCGCTCGGGGAGCGCCGCCTGCCAGGGCTCGGCGTGGGCCCTCTCGTAGGCCGCGATCCGGTCCTCGAGCTCCAGGGTGGCGTCTATGTCGTCCTGGCCCTTCAGGAGCTTCTCCCGCCGGAAGGGATCCATCTCGAAGCCCCTCCTCCAGCCGTCCGACCCGGCTATCTCCTGCCCCTCCAGGTCCACCGAGAGCTCGTAGCCCTCGTTGGCCTTGATCCTCCCTATGAGGTCCTTCACGTCCGCGAGGGGGAGCCTCACCAGCAGGAGCCCGTTCTTGAGGCTGTTGCCGCTGAAGATGTCCGCGAAACCGGAGGCCACCACCGCCCTGAAGCCGTAGTCCCGGATGGCCCAGGCCGCGTGCTCCCGGCTGGACCCGCAGCCGAAGTTGTCGAGGGACACCAGCACCCCCGCCCCCTTGAACCGCGGGGCGTTCAGGACGAAGGAGGGATCCTCGGAGCCGTCCTCCCTGAACCTCAGGTCGTTGAAGAGGTGCGCCCCGTAGCCGTCCCTGTCGATGCGCTTCAGGAACTGCTTGGGGATGATGAGATCCGTGTCCACGTTGGAGCGGTCAAGGTCGGCGGCCACGGCGGTGATGGCGCGGAATGGTTCCATTGGGGGCCTTTCGGGTGGGTTGGGCCCGCGCGCCGGCGGCGGGGCGCGGGCCCAACCCTTATACCCCACTCGGCGGCGGGTTTGAAGCCCCGCCAGCCGCACCGGCCAGGGCGGCCGGGAAGGGCCGGGGGGCCCGGGGCGAAACGGTTGGCGGCGGCCCACCCCTGTGTTAGAATGCCCCGCAGGAAAGCGGTCTTTTCCGGATCGCCCGCCCAGCCGTAGCATCCCC